>JANJXF010000053.1 GCA_024709165.1 Thiobacillus sp. | reverse complement strand
TCGATTCCGGGTCGGCGCACCTTCACCACCACCGGCGTGCCATCGTGCAGGGTGGCGCGGTGCACCTGGGCGATCGATGCGGCGGCGAGCGGCACCGGATCGAATGTCGCGAACAGCGTCTCGGGATCGCCCTTCAGCGCGCGCAGCAATTCCGGGCGCAGTGTCGCGTAGGGCACCGCCGGCACCTGGTTGTGCATTTTTTCGAATTCGACGATCCAGTGCGGCGGAAACAGATCGACCCGTGTCGCCAGCACCTGCCCCAGCTTGACGAAGGTCGGCCCGAGTTCCTGCAGCGCGCGGCGAATGCGCACTGGCGCGTCGAGCTGCGCGATCTCGCTGGTGCTTTGCCAGTGCAGCACGCGCCCGGCCCGCTCCAGCACACCGCCGATGCCGAGCACCCGCACCAGATCGCCCCAGCCATAGCGGATCATCACCGAGGCGATTTCGTGCAGGCGCGGCAGGTCGCGAACGATCGACAGGGTTTCCCAGAGCATCGTGGTGGCGTTGGAAGCGGCAATGCCGGGAGTTTAGCCGCAAGCGGCCCATGCTGGGCCGGCAGAATTGCCTTTGCTCAGGATCGCAGCCTTTCACTCTGCCGTTTGAGCGAATCCGCCAGCGCCTCGAGCATGCCGCTCGCCACCTGCGCGAGACGATCCGTCGCGGTGTGTGCGGATTCGCTCAGTCCGGCCCGCCCCGCCGCACCGCTTGCCTTGAGGCCGCGCGCCAGGCGCTCCAGCGCCGCGCGTACCTGCTCACCCGTGTGGGTGCCACTGTGCCGCAGGTGATCGCTCAAATAGCCGAGTTCCTCCTTCAGCTTGCCGCCCGACTGCGCGGCCGTGTCCTTCAGCGTGTCGACCAGCTGCCCTTCGAGATCGCGCAGCTGCTCCAGGCTGGTTTTCAGTTCGTTCTCCTTGAATGCACGCCCCGCCTCCGCAGCTTCCTGCAGCGTGTACGATGCCCGCTGGGCGGCGCTGCCTACGGCTTCGTCCACCCCCGCTACCGCCTCTTTCAGATGCGCGCGAATCTCTCCACCTCGCGCCGTCAGGCCGCTGCCCACGCCCGACACGATCGCCGACACGATCGCGCGCATGTCGGCGAACGCCATGCGCCGCTCGTGCAGCGCCCGCGCAGTCAGATCGCGCACGCGTTCGCGCAGGTCAGCCTCGTTTGCGGCCTGTGCGGCCTCGGCCTGCCATTGCACGAGCTGGGTGGTTTCCGGGGTGTTCGAATCGCCGCCTGCCGATGTCACGGTATCGTTCATGGTAAGGTCCTCGTCAGAAGATTCACGTTGATTGGCCGTTCCTTCTTGAATAATAGAGTACATTGGCCCACATGAAATTCCCTGCCAGCCTGTTCCTGTCCTGTCTGCTGTGGCTGCCGGTCGCACACGCCGAAACATCCGCCGAAGACGTGCCGATGTACGCGGTGAGCCTGGTCGGCAGCCCCTACCGGCTGGGCGGCGACGCGCCGGAGACCGGGCTGGACTGCAGCGGCTTCGTCGGCCACGTCTTCCGCCAGGTTGCCGGCCTCGCTCTGCCACGCGACACCCGCGCCCTCAGCGAATCGACACAAATCCTCGAATCCGCCGAACTTCGTCCCGGCGACCTGGTCTTCTTCAACACCCTCAACCGGGCGTTTTCCCATGTCGGCATCTATCTGGGCGACCGGCGTTTCGTGCATGCGACGAGCAGCCGCACCGGTCGAGTCATGGTTTCCAGCCTCGACGAGCGTTACTGGCATGAACGCTTCGATGGCGCGCGGCGTGTCGCCTCGCCTGGGGACGACCGTGTCGCCATGGCGGCTGCGGACTAGCTTACTGTTGCTCGCGTTGCTGGCAGCGCCGCCCGCGCACGCCGAGGCAGACGCCGAATTTGCCAGCGCAGGCAGCGTCAACGAAGGCGCCCTGCACTTCCTGACCGCGCCGCCCACGCGCGCGCCGCACCATCACCAGAACCGCATCCGCATCGATGCCGCGAGCCTGGAAAACGGCTGGGTGCGGCTGACGCAATGTCACGATCGCCTGGACGCCGTGCCGCGCGCCCAGATCACCTTCCGCGAGGGTCACGTTCGCAGCCTGCGCGTGCTGGAGGCCACACACATCGAGTCCACCTGGGTAGACGGTGCAAGTGTGCAGCTGGCGGGGATCACACCCGACGCGCGCCTGTGCCTCGGCGCCGAAACACGTGCACTGCGCGACCGCGGCGAGGGATTCTTCGTGCTGCAGAACGGCCCCTACCTGCGCAAGTTTCTCGATGGCTATTACCCGATGCACGTAAGCCTGCAGGTCGACTATCCGGCTGCCCTGATCAGCGTGGTCGACGTGTCGCCCCCCTCACAGCCCGGACTCACGATCGAGGAACACCCGGGCACCGTGCGGCTGGAAGCGTTGTTCGAGGGAGCACTCACCACCCTGATCCAGTTTCGCCGCGAATGAGCGCTGTGAGTTCCATTGGATCCCGGGGCCATCACCGGCAGAGGGTTCGCGTGCGCGGTCGAATCGCGGCCTGTCTTTTTTCAGTGCCATTTTTGCAAGGCAATGGGCCGCCGCGGAGTCGGCGGCGCGATCCGGGATCAGAGTTCGTGATTGATACCCATTCTCATTTGTTATATACTGGCCCCCTTTCCCAGTCACAGGGTTTTCCGTCATGTCAATCGCCCGTTTCGTCGCAGCAATCGCCCTCGCCGCTGCCGCCCTGCCCGCCCTGGCGCAGGAAGTCGTCGTCTACTCGGCGCGCAACGAACAGTTGATCAAGCCGCTGTTCGATGCCTACACCCGGGAAACCGGCACCTCCATCCGGTTCATCACCGACAAGGAAGGTCCATTGATGGCGCGCCTGAAGGCGGAAGGCAAAAATACGCCGGCGGACATGCTGCTGACGGTCGACGCAGGCAACCTGTGGCAGGCGGCGGAAGAAGGCCTCCTGCGTCCGGTGCATTCGAAGGCGCTCGAAACCGCCATTCCGCCGCATTTGCGCGATCCGGACAACGAATGGTTCGGCCTCTCGGTACGCGCGCGCACGCTGGTGTACAACCCCAACCGCGTGAAACCGGGCGAGCTGACGACCTACGAGGACCTGGCGCAGCCGAAATGGAAGAACCGCCTCTGCCTGCGCACCTCGAAGAAGGTCTACAATCAGAGCCTGGTGGCGATGATGATCCACGCCTACGGCGAGGACAAAACCGAAAACATCGTCAGGGGCTGGGTCGCCAACCTCGCCACGGCACCATTTCCAGACGACACGAAGGCGATGGAGGCGGTCGCCGCCGGCCAGTGCGACGTCACGCTGGTCAATACCTATTACTTCGGCCGTCTGATGCAAAAAAGTCCCAATCTGCCGCTGGAAATCTTCTGGCCCAACCAGAATGCGAGCGGCCCGACGGCCGGCGTGCACGTGAACATTTCCGGTGCCGGCGTCACTCGTCACGCACACAATCCCGAGGGTGCGCAAAAACTCATCGAATGGCTGGCGTCCGAGAAAGCACAGAACATGTTTGCCGACGTCAACATGGAGTACCCGGTCAATCCGCGCGTCGCACCGGACAAGCAGGTCGCCGCGTGGGGCAGCTTCAGGCAGAATCTCGTCAACGTGAAGGAGGCTGGCCGCCTGCAGACGAAGGCCGTAAAATTGATGGACCGTGCCGGCTACCGTTGACCCCAATCCTCCCGTAAAAGCGCCCCTCGGGGGCGCTTTTGTTTGGGCCGGACGCCGGGCCTGGCTGCTGAGCGCCCTTGCCATCGCTGCCCTAGTGCTGGTGCCGGTAGTGGTGACCTTCTCCGCCTTCCTCGACATCGAAGGCGAGATCCTCGCCCACCTCGCCGAATTCGTGCTGCCCGACCTCCTGGCCAACACCTTCTGGCTCGTGCTCGGTGTCGGCCTTGGGGTGAGCGTGCTCGGCGTGTCGCTGGCCTGGCTGACCGCGATGTGCGAATTTCCCGGTCGACGCCTGTTCGACTGGGCATTGTTGCTGCCGCTGGCGCTGCCGGCCTACGTCACCGCCTTCGTGGCGATCGGCTTGCTCGATTTCACCGGTCCGTTGCAAACCTGGCTGCGCGCAAACTGGAATCTGACCGGCCTGCCGGAAATCCGCTCGCGCGGCGGCGTGATCCTGGTGATGTCGCTGGCGCTCTATCCTTACGTCTACCTGATCGCGAAAAACGCCTTCGCCACACAAGGGGCGATCGCCCTGGAGGCGGCCCAGTCGCTGGGCCTGTCGCGGTGGCGAGGGTTCTTTCGGGTGGCGCTGCCGATGGCGCGGCCATGGATCGCCGCCGGCCTGATGCTGGCGCTGATGGAAACGCTGGCCGACTTCGGCACCATGGCGGTGTTCAACTACGACACGTTCACCACCGCCATCTACAAAGCCTGGTACAGCCTGTTCTCCCTGCCGGCCGCGGCGCAGCTCGCCTCCATCCTGATTCTGCTGGTGCTGGTCGCAGTGGTGTTCGAGCAGCGTTCGCGCGCGAAAATGCGCTACGGGGCGGTCGGCCGCAGCGCGGCGACACGCCGCATCCGCCTCGCCCCGCCATTTGCCGCGCTCGCCCTGCTGTATGCGGGAACGGTGCTGGCGGTGGCATTCGTCATCCCGGTCGTCCAGCTCGCGCTGTGGGCGCGCGAGGTCATCGCAACGGATCTCGATACACGCTACTGGGAATTCGCCTGGCACTCCCTGTTGCTGGCCGGCATGGGGGCGGCAGGTGTGGTGGCGGTCGCGCTGCTGCTCGCCTACGCCGGACGCCAGCGTCCCGGCCCCGCGATGATGTGGACCCAGCGCGTCGCCACTCTCGGCTATGCCTTTCCCGGCGCGGTGCTGGCGGTCGGCTTGTTCATTCCGGTGGCCGCGCTCGACAACTGGGTGATCGGCATCGGCCAGACCTGGTTCGGCTTCGACGGCACGGACATCCTCAAGGGAACGCTGCTGGTGATGCTGCTGGCCTATCTGGTACGCTTCCTCGCGGTGGGCTTCGGGCCCGTCGACAGCGGCCTGCATCGCATCACCCGCTCGATCGACGAGGGCGCGCGCAGCCTTGGCGCCGGCACCGGCGAACTGCTCGCACGCGTGCATCTGCCCATGCTGCGCGCGAGTCTGTTCACCGCGGCGACGCTCGCCTTCGTCGACATCATGAAAGAAATGCCGATCACCCTGATGACCCGCCCGTTCGGATGGGACACGCTGGCCGTACGCGTGTTCGAAATGACATCGGAAGGCGAATGGACGCGCGCCGCGCTGCCGTCGCTCGCCATCGTGGTTGCCGGTATCATTCCCATCATTCTTCTCACCTGGCGCGGAACGCACACTCATGGCTGAGCTGGTGCTCGATTCGGTCTCGCAGGCCTACGCCCGCCGGCAGATCATCGCCGACCTCTCCTTCACTCTGCCGGAAGGCGCGATCGGCTGCCTGCTCGGCCCGTCCGGCTGCGGCAAGACCACGGCATTACGCTGTATCGCCGGTTTCGAGCCAATCCAGTCGGGCAGCATCCGCATCGGCGGCGAAACCGTCAGCCGCCCCGGCTGGATGCTGGCTGCGGAAAAACGCCGCATCGGCATGGTGTTCCAGGATTACGCACTGTTCCCGCATCTCACGGTTGCGGGCAACGTCGGCTTCGGGCTGCGCGATGCGCCGCGCCCAACGCGCGAAACCCGCGTTACGGAGCTGCTCGAACTGGTCGGCCTGGCCGGACAGGCGCAGCACTACCCGCATCAGCTCTCCGGCGGCCAGCAGCAGCGGGTCGCACTGGCCCGCGCCCTGGCGCCGCGACCGCGCCTCATCCTGATGGATGAGCCGTTTTCCAACCTCGACGTCGAGCTGCGCGAACGGCTTTCCCTCGAAGTGCGCGACATCCTCCACCGCGAAGCGACCACCGCGCTCATCGTCACCCATGACCAGCACGAGGCGTTCGCGCTCGCCGACTGGGTCGGCGTGATGCACGAGGGCCGCATCCAGCAATGGGACACGCCCTACAACCTGTACCACGAGCCAGCCAACCGTTTCGTCGCCGACTTCGTCGGCCAGGGGGCGCTGCTGCCCGGCGAGGTCATCAACGACCATCAGGTGGAAATCGAACTCGGCGTTCTCGACGGCCACATTCCCATCGACTGCGGCACCGGCGGCTGCGCGGCCTGCATGCGCCACTGCACCGTCGATGTACTGCTGCGCCCGGACGACATCATCCACGACGACGACAGCCTGCTGCTCGCCGAAGTCGAGAACAAGGCCTTCCGCGGAGCCGATTTTCTCTACACACTGAGGTTGCCCAGCGGCCAGCGCGCCCTGTCGCTGGTGCCCTCGCACCACGACCACGCCATCGGCGAAAAGATCGGCATTCGCCTCGCTGCCGACCACGTCGTCGCCTTTCCACGTTCCTAGCCGCCGCCGATGCTGCCTTCTCCGCTACGCGGCCTGCTGTTCAACGTCGGCCTCGGTTTCACGGCAACGATGCTCCTGTTGCTCGCCGTCATCGGTCTGGGCGTGACACAGATGGCCGATCTGAACGCCGAGCTGGAGCGCGTGGTGTCGGTCAACAACCTCAAGGCCCGCCTCGCTTCGCGCATGCGCGACACTCTGCGCGACCGTGCCGTGCTGATGCACACCATCGTCGTCACCATCGATCCCTGGGAAAAAGACGACCAGTTCATGCGCTTTCTGGGAATGGGCGAGCGTTACGCCAAGGATCGCAACCAGCTGTTCGAAATGCTCGATTCGCCGGTGGAGCACCTGGTGATGCAGGACCTCGACCTCATCACCCAGCTCAACCAGCCGGTTGCATTCAAGGTCGTCGACGCCGCGGTGGAAAACGACACGCCCATGGCGCTCACGCTCATGCAGGACGAAGCGATCCCCTTGCAGGACCGCCTGGTCGAGGCGCTCGACAGCATGACCAGTCTCCAGCGTGAGGCCAACGAAGTCGCCCTCGGCAACACCTTCAGCGCCTACCAGGCGACGCGCAACCTGATGCTGGTGCTGGGCATCTCCGCCGCGTTCCTCGCCACGATCGTCGCGGTGCTGGTGACGCGCCGCCTCCTGTCGCAAACGCACCAGCTCGAGACCGAGAAGCAGAAATACCAGACCCTGTTCGAAACCAACTCCGACGCCGTCGTCATCCTCGACGACCACGGTTTTACCGACTGCAACCCGGCCACCCTGTCGCTGTTCCGCATGCACAGCGTGGCCGAGTTCCTGCGCAGCCCGATTCCGCAGCTCGGCACACCCACCCAGTCCAGCGGCAAGCCCGCACTGGAACACGCAATGGAGGCGATTGGCAAGGCGCGCGAAACGGGACACGCGACAATGGATTGGCAGGCACGCCGCGTCGACGGCAGCACCTTCCCGAGCGAGATCGCCCTGCACGCGATGCGGCTCGAGGGCAGGCCCGTGATCCAGGCCATCATGCGCGACGTGTCGGAACGGTACGCCGCAGAGGCTGCACGCGAAGCCGCGCGCGACGCAGCGGTACAGATGGCACGCGCCAAGTCGGAATTCGTCGCCAACGTCAGCCATGAAATCCGCACGCCCATGCACGGCATCCTCGGCATGAGCAACCTGCTGCTGAAAACCCCGCTCGACGGCCGCCAGCGCGATTATGCCGCTACGCTGAAAAGCTCCGCCGAAAGTCTGCTTACGATCATCAACGACATCCTTGATTTTTCCAAGATCGAAGCGGGGAAACTCACACTCGAGGAAATTCCTTTCGCGCCGAAGGCGCTGCTGCGCAGTGTCGTCGCGCTGTTCCAGGCGCGCGCCCTGGAAAAAAATCTGATCCTGAAGCTGGCCTTGCCCAAGGACACTCCCGCGGTACTGCTCGGGGATCCCACCCGCATCCGCCAGATCCTGTTGAACCTGGTCGACAACGCGATCAAGTTCACCCATACCGGCGAAGTCAAGCTGCGCGTGCAGTTCGACAGGCTGCGCGGTGAAACCGGCTGCCGCTTCAGTGTCACCGACACCGGCATCGGCATGAGCCCGGAAACCCAGCAGCGCCTGTTTCAGGCGTTCACCCAGGCCGACAGCTCGACGACGCGCCGTTATGGCGGTACCGGTCTGGGCCTCGTAGTCAGCCGCGAACTTGCCACCTTGATGCGCGGTCGCATTCTCGTAGAAAGCACGCCTGGGCAGGGTAGCCGCTTCACCCTCATGCTGCTGTTGAAACCGACCACGCTCACCCCGGTGGAACTCGCCGCACCGGCCATCGTTCAGTTGCGCGGTCGCGTCCTGGTCGTGGAAGACCACCCGGTCAACCAGAAGCTGGTCGTCCACCAGTTGCGCGAAATGGGCCTTCAGCACGCACTGGCGGACAGCGGCGTCAAAGCGCTTGCGATACTGGCGGACAACGGCTTCGATCTCGTGCTGATGGACTGGCAGATGCCCGAGATGGACGGTCTCGAAGCAACCCGTCGCATTCGTGCGCTGCCCGGTGCCACCGGACGCATTCCCATCGTCGCCGTCACCGCCAACGCCGACAGCGGTTTCCGGGAGACCTGTCTGGCGGCCGGTGCCAACGATTATCTGAGCAAGCCCTACACCGAGACCGCCCTTGCCGCCATGCTCGCGCAGTGGCTGCCAGAGAGCGTGTGCGACGCCGCCGCGATGCAAAGCCTTGCGGAGCGCACCCTGCCGCAGGCGCTGTTCGACCGCGACACGCTGCGCACACGCTACCCCGGCAACCCGGAACTGGTCGACGAACTGGCAACAGTGTTCCGCCAGACCACCGAGGCGAGCCTCGAAACCCTGCGGCTGGGCATCGCGCAGCGCGACATCGAACGTTGCGGCAAGGAAGCGCACGCCCTGAAGGGGGCGGCGGCCAGCGTTCTGGCGCACGACATCCAGGCTGCCGCGGCACGCATCGAAACCGCGGTACGTGCAGGCGACTTCATCGCCGCCGCCACGGAACATGCCGTGCTGGAACGGCTCGTGCGCGACTGCGCCTGACAACGCATTGACGTCCGCCCATCTGCGTGCGTAGCATGAGCACAGCCGTCTGCCAGGAGTCTTCCATGATGCGCCGTATCCTGTATGCCGCTGCCACACTGGCGAGCGTGCCCGCCTTCGCGGCCACCCCCCCCGCACCGGACCCGGTTCCCGTCAATCCCTATTTGCAGTCCGCCCCCGCACAGGGCTGGATCGGCTTCACCCCGACCCCTTACGGCCCGGTGCTGCTGCAGCAGGCAATGCCGCCGCCATACCGCGACTACCAGATGAATCGCATCCTTGCACCAGAGGAGAAGAAGCGCTGGCTGCAACTGGCGATGCCGATGATGGCCAACATGATGCGCATGGACGCCCGCGAGGCGATGAACTACTTCGCCGTCAAGTACAAGGCCAGGCCCGGTCTGAAATTCGACGAAGTCGTCGAATCCATGATGCTGCGCGCCAACCAGGTCAACCTGAAGTTCGTCGGCAGCAACCTGATGTGGAAGGATTTCCAGGCCGTGCTCGGCGACACCACCGCCCCGCGCGTCGAAGTGTTCAGCTTCTGCGACATCGCAATCGGCCGCGAACTGCTGAAGGTCATTCCCGAAATGGTGGTTTTCCTGCCTTGCCGCATCGCGGTCATGGAAGATGCCGACAAGAACATCTGGCTGCTCATGCTCGACTGGGACGTCACCTGGCTCGACCTCGCCGGCAAGCAGATGGGGATCACGCCGGAACTTCGCCAGGGCGGCCTCGAAATCCGCGACAAGATGGACAGCGTCATGCGCGCCGGCGCCAACGGCGATCTCTGAATTGGTGTGCTGCGGCACCGCGCATGGTGCCTCGACGGAGCCCCCACGCCGCCCTCATCCAGCCCAGCCCTGCCTTGGCCCGCCAGCCACTCCCCGGTATGCGCTTGACTTGGCGGTTCCCCCGGGAAAATACCCGGTGCTGGGGCGCTGCGCATCCCCGCGAAGATTCGGCTAAAGAAGTCGTGAATCCCTCCGTAATAGGCACAATGTTGGGAAGGGTTTTGCCTGATGAACCTGAAGCAGCCTGCGCTGCCTCGCGTTCACTCGCCAAAGGGATTCACCATGAAAGTCATTCGCGCCCCATACCTCGTCGCCGGCTGTCTGGCGGCTCTCCTGTTGGCCGCCAATGGTGTCCGGGCGGAAGAGAGTGACGCCTCCAGCGTCTCCGACGACGGTCTGAAGGCGGCGGGAGAACGTATTCGCCAGACCGGGCAGCAACTGCAGAAAGACATCCAGGAAAAACTGGAGCATCTGCGCAAGGAGCGCGCGGCACTGACGGCCCGTCAGGCCGCCGAGCGCAAGCAGGAAGCCGAGCGCGCACGCCAGCAGGCCGAAAAGGATCGTGCCGCACTGGCCGCCACCAAGGAAGCGCGACAACGCGAAGCGCTGCTCGCGTCCCAGGAAAAAGCGCGCCGCGAAGCAACCGAGCGCGCCGCCGAGATCGAACGCGCCCACCAGGCGGAGCTGAAGGCCAAGGAAGAAGAAGAAGCCGCGCTGGAACGCGCACAGAAGGAATCGCTCGACGCCTACAAGGCCGGTGCGAAGCAGCAGAAACTCGGTACGCAGCTCCAGTTCGGCGTCGATTTGTGACACACCGGTTCACCCACCCACCACGAAGGAGACTGCAAGTATGAACGGGATACACATCGCCGCGTGTTGCGCCGCCGGCTTCGCCTTGTTCGGCGCCGCTGCCGCGAACGCACAGACCATTTCCCGCGGGCAGGTGATCGCCGCCACCTGCTACACCTGCCACGGCACCCACGGCATCAGCCCGAGCGACATTCCGAGTATCGACTACATCCCGGCCGACCGCATGATCCAGACGCTGAGCGCCTACAAAACCGGTGCACGCTTCTCGACCGTCATGGGACGTCACTCCAGCGGCTACAGCGACGAGGAAATCGCCGAGACCGCGAACTACCTCGCCAGCCTGCAGAAGAAGGGGAAATGACCATGTCCAGGATTTCACGCAGAAATTTCGTCAAGCTGATGGGTGCAGGCGGCGCCCTGTCGCTGTTCGGCCTCACGGGCTGTGAAACCGCCCCCAGCAGGTCGTCCGGCGCGTCGCCCGCCAAGGCTGCGCCACGCGTGGTGGTGATCGGCGGTGGCTTCGGTGGCGCCACCTGCGCCAAGTATCTGCGGATGTACGATCCCGGGCTCAGCGTCACATTGGTGGAGCAGAACGCCAGCTACGTGACCTGTCCCGGCAGCAACTGGATGCTGGGCGGGCTGCGCAAGATCGAGGACCTGACGCAGGGTTACGATGCGCTGCGCGACAAGCATGGCGTCAACGTGGTGATCGACCGCGTCGTCGGTGTCGACCCGGACAAACGCCTGGTCGCCCTCGCCAGCGGCAAGTCTCTCGCCTATGACCGCTTGGTGATGTCGCCCGGCATCGACTTCCGCTGGGGCGAGATCGAAGGCTACGACGAAGCCGCCACGCTGCACATGCCCCACGCCTGGAAGGCCGGAGCGCAGACCGTGCTGCTGCATAAGCAGCTGCACGCCATGCCCGACGGCGGTACCTTCATCATGACCGCACCGCCGATGCCGTTCCGCTGCCCGCCCGGCCCGCCGGAACGGGCAAGCATGGTTGCCCACTATTTCAAGACCCACAAACCGAAATCGAAGATCCTCATCCTCGACGCCAAGGACAATTTCTCCAAACAGGCCTTGTTCATGCAGGCCTGGGACCAGCTCTATCCGGGCATGATCGAATGGGTTCCGGTCACCAGTGCCGGCAAGGTCGTACGCGTCGATCCTTCGGCACGCACCGTTCACACCGCCAGCGGCGGCATGGAGAAGGGCGACGTCATCAACATCATCCCGGCGCAGCGCGCAGCGCCGCTCGCGGTCGCCACGGGTCTTGCCAACGACGCCGGATGGTGTCCGGTCAACCAGCTCACTTTCGAATCGACCAAGGTGCCGAATGTCCACGTCATCGGCGACGCCTCGGTCGCGGGCGCCATGCCGAAATCCGGCCATACCGCGAACAACATCGCCAAGATGACCGCCGCGGCGATTGTCTCCCTGTTCCGCGGGGTGACGCCGCCGCAGCCTTCCCATGTCAATACCTGTTACAGCCTGGTCAGCCCGGACTTCGGCATCAGCATCGCCGCCGTATACCGTCTGGGTGAAGACGGGCAGCTGCAGGGCGTCAAGGGCGCGGGCGGTCTGAGTCCGGCGAACGCAAGCGCGCAACAGCGCGCCCAGGAAGCCGGCTACGCGATGGGGTGGCACAAGGGCATCGTCGCCGACTCGTTCGGCTGATCGCCCCATTGCCACGCGGTCCGCAGGGGCCGCCGTCGCAGGACGGCGGCCCTTTTTGCGCAGGGCTTGCTATAGTCGCGGCGATTCCCGATCTTGCCACCGCCCATGACCACCCCCTTCGCTTCCGTCGCCGTCTTGCAGCAGGACTTCGCCGACGGCCTCGCCGGCATGCTGGCCACCTATCCCAATCTGGGTGTCTATATCCTCGTACTCGCCAATGCAGCCTACGACGACAGCCTGTGGCCGCAGCTCGCCCCCGCGCTCGCCCGCCGTCATGGCGAACTCGCCGAGCGCATCGCTGGCGAACTGCGGCACGGCACGGCACTCACGGAACCCGATGACGATCTGATGGTATTCCTCAAGCTGCACACGATCGGCTTCGAGCAACTGGGGCTCGTGGTAACACGGCACGCGGGACCATGGCAGGTGACATTCAATCCCCTGCGCGCCCTGCGTCCACCCCGCATCAGCGGCCAGCGCTTCGACGGCCTGCTGCGAGCCTTCGATCCCGCAGGATTCCATTTCAACAAGCCCTTCCTCACCAGGGAAGTGTTGTGGGAAGGCGAACTCGAAGGCAAGGCCACGCGCCTGCTTTACAACAAGTTTCCCTTCGCCCGCCTGCACGGCCTTGTGGTACCGGAACCCTCGCACGAACTGCCGCAGCACCTCACACCCGAACTTCACGGCTGGGCTTGGGATGTGCGCGCGCAATCCGGTGTGTCCGGCCTGTGCCTCGGCTATAACAGTGCGGGCGCCGGCGCATCGGTCAATCACCTGCACTTCCAGAGCTTTCTCCTGTCCGAGCGCCTGCCCGTGCAGGATCCGCGCTTCGCCCACAACGGCGGTACCGAGCCCTATCCGCTGCCGTGCCGGCGCATCAATGACCCGCGCGCGGCCTGGGTCGAAATCGACCGCCTGCACCAGGCCGGCGTACCGTACAACCTCGTCTATACCAGCGACGGCCTCTACCTGATCCCCCGCGTACCGCAGGACAGCGCACACCTCGACACCGCGAGCCGAAGCTATGGCTGGAGCGAAATGGCCGGCGCGGTCACACTGTTCGGTCGCGAAGCCTGGGAAGCGCTGGAAGCACCGGCATTCGAGGCAATGCTGGCACGGTTCGCGCCGTAAGCGCACCTTCCCGTCACAGCACACCGGATCACGTCGGCCCGACGTCCGCGTCTTCCTTTTCGTGCCACGGCCGCAGCGCGTAGCGCGGCGGTTTGCTCATGAAAAACAGCACGATCGCGCAACTGACGAAGAACAGCGTCGTCGCCAGCGCGCTCCCCGTCAACACATGCTGCATACCCTTCTCGATCACCAGATAGACAAAGGCTGCGAAGCTGGCCGCCACCAGCGGCAGACACGCGACAGCGAAGCCCAGGGCAATTTTCTTTCCGGTATTGCGAACAGTCATGTCGGATCCTCATCGATGGTTGCCACGTCAGACTACACGATAATCCGCAGAACAATCGACGTGTGGCAACGGACAATCCGAGCTCATCCCAACTCGATCAGCTGCCCCTGCATCAACGCCTCCACCCCCCATTCCGGCGCAGCCGCGCGCAGTTCGTTCATGATCGCCCCCTCATTGCCCGGTTTCAGGTGGGTGATCCACACCCGGGGCTGCACGCTCAGCGCCGCAAGTTCGGCCGCGAGAGAATCGGGCCAGTGATGCTTCGATACCTTGGCGACCTCGCACAGCACATTTTCGAACGAAGCCTCGACGATGAGGTGACGCAGGTCGGGAATGGCGTTGAGCGCACGGATGAAGTCGTCGCTGTGCGTGGTATCGCCGCTGAAGACAAGACTCCCGGCCTGCGTGGCGACGTGCAGTCCGCACGCCGGCACCACGTGTTCGACTGGCAGCGGACGCACGGTGCGGCCCTTGAGTGTCAAGGCGTCGCCGAAATCCAGCGCCTCGAAACGCAACCAGGGCGCCTCCTTGCTCGGAATTTCGCGGAAATCGGGCCACAGCTGCCAGTTGAAGAGGTGGTTCGCCAGCACGTCGAGCACCGCTGGCAGCGCGTGCACGGTCACCGGTTCAGTGCGCAGGTCGCCGACACTGTCGAGCAGCAGCGGCAGGCCGAGCACATGATCGAGATGGGCGTGGGTCAGGAAGACATGATCGATCATGGCCAGCTGCTCGAAGTCGAGCGTGGTGATGCCGCTGCCGGCGTCGATCAGGACGTCGTCGTCGATCCTGAGGCAAGTGGTATGCCGCCCGCTGCCGATACCGCCGCTACAGCCCAATACGGTGAGTTTCATGGTCACTTGGTCGTATAGACGAACACGCCGTCCCAGTCGCCCGGTGGCGGTGCTTCGCGGAAGTGCGCGATGCGTTCGAGGTAGATATCGTACAACGCACGCGGCGCGCGGGCGTTGAGTGCGCCGAGCGCGGCTTCGGCGACATCCCACTCCTGCCTCTGGTAAGCCGCAAAAGCGAGCCCGAATTCGGCGGCTGCCTGTTGCAATGACGCGTCGAGTCCCGCGCGGGCACCGAGCGGCTCGTGGATCGTGACCGGCGTTTCCTTGCCCTTGACGCGTACCACATCGATTTTCATGTAGGCATGCACCGGATCGGCGTCGACCGTGGGCTGGGTGGCGAGGATCCCTACGCCATACTGTTTTGTGATGCCTTCGAGGCGCGAACCGAGATTCACCGCGTCGCCCATCACCGTGTACGACATGCGGAATTCAGAACCCATGTTGCCCACGCTCATGCGCCCGGTGTTGACGCCGACGCCGATCTTCACTTCCGGCCAGCCACGTTCGGCGAATTCCCGGTTGAGCTGCGGCAGCGCCGCCTGCATGTCGAGTGCGGTGGCGACCGCCCGCGTGGCGTGGTCGGCGAGATCGACCGGCGCGTTCCAGAACGCCATGATGGCGTCGCCAATGTACTTGTCGATGGTGCCCTGATGCTGCTGCACGATACGTGTCATGGTCGACAGGTAGGCGTTGAGCACTTCCGCGAGTTCGGCGGGAGGGAGCTTTTCGGAGAAGTTGGTGAAGCCGCGGATATCGGAGAACAGCACGGTCATGTCGCGCGACTGGCCCTCCATGGTGTAGTGCGCCGGATCGCGGCTCATTTCCGCGGCCAGTTCCGGCGGCACGTACTGGCCGAACAGGCGGGTGATCTGGCGCTTGCTGCGCGTGGCGGCGAAGAAACCCCAGGCGGTGTTGAGCGCATACAGACCGAACACCGTCAGCATGGGCGCCGCCATCGGCACGACCAAAAAACGCGACCACGCGGCAGCGTAAGCTGCAAGCAGCAAGCCAAGCAGGGTCAGCGTGGCAATCAGTCCCACCGCTGGACCGAAGCGCAGCAGCACGACCACAAGTAGTACGCTCGCCACCAGCACCGCCAGCACCCGTGCGTCGTCCGCCCACGGCGGCACGGCGCGCAGCGTGCCGTCGAGCATGCCGGCGATCAGGTGCGCATGAATCTCGACGCCCGGAAAGGTGCTGGAAAACGGCGTCACGCGCAGGTCGGCCAGGCCCGGCGCGGTTGAGCCGACCAGCACGATGCGGTTTTCCAGCTGCGCCACCGGCGCCTTGCCGGCCAGCACATCCGCTGCGGAAAGATAGGGAAAGGGCGCGCCCGCGCGATAAGGCACATGAACGTGGCCGTCGGTATCGAGCGGCATGCGCATGCCGCCGACCTCCAGCCATGGCGTCTGATATTCGCGCCCCAGCACGCGCACCGGGCCGACGCCACCGGCCGCCGGCTCGGCACCGAACGCCACACGCAGGGTGGATGCCGACAGGGAGAGGTAATAGCCATCACCAAAGGGACTCACCAGCGCCATGCGCCGTGCCGTGCCATCCTCGTCGGCGCGCATGTTGTAGAAACCCGCTCCCTGCGCGGCCTGCTGGAAAACCGCCAGGTTGGCGCCGAAACCCGTTGCCGCAGGCCGACCGGGGCGCAGCGGATCGAAGGTGCCGGCAGGCAGTGCGGGGGAAGGCAGTTCGCCGCTGCGCGCGCCGCCAAAGCCTGCCGGGTTGAAGTAATAGCCGAGCGACACCGGGCGCCCGGCGAGCGCCCGCGCGAAGCGCGCGTCGTAATCCAGCTGCGGCGACAGACGCCGCAAGGCCGCCTGGAACTCGTGGTTGCCCGCCAGTTCGCTGCGTGCCATCTGGTCAAGCGTGACAAGTCCGGAACTCGTGTCCGGCTCCGCGAACACCACGTCGAAGCCTACCGCCGCCACGCCATAGCGGTCGAACAATTGGTCCAGCATCGCCGTCATGATGGCCCGGTTCCAGGGCCAGCGGCCGACGCTCTTCAGGCTGGCCTCGTCGATGTCGAGGATGGCGATACGGTCGTCCACTCCCGTCGGCGCCGTGTGTCTGAGCCAGGCGTCATACAGCCAAGTTTCCGCACGCTGTATCGGCGGCAGCGCGAGCCAGCCTCCGGCGTGCGCGGCAAGCAGCAGGACGAACAGGGCGGACAGTGCCGCCTGCGCCAGCCGCGTCGAGGCTGCGCTCACCGCAAGCGGTAGAAACGGTTGGCAACGTCCCTGCCACCAAGGCCGTCGAACCGGTCCCCCACCGCCTCGCCCAGCTCGGCCAGGCGGTCGGCCGCATGCGGATGGGTCTTGTACAGCAGGCTGGTGCGGTTGTCGCCGCTCGGCAGACCGGCAAGTCCCTGCAACACGTTGGGCAGCCCCCACGGATCGTAACCGGCGCGCGCGGCGAACACGATGCCGACGCGGTCCGCCTCGTATTCAGCGCTCTTGTCCAGGCCGCGCGCCATGATCTCGGCTCCGTTGCCGATCAGATTCTGCACCGCCGGGTCGCTGCCCTGTACCTTGCGGCTTGCGGCCTGGCCCAGGGCACTGATCAGGGTCGACTGCTTCAGCACCTTGAGGTGATGCTTTTTCGTGACATGCGCGATCTCGTGCCCGAGCACGCCAGCGAGTTCGGCTTCGTTGTCGAGCATGCGATACAGGCCCTTGGTAATGAACACGTAGCCACCCGGCGCGGCGAAGGCGTTGATGGCTTCGGTGTCGATCACGCCGAAGCGCCAGGGAACTTCGCTGCGGCCGCTTTGCTGCGCCACCCAGTGCCCCACCAGGTTGACATAGCGCTGCAGGGTATCGTCGCGCACCAGCGGCACGGCGCCCAGCAGGTTGCCGGCGATCTGGCGCCCGATGCGAATCTCCTCGTCGAGAGAGTAATCGCCGAACAACGCGAAACCGAGTTGCGTCGGGTCGACCTTCTGCTTGGCAGGTTGCGGCGCTGCGGCAGTCTGTGCAGGCACCGGTGCGGTCTGCGCGGGTGCCGGAGGAGGCTGTGCGGGCGCAGACTGCTCCGGTGCGGTTTGTGCCGGTTTGCCCTTGTTCAGTTCGCGGTTGACGCGGTCTTCGAGAAACTTGCCGAGATCGAAGGCACTTGCCGGGACGCTGGTCACCGCCAGCAGGGCAGCCAGAATGAGGTGCTTCGTTTTCATCACTCTCCTCCCCACGGCGAAGTCGACTGTTCGGCCTTCGGTTTCGGCAGATCCGCAATCTTGACCGCTGCGAGCCCCGACTGGGCGGCGAAACCGCTCGCCTGCGCCGTGGTCACGCCATGCGTCTCCATGCGCGCCAGCTCGTCGGCATTGAACTTCGCCTGCTTGAGTTGCTCGTCATTGAGACCGCGCAGGCCCGCCACCGCCACGACCCGCGTGGGGTCGGAGCGCGTGGTGGCCGCACCCACGACATCGCCGATGCCGGCACCGCCCAGTCCCCCCGCACCGGCACGCACCGACAGCAGGCGCACCCAGCCGGTGGTCTTGCCGGCGGTGACGCGCAGCCAACCGCCGTCTTTGGACAGGATGGTGACGTTCGCACCACGGGCGACGCTGCCCGCCACACCGGCCGTCGCGCTCGGCTGCGTGAGCAGTTTCTCGTCGCGCAACACGGTGCCGGTGGCCGCGGACGCGACAGACGCCACTGCCCAGCCCAGCGCCGCGAGTGTGCCGATCAGAATCTTTCGCATGGTTTCTCCCCCGGAGTCGAACGGCAAAACTGTATGGCCTGCGCGCCCATGGCGCAAGCATCGCTTCCGGCGTTAAGATGCGCCGATGAACGCTCTCGCCGCCTCCATCGAATCGCTCGGCGCCAAGCTGGTCGGCTGGTTCACCGTCGGATACGGCATCTTCGCCTTCCTTGCCCGCGCGCTGCTGTTGCTGATCGAGCCTGCCACCTGGAACCGCGCCACCTTCGATGTCGTCATCAAGCAGGTGTACTTCACCGCGGTACAGATCCTGCACGTCTTTCTCGGTTATGCGCTGGTAATCTCCTGGCTCATCATCAGCATCATCGTCACCACCGCACGCGATTTCGGCCTCGCCGAATTCGCCAGCGAAATGACCATCCGTGTGCTGGTGCTGGAACTGCTGCCTTTCCTTACCGCGCTGTTCATCGCCCTGCGCTCCGGCAGCGCGATCAATACCGAGGTGGCGCTGATGCAGGTCAACAATGAATTGGATGCGCTGGCGCACTGCAAGGTTCCGCCAATGCAGTTCGAATTTCTGCCGCGGCTCATCGGCGGGGTCATTTCGGTGATCACGCTCGCCGGACTCGCCGGACTGCTGGCCCTGGCGATGGGCTATCTCGCCATCCACGGTGCCGGCACGGCCGGATTCGACTCCTACACGCGGACCATCGCCAATATTTTCGACTTCACGATCGTCGCCGGCCTGCTCGCCAAGTGCGCCCTGTTCGGCCTCGCGGTCACGCTCATCCCGGTTACCGCCGGCCTGGAAACCCCAAAAAAGCTGTTCATGGTCCCGGTTTCCGTGCTGCGCGGCATGATGCGGGTATTTTTCGCCATCTTTGCCATCGAGGTGGTGTCATTAGCGCTCAAGTACATCTGACCACGTTTGCCGACCGCGACGCACTCGCCAACGCTCTCGCAGCGCTGCCCGAGGACATCGCACGCGTGTCGCACGAATTGCCGCTGCGCGCCAATCTGTCGGCGCTGGACAACATCGCCCTCATCCCCATCTATCGCGGGCACTTCAACGTCGCAGAGTCGAACCGCCAGGCCCTGCATCTCCTGGAGCAGCTCGGTCACGCCGCGATCGCGCCGCTGCGCGACCCCGACATGAGCGCCGCGCAGCGTTTCGTCACCAAGCTGGCGCGCGCCCTCATCCTGCACCGCCCGCGCCTGGTCATCGACCGCCCCGGCGCCATGCTTTACGATGTGCCCTATCCCGTATTCCTGCGTCAACTCGCCGACAAGGCCGACATGACCGGCACCTGGGAAATCTTCGACTTCAGCTGGAACCAGCCGCTCTATCGCGAATGAACGGAATGCATTTCAAGGTCGGACTGTTTGCCCTCGCCTCGCTCTTGCTGGGTGCCGCGTTTCTCGTCTACCTGCTGCATGCGCGCGGATTTTTCGAGGACACGTTCCATCTGCAACTGGCCGCGGCCAGCGCCGACAACGTCGCACCCGGCGTACCGGTGGTGTTTTCGGGGATCGAGATCGGCCGCGTCACCACGCTCGGACTCAACGACAACGGCGGCATCGTCATCCACGCTGAATTCATGCAGCGCAACGCGCGCTGGTTGAAGGAAAACAGCAGCTTCACCCTGGACAAACCGATCGTCGGCGGCGCGCGCATCCGCGTCGATTCGTCCGACCTCGACGCTCCCGCACTCCCCAACCACGCCACCATGCTGCTGCTGTCCTCCGATATCAGCAAGGAAATCCCCGTGCTCGTCGAGCGGGTCAAGGCGATTCTCGCCAATGTCGAGCACCTCACGCGCAAGGACGGTGAAATCGTCAGCACGCTTGCCAACGTGCAGACCATGACCGGACGCATGACCGGCGAATACGGTGTGCTCGAAGGCGTGCTCGGCAGCCCCGAGAAAGCCCGCGCGGTGACCGAAACACTGGACAAAACACGCTCGCTCATGACCCGCCTCGACGGCCTGGCGCTCAAGATGGACGGCATGGCGGGCAAGGCCGACCAGTGGCTGTTCGCCAAGGATGGCGTGGCGGACAGCGCACGGGCGTCCCTCAGGCAGATCGGCGTGCTGCTGGACGATGCACGCTCCAGCCTGCAGAAGGCCGATGCGCTCATGGCCAATGCGGTGGCGATCTCGGCGGATGTCAAGGAAGGCACCCAGGACATCGCCGCGCTGCGCGCAGAAATCGACGATGCGGTGCGGCGCGCCAACGCGCTGGTCAATGAGATCAACAAGATGTGGCCCTTCGCCCGCGACCCCGAGGTGAAATTGCCATGACGCGCCTGCTTGCCGCAGCCGCCCTCGGCCTGCTTGTCGCCTGCGGCAGCGGCGGCCCGCCGCCGCCCGACTGGAAGACCGACGCCGCCGACCTCATCGCGCGTTACCAGAAACACGCGCTCATGGGCGAGAACAGGCTCGCCGAGCGCTATTTCCGCGAAGCGGTCGCCGCTACGGGCGGCGCCGGCCGCGTCGCAGAGACCGCACGCCTGTGGCTGGTACGCTGCGCGACGCGACGCGCCATGCTCATCGACGACAGCTGCGCCGAATACGCCGAACTCGCTGGCACCGCACCCGACCCGGCCAGCGACGCCTACCACCGCTTCCTCACCCTGCAGTGGGAGAAGCTCGATCCCGGCCTGTTGCCGCCGCAGCACCGCGAACTCGTGCACGCATCGACCGACACACGGCAAGCGGCGCCCGCACGCATCGAAGATCCGCTCGCGCGCCTGCTCGCCGCCAGCCTCCTGGTGATGCGGCGCGAGGCCGATGCCGGGATTCTCGCGCTGGCGGCCGAAACCGCATCCGAACGCGGCTGGCGCCAGCCGCTGCTCGCTTACCTCAAACTACAGGAAGCCCAGGCCGCGACCGCCGGCGATGCCGATACGCTCACGCGACTGCGGCTGCGCATCCGTCTCGTGGAAGCGCAGCTCCTGCCTGCGCCTGCCGGTCCGCCCTGAAGCCGAAAGCGCCACGCCCACACATACCACCTACAACACCGAGGAGGAAAAAACGTGATGAACACCCTGCTTGCCTGGCTGCATGCCCCATGGCCCTGGTACGTCTCCGGGCCCCTGATTGGTGCGATGGTTCCGCTCATGCTATGGATCGGCAACCGTTCGTTCGGCATTTCGAACAACCTCAGGCACCTGTGCGCCATCGTCCAGCCCCGCGCGGTGGGCGTCGATTTCTTCCAGTACAACTGGCGCGAGCACAGCTGGAGCCTGGTATTCGCTGGCGGCGCGGTGCTCGGCGGCTTTTTGGCCGGCGTGGTGTTTGCCAACCCGCAGCCGATCCAGCTCTCGATCGACGCGCTGACGATGTTTTCCTACTGGAACGTGCCGATCGGCGGCGGCTTCCTGCCGCCGGTGCTGTTCGACTTCAACTGGCTGAGCCTGCTGGTCATGTTCGGCGGCGGCATCCTGGTCGGCTTCGGCACGCGCTATGCCAGCGGCTGTACCTCCGGCCATGCGATCACCGGCCTGTCCACGCTGCAGCCGCAGTCCCTGCTCGCAGTGCTCGGCATCTTCGCCGGCGGCCTGTTTTCCGCCCACGTCATCACGCCGCACCTGTTTTCCATCTTCTGGTGACCCGCCATGCGCTTCCTGCCCTATTTTCTCGCCGGTCTGGCCTTCGGCTTCGTGATGATCAAGTCCGAGGCCGCGTCCTGGTACCGCATCATGGAAATGTTCTATTTCCAGTCCTTCCACATGTTCGGCATCATGATGAGCGCCATCGCCACCGGGCTCACCGGCGTCATCCTGCTCAAGCGTTTCTGGCATCCGCGCACACTGGAAGGCGAATCGATCGTCATTCCACAGAAGGCGCCCGGCCGATACAACTACCTGCTCGGCGGCCTGATTTTCGGGCTCGGCTGGGGCATCATCGGTCTGTGCCCCGGCCCCATCTTTTCGCTGGTGGGAATGGGCTCGATCGGCGCGCTCGCCGCACTGGCCGGTGCGTTGCACGGCACCTGGCTCTATGGGTTGGCAAAAAATCGCCTGCCGCATTGACAATCCGCACAGACCTGTTTACCGTGCCGTTTCGGAGCTTTTTGTCTCCGTAATAAAAACCAATTTGCCGGCTTTGAATCCGGCCTCTAAAACCCGTGTAATGGAGGAGGTACCATGAAATTTGCACCAATCGCCCTGGCCGTTCTCGCGATGGCCGCTACCACCGCACAGGCCGCCACCCCCCTGATGTCGGCCGAGTGGACCGCTCAGGCCTGCGATGCCTGGAACAAGGACGCCGTCCTGACCAACGGTCTCGGCGACAAGTGGATCAAGAACAACAAGGACCGCGGCTACAAGATCATCCACCTCTACCGCACCGACTGCGGCGAGGCGACCCAGACCGAGATGAAGATCGAATCGAAGGACGGCAAGGCGATCTGCACCTATGGCGGCAGTGTGCAGCATGCGGCCATGGATTACTCGGCCGACTACACCATGCATGCCACCACCGAGCGCTGGAACGAGATGGGCGCCGGCGAATACGGCCCGATGAAGGCCATGATGTTCGGCCGCCTGAAGTTCAGCGGTCCGAAAGTCGAGGCCATGAGCGTGATGGGTCCGTTCGAGACCTTCCTGCGCCTGCCGGGCAAGATCCCCGGCGACAAGGCCTGTCCCGCCAAGTAAGCTGCGGCGGCGCCCACAAAAACCGGGATGCGTCCCGGTTTTTTGTCAGTGCAGCGCCGGCGGCGTCGCATCGAGCGGCCGGCCGCTGCGGATTTCCTCGGGCGTGGCGTCGCGGACGTCCATCACGTTCACCAGACAGGTCACGCTCTGCCCGGCGAGCGACGGGTTGCCGTCGATGGTCACCTTGCCGTCCTCGATGCGGGTGACGTAGAACGCCTTGGTCTCGCCCGCCTCGTTTTCGAACAGCACTTCGGCACCGACGCGCCGGAACTGCGGCGGCACGTTGTCGATGTCCTCGACGACCACCAGACTCTCGTCGCGCAGGCCATAGCCCTCCTCCGGGGAGAGCGTGATCTCTACACGGTCGCCAACCTGGCGACCGTCCACCGCCGCCTCGATCGCCGGCAGGATGCCGCTGTTGGCGCCGTGCACGAAACCAACCGGCATGTCGTGCTGCTCGACGACCATGCCGCGCGCATCGAGAATGGAATAGGTGATGTAAACGAGTTTGTTGCGCGTCACGCTGACCATGCTTTCTGTCCTGAACCGTCAAAGTAAACCTGCCGCACGGACACCGCGCGGCGCCCTATGATACCTTCGAAGCCTGGTTCACACATTCCCCGCCCATGAAACCGCTCAAGCACCTCCCCGCCTGGAAAGACCTGGAACAGCATTTCAAGACCATGCGCAGCTTCGACATGCGCGCGGCGTTCCGCGAGAATACGCAACGTTTCGACCAGTTGTCGCTGCGCTGCGGCAACCTGCTGCTCGATTATTCGAAAAACCGCATCACCACGGAGACGATGCAACGGCTGATGCAACTCGCCCGCGAATCCGATCTGGAAATTCACCGCACCGCCATGTTCGTGGGAGAGCGCATCAACTTCACGGAAAAGCGTGCGGTCCTGCACACGGCCCTGCGCGCACCGGTACGCCCGCCGCTCGTCGTCGAAGGCATGGACGTGGAGCGCGAGGTCGCCAAGGTTCTCAAGCGCATGCAACACTTCGTCGAGACCATCCACGACGGCAGCTGGCGGGGACACACGGGCAAGCCGATCCGCGACGTGGTAAACATCGGCATCGGCGGTTCCGATCTCGGCCCGGCCATGGTGTGCCATGCGCTCGACCATTACGCCCTGGAAAGCCTGCGTGTGCATTTCGTCTCCAACCTCGACCCCGCGCATCTGGCCGGCACGCTGAGGCAGCTCGACCCGGAAACCACGCTCTTCATCGTCGCCTCCAAGACCTTCACCACGCTGGAGACACTGGCCAACGCCAACTCGGCCAAGGCCTGGCTGCTCGCGGCGCTGCGTTCACCGGCGGCGGTGGCGCGCCATTTCGTCGCGCTGTCGACCAACCAGCCGGCGGTCGAGGCTTTCGGCATCGACCCCGACAACATGTTCATCTTCTGGGACTGGGTCGGCGGCCGCTATTCGCTATGGTCGGCGATCGGCCTGTCGATCGCGCTGCAGATCGGCTGGGGCAACTTCCAGGCGCTGCTCGCCGGTGCGCACGCGATGGACGTGCATTTCAGGGAAGCGCCGCTGGAAGTCAACATGCCGATCATCCTCGGCATGCTCGGCATCTGGTACGCGAACTTCTGGGGCACCGACACCTATGGCATCTATCCCTACGACCAGCGGCTGCGCCTCCTGGTGCCTTTCCTGCAGCAGCTCGACATGGAGTCGAACGGCAAGAACGTCAATCGCGCCAACAAGCTGGTGAACTACAACACCGGCCCCATCGTCTGGGGCGCGCCCGGCACCAACGGGCAGCACGCCTTTTTCGAACTGATACACCAGGGCACGCGCCTCATCCCCACCGACTTCCTGGTGGCGGCAGTCAATCCCACGCCGCTCGCCGACCAGCACGAATGGCTACTTGCCAACTGTCTCGCGCAGACCGAGGCGCTGCTGAAGGGCAAGTCGCGCGCGGTGATCGAGGCCGAACTCATCGCCCAGGGCATGAGCCGCGAGGAAGCGCGCGCGCTTGCCCCGCACAAGGTTTTCCCCGGCAACCGACCCAGCAACACGCTCCTCTACCAGAAACTCGATCCGCACACGCTCGGCATGCTCATCGCGCTCTACGAGCACAAAGTGTTCGTGCAGGGCGTGATCTGGCAGATCAACAGCTTCGACCAGTGGGGCGTCGAACTCGGCAAGCAGCTCGCCCCGCCGATCCGCGCCGCGCTGAGCTCCGTGCGCGTGATCGGCGAACACGACGCCTCGACGCTCGGTCTGATCGCCGACATCCGCCGGCGCCGCGGGCTCAGTACCTGACCCGGACCCGATAGACGAGGGTCGCGCTGCCCTCGGCGGGCACGTTCACCTGCCACTCGGCGGTGCCGGATGCCGCCTTGATGTGCCGATGCGATTCCGCCACCATCGCCCAGTCACCCGGCATCGGCTCGCGGACGGTGACGGTCACCGCTTCGGATTTGGCGTTCTTCAGCACGATCTCGTAGGCCGACTCGAACACGTAGTTGTAGCGGCTGGTGCCCGCCAGTTTCTGGAACGCGGTCTGTTTCCTGTCGGCGGTGAGGTCGAACGCTTCGCCCAGCTTCAGACGCACCGTCTCGTTCTTCGGCGTGTGGTCGATGCGGTCCTCGCCGACGAACTGGGCGTTGCCCTGGCTATCCTTCTTGTATACGCGGATGATGCCGCGCGGCAGGGGGACGCCGAGTCCCTCGCCCTTGTTGCTGAACTCGACAAACACGCCAACCTTGATTTTCTGCCCCAGCTCGCCGTGCTGACCGGAGTAGTAGTAGTCGGCACCCTGCAGCAGGAATTCCTTTTTCACCGGCACGGCGGCTGCCGACAGCAGCGCCACCTGCTTGGTCTGGTTTTCCGCCAGCGTGGTCGGCCGCTGCAGGGTGTAGAGGTGATACTCGAACAGCGCCTCCTGCTGCATGTCCGCCGCCTCCGCCATCTTCGCCACCTGCGCCATCATCGCGCGCGGCAGCGGTACCGCGTCGCGCACGCGGTTGACGTCGCCCGCCACCAGCTGCAGCCGGGCATTGGGATACGCAGCGCCGCTGCGGTTGGTGAGGGTGACCCAGCCATTGAGATCGAGCCGGTCGTCCCGCGCATTCAGTTCGGCCACGTAATCGGCGCGCCACGACAGTCCGCCGGTCAGATAGGACAGTTCGAGGTTCTGCGGCCCCACCGCCGCGTTCGCCAGCGACATCACCAGCGTCGGCCGGTCGCGCAGCGTCTCCGGCACGCCGGGAAAAGCCAGACGCCCTGGCACACCCGTCTCGATGCGATCGGCGAAGCGCAGCACGACCCCGCCGTTGGTGGCGAGCACCGTCGCGGTCTCGCGCGTCTCCGCCCCGGTGGTCGGATGGCTGCGGATGACGGAAACCTCGCGCCCGACATATTTTTCCAGCAGCTTGTCCGGGCTCAGAAGATCGAAATCGAAATTCTGCTCCAGCAGGCGGAACCCGGCAGGGTTCGTGAGATTCCGCAACTGCGCCGTTTCCGGGCGCATCTGCGCCGACACCTCGCGCCAGGCGAGCCGGTTGGCATCGCGCCCGAGCGTCATCCGGCGCGTATCTTTCACCAGTGCCAGGTTATCGTTGTAGATGGTGACCGCCACCGACTGCTGGTCCGCCGCGGTGGTGGCCATTTCGTCGCGCACCGCGCTGACGGACGCCGACGACAGCACAAGCAGCACGGCAAGCGCGGTTTTTGAAATCGGGTGATGCAACATGGGACGCTCCTCGCACGCTCCAGGGAAAGTGCACATAATGACCGAATCACGCGAAAACTGGTTCATCGCGTTAGAATCAAAATACCAAGTTTCTTTTTCGAGCATGAGTTCCAACGACCCCAATCCCTCGCGCATCATCGGCGGCGGCATCAACACCAGCGATGCGCAGGAACCGGTGGTCGTCACCCAGATGCTGGGCGTGGACAACAGCGGACCGGTGCGCGAGGAGACGCTGCGCGCGCGCTTCCTGTCGTTCGACCCCCTGTTCGATGCTGAATCGAACCTGGTCGCCCACGAGCTCGTGCTGCGCGGGCCGACGGCCACGCCGGATGCGCCGCCCGAACTGCGCCAGATGGACGAGGACATGCTGCTGACGGGCCTGTATTCCCTCGCCCAGGACAGCCTCACTGGAGAACTGCCCCTGCTGGTGCAGATCAGTCCGGACACCCTGTTCAGCGACCTGCTGCAGCAACTCCACCAGGATGGCCTGATCTGGCTGGTGCCGATCGAGAATCCGGAGCACCTGCTGCGTGCGCTGGCGCTGCAGGAAACGGGGCTGATCCTGTGCCCCCGCCTCAATCGCAACGATCCGCTGGTGTACGGCAGCATGTCGGCCTGGCGTCATCTTGCCTGGCGCGACGGCGAGCCCCCCCCGGCCGTGCGCGCACACCTTATCGTGGACGGGCTGCGCCACGTACCCACGACTGGCCAGTGGCCCAAAGGCACCTGGTTCAAGGGCACCGTCGCCGCGGGTGACACGCAGCCCGGCATCAGCCACGAGCAGGCGATGCAGCTCGACCTTCTGGCACTCGCGCAGCGCCAGTCGCTCGAAACCCTGGTCCGCTTCTTCCGCCTCAATCCCGACCTGCAGCCGCGCCTGCTGGCGATCGCCAATTCGTCGGCTGGAGGACTCAGCCGCCCGGCCGAATCGACCGCACACGCCCTCGTCATGCTTGGCCCGCAGCGTGCTGCGCGCATCGCGACATTGCTCGCGCTGGCCGGCCGTCACCCCACCGACGCCTCGCGCCATTACGCCATCACCGCGTTGACCCGTGCCTTGTTCCTCGGCAAGGTCATTCGTCTGGGAGCGTCCGCCGTCAACGCATCGGGCGCGTTCGAAATCGGTCTGCTCTCCACCGCCCCACATGCGCTGGGGCTGCCGGCTGAAACTCTGCTCCGCAAGCTGCAGCTTTCCCCCGCCACCGCACGCGCACTTGCCGGCAACGCCTCGCAGGAAGGCACCCTGCTGCAACTGGCCCATGCCTGCGAGAACAACGACGCCAACGCGCTCGCCGAGCACTCGCGCAGACTCGGCATCGAACTGCACCAGATTTCCGTTGCCTACCTGGACGCCCTGATCGCCGCCTCGGCGCTCGACGCCGCACTGCACTGACAGCGTAAAATGGCGGTTTTTGTCCATCGCCACGCCATGCAGCCCACCCTGGTTTTCGACATCGAGACGGTCCCCGACCTGGCCGGTTTCGCATCGGTCAACGGCATCGACACTTCCGCACTAACGCCTGCCGAGCTCGCCGACATGGCCAGACTGGCGCGCCGCCAGAAGACCGGTAACGACTTCATGCCGCTGCACCTGCACCGCATCGTCGCAATCTCGTGCGTGCTGCGAAGCGGCGACCAGTTGCGCGTGTGGTCGCTGGGCGACCCCGACAGCGGCGAGGCGGAACTGATCCAGCGCTTCTATGACGGGATCGAGCGCTACACGCCGCAACTCGTGTCGTGGAACGGCGGCGGCTTCGACCTGCCGGTGCTGCACTATCGCAGCCTGATCCACGGCATCACGGCGGCACGCTACTGGGACTGGGGCGACGACGACAAGGAATTCAAGTGGAACAACTATCTGTCGCGCTACCACACCCGTCATCTCGACCTCATGGACGTGCTTGCCATGTATCAGCCGCGCGCCAACGCGCCGCTCGACGACATGGCCAAGCTGTGCGGCTTCCCCGGCAAGCTGGGAATGGACGGCTCGAAAGTGCTGGAAGCCTTCCAGAACGGCGAGATCGACGCCATCCGCAACTATTGCGAAACCGACGTCATGAACACCTGGCTCGTCTACCTGCGTTTCCAGAAAATGCGCGGCACGCTGAACGACGCCGCCTACGCCGACGAAATCGAGCTTGCGCGCGGCAGCGTCGCAGCCCATTCCGCACCGCACTGGCAGGAATTCCTGGCCGCCTGGGCATGATCCACACCGTCGACATCCTCTCCCTCGACCACGAGGGCCATGGCGTCGCACGCATCGACGGCAAAGTGACTTTCGTCGACGGCGCGCTGCCTGGCGAGCGTGCCGAGATCGCCGTCTATCGCAAGCACGCCAAGTACAACTCCGCCAACGCGCTCGCCATCCTCAAGGCCAGCGCCCAGCGGGCAGAGCCGCGCTGCAAATATTTTGGCCACTGCGGTGGCTGCTCGATGCAGCACCTGGACGCCAGCGCCCAGGTCGCCGTCAAGCAGCGCGTGCTGGAGGAAAACCTTGCACGCATCGGCAAGGTGCGCCCCGAGGTCATCCTCCCCGCCCTGCACGGCCCATCCTGGGGCTATCGTCACCGCGCAAGGCTGTCCGCGCGATGGGTCGACAAGAAAGGCGGCGCCCTGGTCGGCTTCCGCGAAAAACGCTCCAGCTACATCACCGACATGGCGAGCTGCGAAGTCCTTACCCCCGAGGTCTCGGCCCTGATCCCGCCGCTGCGCGAACTGATCGGGAGGCTGTCGAACGCCGAGCGCATTCCGCAGGTCGAGGTCGCGGTGGGTGACGCCGTCGCCGTGCTGGTGTTCCGCCTGCTCGAACCCTGGACCGACGACGATGCCGCCCACGTGCGCACGTTCGCCGAAGCGCATCGCGTGCAGATCTGGGAACAGAGAAAAGGCCCGGACACCGCACGCCCGTTCTGGCCCGACATCGCGCCCGAGCTCAGCTATCGCCTGCCCGAATTCGGTCTGGTCATGCCGTTTCGCCCGACCGAATTCACCCAGGTCAACGCCGCGATGAACCGCGCCCTGGTGAGCCGTGCGTTGCGCCTGCTCGATCCGCAGCCGGGCGAGGGCATCGCCGACCTGTTCTGCGGTCTGGGCAATTTCACGCTGCCGATCGCGCGCCACGGCGCCGACGTACTCGGCATCGAAGGCAGCCGCGAACTGGTCGTCCGCGCGCGCGACAACGCCACGCGCAACGATCTGTCCAACGCAAGGTTCGAGGTCGACAACCTGTTCGAGATGACGCCGGAGAAATTCGTCGCGCTCGGGCATTTCGACAAACTCCTCATCGATCCGCCTCGTTCCGGTGCCATCGAACTCGTGAAGTCGGTACCGGAATCGGGAACGCCACGCCGCATCGTCTATGTTTCCTGCGACCCGGCGACGCTGGCGCGCGACACCGAGGTGCTGGTGCACGTGAAAGGCTACCGTCTGCAAGCCGCCGGCGTCGTCAACATGTTCCCGCACACCGCCCACGTCGAGTCGATTGCGCTTTTCGAGCGCTGATCCCTTAAACTTACACGTTTCAGTCCCGATTCCCCTGCCCCAGCTCCCAACATGGCCCTCATCGTACAAAAATACGGCGGCACCTCGGTCGCCAACGTCGAACGTATCCGCGCCGTCGCGGAACGCGTCGCCAAATTCAAGATGCTCGGACATCAGGTCGTCGTCGTGCTCTCGGCCATGTCCGGCGAGACCAACCGCCTGATCGCCCTGGCCAAGGACATCCAGGCACGGCCCGACCCGCGCGAACTCGACATGCTGGTCGCCACCGGCGAGCAGGTCACGATCTCCCTGCTGGCGATGGCGCTGAAGGACCTCGGTCTCAAGGCAAGGAGCTACACCGGCGGCCAGGTGCGCATCCTCACCGACAACGCCTTCACCAAGGCGCGCATCCTCAGCATCGACGAGGGCAACATGCGGCGCGATCTGGACAGCGGCCACGTCGTCGTCGTTGCCGGCTTCCAGGGCGTCGACGCCGACGGCAACATCACCACGCTCGGACGCGGCGGCTCCGACACCACCGGCGTCGCGCTGGCCGCCGCGCTCAAGGCCGACGAGTGCCAGATCTATACCGACGTGGACGGCGTCTACACCACCGATCCACGCATCGTTCCCGAGGCCAGACGCCTCAAGACCGTCACCTTCGAGGAAATGCTGGAAATGGCAAGCCTCGGATCCAAGGTGCTGCAAATCCGCGCGGTCGAGTTCGCCGGCAAGTACGAGGTCAAACTGCGGGTACTGTCGAGCTTTCAGGACGAAGGCGACGGCACGCTCATCACTTTCGAGGAAAACGACAGCATGGAACAACCCGTCATCTCCGGCATCGCCTTCAACCGCGACGAAGCCAAAATCACCGTGGTCGGCGTGCCCGACCAGCCCGGTGTGGCCTACAAGATTCTGGGGCCGGTCGCCGACGCCAACATCGACGTCGACATGATCGTGCAGAACGTCGGCCACGAGAACACCACCGACTTCACCTTCACCGTCCATCGCAACGATTTCAACAAGGCACTCGACATCGTCAAGGCCCACGCTGCCGCCATCGGCGCACGCACGGTCACGGGTGATGACAAAATCGCCAAGGTGTCGATCGTCGGTGTCGGCATGCGCTCCCACGTCGGTGTCGCACGCAAGATGTTCGAGATGCTGTCGAAGGAGAACATCAACCTGCAGATGATCTCCACTTCCGAGATCAAGATTTCCGTCGTCGTCGAGGACAAGTACATGGAACTCGCCGTGCGCGCCCTTCACCACGGCTTCGAACTCGACAAGACCGGCGTCTAAGCTGGCGCGACGCCGTGCATTCGGCTACAATGCGCGGCGGTTCGGAGACGTGGCCGAGAGGTTGAAGGTACTCCCCTGCTAAGGGAGCATGCGGGCTTAAACCTGCATCGAGGGTTCGAATCCCTCCGTCTCCGCCAATTTGGGAAAGCCCCACAGGGGTTTTGCCAAATTGGTCGGTGAGATTCGAGGGTAAGACCCCTCAGGGTTCGGTGAGCGAGCCCGGCTCGCAAAAGACGCCCGCAGGGCGGTCCCGAGCGATGCGAGGGATGAGGATTCGCGGAGGCAACGCGAATCCGAACAATCCCTCCGCCTCCGCCAGTTCACTTCAATGGGTGGCAGCAGCGCAAAAACTGCGTATAATGCGCAACCTTCAAAGCGCCCGTAGCTCAGCTGGATAGAGTACTTGGCTACGAACCAAGGGGTCAGGAGTTCGAATCTCTTCGGGCGCGCCAATTCAAGGGGCCAGCAAACGCTGGCCCCTTCTCGTTTTCGGGCAGCACAGTCGAATCACGGCGCCGGCCCGCGCAAGCAAGAGCGGGCCGAACAAGTCCCCACCGCTTCCAGCGTCCCTATCCGGTCGAGGGAATTCCCCCTAGAATCGCATGCATCATGCGAGACAAATACGAAGAATACAGTCGGGAGCCCGCGCCAAACTTCCCGGCACGGTGCGCTTCCCACTCAAGGTGCCGGGCATCCGTTTCAAGACGGAGCGCCTGCCGATCGGCACCGATGATTTGCTGGCCTGCATCGGCGCGACGATCGCCATCGGCGACAAGGAGCTGGCGGCGGGCCTGCGCGCGAAGATGACGGTGGTGCGGCGGGAAGAGGAGATTTTTACCCGTGCGGTGTCCGATACGGCCTATCAGGCCGGGCTGTCCGCGGTCGAAATCGCCCGCCGTGCGCAGCGGGTGCTGTTCGAGCCGGATTATCTCGACCCGCGCGAACTGCATGCGGCGCTGATCAAGCGCCTGAAGTCGGAATACGACACGCGCGGCCTGGATTACGATGCCGAACATCTGGAACGTGCGCTGGATTTGATCCTAGTGGCGTTTCCCAATCTGGTGCGGCTGGCGGCGCGCCAGTGTGCGGCAAAGTACGCCGAGCTGACCGATGCCCGGCCATTGCCGGATTTCGTCGAGCTGGCGCCGGGCGCGCGTACGTCGCGCCTCAACGTCTATGGGGTGATGCCCGCCGACCTCAACCGCGACGAAGTCACGTTTGCCGAGATGCTGGACAGCGACCTGTCCGGCACAGTGGAATGGTGGCACCGCAACGAGCCCCGCAAGCCCTGGTCGGTTGGACTGATCCTGCCCAACGGCGCGCAGTATTTCCCGGATTTCGTGGTGAAGGTGAAGGGCCGTAACGTTGGCGACGGCTTGCTGCTTGCGGAAATGAAGGGCGACCACCTGCTGAACAGCGGCGACACCCAAGACAAGGTTCTGGCGAGCCACCAGTTCTACAGGTGGCCAGTCACGCTGCTTTGCGAGAACGACGGGCGCGTGATGACGATTCGGCAGAATGCGACGGGCACGAACGAGCCGGACCAGGTGTTCCGGGTGGACTTGATGCCAGGCTATCTATGACGTCGCGCTACGACACAGACCACCTCACCGAAGGCCGGTTCGAGCCGTGCAGGCCGGCCTCGCCAGGCGCCACACGCCGATGCAGGCGGTTTTCAGACGGGTGGTTCAGGCCAACGGTTAGCGGGTCTTGGCCAGAGGGGTTGCCTGCTTGACCCGGGCAGGCGGAAGTGCGCGCTCTGCCGCTTTCTTCACGCCTTCGATCGCCATCGAAGAGAGGGCGTTCGCACGCAGGACGCACTGGCAGTCCTGCGCATTGCGCAGATGGGGATTTTGCTGAAGCAAGGACTTCGAGGCCATGCCGGGCACCATATGGGAAATGGAGTGATAATTCGACCGGCCAGCCAAACGAGATCAGAATCTCGATCACTTCGGGCACGCCATCTTCGCGCACCCCCTGCCGCTCAAGCCCGGCCTCCGCTGGCCGTAAACCCCTGCACACGCGCGTGCGGCCAAGCCCCAACCAGGTTGGTGGATTTGTGCGGCGGATCCGCTACGCTTCAGCCATCGTTCCGCGCTGCGGGCACGTTTTCAGGGAGTACCCATGTCTTACTTGCAGAACAAATGGAGCGAATACGCCCGGCAGATCAATCCGGTCCGCCGCTATGCCAGCCAGCGCGAATTCGAAGCGGACTGGATCTTTTGTCTGCGTCGGCGTTACCGGGTGTCGCAGGAAGCACTGGCGGCGATGGCCAGCGTTTCGGTGACAACGGTGCAGAACTGGGAAAATCCCCGCAGCGTCAAGGCGATTGCGGACCACAACCAGGCGCGCCTGCGCGATATCGAGCGCGAGCTGTGGATCAAGGCGCACGTCACGCTGCTCGACCCCTGCCCCCCCTACATCAAGGCGTTGTACGACCTGATGGGCGCGAGCAAGGACGACAGCGCGCAGGCGTTGGCAGAGTACCTGATCGGCACGATGCCCACCGACGATCCGGGCCGCGCGCGCCTGCTGCACTGGGCGAGTCTTGCCTACAGTATCGGCGAGCCGGGTTCACCGCGGGCGCGCAGCCTGTCCGCCGCGGCGCTGGAAGCGCTGACCGGCAACGACAGTCGCCTGTCGGCGGCGATCGAGAACGAGATTCTGGGCAGCCAGTTCGAGGATCTGCTGAACCTGCCGGCCGGCGAGGCGCGCCGGCAACAGGGTGGAAACCTGATGCGCGCCTGCGAACGCCTGTACGAGCGCGACCGCCAGCCCGCGTACCTGTGGAACGCGTTGGAGGTGGCCTGCCGCGCGACACTCGAGGCGGTGGATGTGTTCCGCCTGGCACAAACGTTGGCGGATCTGCTGGGCGTCGCGCCGGTGCGTCACCGCATCCGCACGGAAGCAAGCTTCGAGGCTGCGCGCCCGGTGTTCGACGACACCGTGACGCGCAACTGAGCGAGGGGAACCCACCATGAAACGCATGAAAACCCTCCTGCGAACGAGACGCGCGATGCTGGCAGGCGTGCTGTCGATCTGCGGCGCCAGCCTGGTGCAGGCTGCACCGGCCCCTGCAGTTCCTGCTTCGACCGCGACCGTTCAGACGCAGCCGGCACCGGTATCCGAAGTGATACGCGTGGCCTGGGACCGGGTCGGCGCCGAGGCCTGACACGCCCGCAACCCACCAACACATGGGTGCGGCGCCGTGCCCGGCTTCGCGTACCGGAGCGTGCGCCCTTCCCTCTCGCAACCTGTCGTAGGGACTCCGTTGCGCCGGCAAGCGGATCCCCTGCCATAGCGGACGAAGAATCCGGGTTAGAATTGCAGGTTGCTCAATCCCACTCCGTTTTCATGGATTCCACGCCCGCCACCTCTGCCCTGGCGCGCGACGTCGCCAAACGCCGCACCTTCGCGATCATTGCCCACCCCGACGCCGGCAAGACGACATTGACCGAAAAGCTGCTGCTGTTCGGCGGCGCGATCCAGATGGCCGGTACCGTGAAGGCGAAGAAGAGCGGCAAGTTCGCCACCTCCGACTGGATGGCGGTTGAACAGGAACGCGGCATCTCGGTCGCTTCTTCCGTCATGCAATTCTCCTACGGCGATTGCGTGTTCAACCTGCTCGACACCCCCGGCCACAAGGACTTCTCGGAGGACACCTACCGTGTGCTCACCGCGGTCGACGCTGCCATCATGGTGGTCGATGCCGCCAAGGGTGTCGAAGAACAGACCATCAAGCTGCTGGAAGTGTGCCGCCTGCGCGACACACCCATCATCACCTTCATCAACAAGCTCGACCGCGAGGTGCGCGAGCCGCTGGAACTGCTCGACGAAATCGAGTCGATCCTGAAGATCCACTGCGCACCGGTAACCTGGCCGATCGGCATGGGCAAGCGCTTCCACGGCGTGTATCACCTCCTTCACGACGAGGTCCTGCGCTTCAAGGCCGGCGAGGAAAATGCCAGCCAGGCATTCGAATCGCTGCAGGGACTGGGCGACACCCGGCTGCGCGAGCTGTTTCCGCTCGAAGCCGATGCCTTGCTGTCCGAGATCGAGCTCGTGCGTGGCGCCGGCGCCAGCTTCCAGCTCGATGACTTTCTCAGGGGCAAGCAGACCCCCGTGTTCTTCGGCTCCGGCGTCAACAACTTCGGCGTGCGCGAAGTGCTGCGTGCGCTGGCGGACTGGGCGCCGCCGCCGCAGCCACGCGAGGCGGTCGAACGCACGGTCGACCCTACCGAGCCGAAATTCACCGGCTTCGTGTTCAAGATCCAGGCCAACATGGACCCGCAGCATCGCGACCGCATTGCGTTCTTCCGCGTCTGTTCCGGCCGCTACAGCCCCGGTATGAAGGTACGCCACCGCCGCACCGGCAAGGACATGAAAATCGCCAACGCCGTGGTGTTCATGGCCAACGAGCGGCAGCGCTCGGACGACGCCGTCGCCGGCGACATCATCGGCATCCACAACCATGGCCAGCTGCAGATCGGCGACACGCTCACCGAGGGCGAGGCGCTGCAGTTCAAGGGCATCCCCTACTTCGCACCGGAACTGTTCTCCAAGCCGCGCCTGAAGGATCCCTTGCGCGCCAAGCAACTGAACAAGGGCCTGCTGGAACTCGGCGAGGAAGGTGCGGTGCAGGTGTTCGAACCCTTCGCCGACAACACGCTGCTGATCGGCGCGGTCGGCCCGCTGCAATTCGAGATCGTCGCCCATCGCCTGAAGAGCGAATACGGCGTCGACGCCGTATTCGAGAACGCCGGGATCCACACCGCGCGCTGGGTCACCTGCACCGACGCCCCGCATCTCGCCGAGTTCAGCAAGGCGAATTCATTGCGGCTGGCGAAGGACGTCGACGGCAACCTGGTGTATCTGGCCGACACCCGCGTCAACCTCCAGCTGGCGCAGGAACGTTGGCCCAAGGTCGCCTTCCACGACACGCGGGAGCACGGGCAATTATTGGGATGATCTTTCGCGTGCCGCCCATCCGGTCGGCACGCAGTCCCTGCCTGGTGTTCTGGCCCGGTTCTGCCACTGAGCGGCGCTTTGCCAGTGAGGGTCACCCGGCGCATACTTGAAAATGCGCAAGGGGGAATCCGATGGTCTTCACCAACCGCCAGCACGCCGCCGCACGCCTCGCCGAGGCGCTTGCCGCCTACAAGGGGCGCAATCCACTGATCCTCGCCATCCCGCGCGGCGCCGTCGCCATGGGACAGTATCTCGCACACGAACTGGGCGGTGAACTCGATGTAGTCCTGGTACGCAAGCTGCGTGCGCCGTTCAACCCGGAATTCGCACTCGGCTCGATCGACGAATCCGGCTGGACCTACGTTGCCGATTACGCGGAATCGGCAGGCGGCACCCCTGCCTACCTCGAACGCGAAAAACAGGACCAGCTCGACATCCTCCGTGCGCGACGCGCCCAGTACACGCCGTTGCGACCACCGATCGATCCGGCGGGCCGCATCGTCATCGTCGTCGACGACGGGCTCGCCACCGGCGCGACCATGATCGCCGCCCTGCACGGGCTGCGCCAGCGCAAGCCGGCGCGCCTCGTCTGTGCAGTGCCGGTGGCGCCCGCCGACACGCTGGAGAAGATTCGCCCCTGTGCCGACGAAGTGATATGCCTGTCGACACCCGAATTTTTTCGCGCGGTCGGCCAGTTCTATGCGGATTTCCCGCAGGTGGAAGATTACGAGGTGATCGAGATTCTCAGGGAAGCGGGAAGCGGAGAGGGGTAAGCGCGATTCAGCGCGCCTTCACCCTGACGCCATCGCGGATCAGTTCGTCGGGGTGCGCCACCAGTTTTTCCCCGGCCGCCAGCCCTGACAGCACCTGCGTAGCGAGTCCGGCACGTTGCCCGATTTCCACCGGCTTCAGATGCACCCGCCCGCCATCGATGACGAACGCCGCCCAGCCCTCGCCCTGACGGAACAGCGCACTGGTCGGCAGTTGCAGCACGTCCTGACCTTCCCACAGCACGAAGCGCGCCTCGACGCGGTAGCCGTCGCCCAGCCGCGCCCACGCCTCGTGCGGCGAACTGAAATCGACGATGACACGCACGCGCTGCTCCTCGACGCCCAGCGCGGAAATCTTGGTGAATCCGCTCGGTTCAACCACGCGTACGCGGCCTTCCACAGCCTGCGCGCCGCCCCAGCGATCGAGGACAACTTTCGAACCGGGCATGATTTTCACCGCGTGCGTCGACAGCACTTCGACCTCGACTTCGAGGCTGGCCGAATCGCCAATCTCCAGGAGTGGCTGTCCCGTCGCAACCGGGCCCTCGCTTTCCTGCAGCACTTTCAGCACGTGGGCGGCGATCGGCGCGCGTACGCTGACTGCGTCGGCCACCCCGCCGACCTGCAGGCGGTCGCTGCTCAAAAGCGCGGCGCGTGCCGTGTCGAGGTCGAAGCGGGCTACCCGCACAGCGTGCCGGGCTGCCGCGTCGGCAGCGCGGGCACGTGTCTCGACGGTGCGGGCGCTGTCGAGCGCCTGCGCGGACACGAAATTCGACTGGCGCAGCGATTCCGCGCGACTGCGTTCCTGCTGCGCGAGCTGTGCCGCCGCCTGCGTCGCGCGCGCTTGGGCCTCGGCCACCGCGAGCGCTGCCTGCGCGGCCTGCGCCTGCGCCCGGGCCTGCGCGCGGGTACGCGGGTCGAGCGCGACGGCACGCGTCGGATCGATCACCGCGACGACCTGCCCGGTCGCCACGTTATCGCCCGCCTTCAGCACACTGCGCCGCACCACACCCGTCACCGGCGCCGCAATCAGAAAACGTTCGCGCACCCGCGTCTTGCCCTCCTCCTCCACCGTGACGACAAGCGGCGCGCGTTTCACCTCGGCGACATCGACAGGCACGGCGCGCGGCATGAAGCCATAGGCGAGCCCTGCCGCCACGACGGCGGCAGTCGCCAGGATGCCGATTTTTGCGCGCAGATTCATGCGAAAGCTTCTGTCCTATTCCCGGGTCTTCAACACCGCCACCAGATCGAGGCGCCCCAGCCGCCGCCACAGCAGAAGGCCGGACAGCAGCGCGGACACGATCACGACGCTCGCGCCCATCGCGTAGTTCTCCGGAGTAAGGATGAGCGGCAAGCGATACAACTCGCTCTGGAATGCCACCACCAGAATGCCGACGAGCGCCACACCGACCGCGAAGCCGACCGGAATCGCCGCCAGTGTCAGGAGCGCCAGCTCCCCCAGCAGGATATAGGCGATCTCGCCGTGGGTGAAGCCCAACACGCGCAGGCTGGCAAGTTCGCGTCCGCGCTCGGACAGGCTGATGCGCGCCGCATTGTAGACCACGCCAAAGCCGATCGCGCCGGCGAGCAGCGTGGCGACGAAATTGTAGAACAGGATGAATTCGCCGATGGTCGCGTAGAAGCTCTGGATCGCCGCCTTGTTGGCGACCATGCCGAGCACGCGCGGGCGGTCGTTCAGGCGCGCGTAGAGTTCGCGCTCCGTGCCCGGCTCGACCGCGAGGTAGGCGCCCGACACCGTCGCGCCCTCGCGCATCAGCGTGTTCAGCGAGTCCTGCTGCATGTAGGCGGACACGCCCAGGTACTGCCGGGTGATGCCGAGTACCGGCACCTGCCGCACCGGCCGGCTGCCTTCGAGCACTTCCACCGTCAGCAGGTCGCCCGGTTTCACGTGCAGGATTTCGTTCGCCAGATGGTCGGTGAGCACCACGCCACCCGGCGGCACTGCCACCGGCCGCAGCATGCGGTCGAGCGAGCGGTGCAACTCGCCCTCCGGCTGGATGCCGAACACCGAGCCACGGTGGTGATACTGACCAAAGCGCAGGATCGCCGGCACGTCGCGAAAACCCTCGACGTGATCGACACCGGGCAGTGCGGCGAGTTCGTGCAGCGCACGGCCCGAGGTCGGCTCGATGAAGGACAGCGCAAGATCCTCGCGCGCCGCCTGGCGAAACTGCACATCGACCATGAAATCGATGGCCCCGCGCTGGTAGTTGCCGACCATCATCAGGCCGCACGCGCAGGCGATGCCGAACACGGTCAACAACGATTTCAGCGGCCGCCGCTGGATGTGGCGCACGATCATGCGCGAGGGCGCGGCAAACCAGCGCGCAAGCCCCATGCGCTCAACCAGCGTGGTGCGATAGATCTCCGGCATCTCCGCGCGCATGCCCTCCGCGGGTGACAGGCGTACCGCGCGAACAACGGAGAGCAGCGTGCCGCTCACCGCCGCCAGTGCACCGACGGCAAACGCGATCGCGATCACGCCGGCGTCAAGTTCGTAGTCGAGATAGGGAAAACGGAAGGTCGTTTCCCGATAGACATGCGCCAGACCCTGGCCAAACCAGGCGCCGAGCGCCACGCCGGCCGCCACACCGATGGCCGCCATGACCAGCACCAGCTTGACATAGTGCCAGCCGATCGCCGCATAGCTGTAGCCGAAGGCCTTGAGGATGGCGATCTGTTCACGTTGCAGGGCGACCAGCCGGCTCAGCACGATGTTCAACAGGAACGCCGCAACGCCGAGGAAAATCGCGGGGAACACCGTCGCCATGGTGCGCAGCTGCTTCAGTTCTTCCGTCAGGAAACGGTTGGAGAATTGGTGCCGGCGCCCATACGCGCCGGTGCCGCCATAGGGCGCAAGGATCGCGTCGACGCGATCGATCACGTCCTGCAGGTTCGCGCCGCGCGCCAGCGTGAGGCTGGCGTGATTGAACGCGCCATCCATGTCGTAGGCGGCAGCCAGCGCGCTGCGCCCCATCCACAGCACGCCGTAGCGTCTGAAGTCGGGAAACATCGAGCCCGGTGCGATCTGGTAGACATACTCCGGCGACACTGCGACGCCGACCACCACCAGCCGCTTGCGCTTGCCGTGAATGATTGCCGCGAGCGTATCGCCGGGTTGAAAACCGTGGGCATCGGCAAACGTGTCCGACAACACCACCTCGTCCGCATGCCACGGCTGCACCAGGCGACCACGCTTGATGTGGAGACGGTTCAGCCGGGCTTCGCCGACATCCGGCAACGACAGCAACTGGCCGGTGATGGGATCGGAAAAGCCGGCGACCTCGAGCTTCACCCCTGCCCTCACCCGTGTCTCCATGCGCTCCACACCGGGAATCGCGGCAAGCCGTTCCGCCAGCGGCTCCGGCGCGCGCTTCAGGACGGCGAACACGTCGGCGAAGCGGTATTCGGAATAGAAGCGGTCGCGCGTGCTCACCAGCGAATCGTAGGTGGACAGCGACATCACCATCGTCGCCACGCCACCCATGATCACCGCGGCGATCGCCAGCACCTGCCCGCGCAGGTGCCACAGGTCGCGGAGCAGTTTGAGGTCGAGGGCGCGCACCTACCAGCTCAGTTCGTGCGCCGCGCGCTTCTGCACATTGTGGCGTTCTTCGGCGATGCGCCCGTCAGACATCCGGATCACACGATCGGCCATGTCGGCGATGCCCGCATTGTGGGTGATCAGCACCGTCAGCGTGCCAAGTTCACGGTTCACCTTTTCCAGCACCTCCAGCACCACCACTCCGGTATGCGAATCGAGTGCGCCGGTTGGCTCGTCGCACAGCAGCACCGCGGGATTTTTCGCCACCGCACGCGCGATTGCCACGCGCTGCTGCTCGCCGCCCGAAAGCTGTGCCGGGAAGTGGTCGAGCCGGTTGCCCAGGCCGACCAGCGTCAGCGCATCTTCGGGGCGCATGGGGCTCTTCGCGATTTCGGTCACCGCGGCGACGTTCTCGCGCGCGGTCAGGCTGGGAATGAGGTTGTAGAACTGGAACACGAAGCCGACGTGCTCACGGCGGAAGCGCGTGAGCGCCGCGTCGCTGGCGCCGGTCAGCACGTGGTCGAGATAGCGTACCTCGCCGCCACTCGGCGCATCGAGGCCACCGAGAATATTGAGAAGCGTCGACTTGCCGCTGCCGGACGGCCCCAGCAGCACCACCATTTCGCCGCGATACAACGTGAGGTCGATGCCGCGCAATGCATGCACCGCCACCTCGCCCATCTGGTAAACCTTGGTCAGGCCGCGTGCGACAAAGACGGGTTGGGAAGCGTCGGCAGGCATGCGCGGAATCATGCCATGCCGCCGTCCCTGCGGCCAGCCGTCAACGCACCGGCAGGTGTTCGGCGAACCAGCCGGCCGCCCGTGCCGCCACCGCATCGAGCGTGCCGGGCTCTTCGAACAGATGGGTGGCGCCGGGAACGATCGCCAGCTCCTTTTTACAGCGCAACCGGTCGTAGGCCTGCCGGTTGAGATCGATCACACCGGTGTCGTGGCCGCCCACCAGCAGCAGGGTCGGCGCCGTGACCCGCGCCAGCGCCTGCGGACTCGCAAGGTCGGGGCGACCGCCGCGCGACACTACCGCACGTGCCGTCTCGCCCAGCTCTGCAGCGGCTTCGAGCGCCGCCGCCGCGCCCGTGCTGGCGCCGAAAAACCCGAGCGGCAGCATCCGCGTCGCACCCCCTGTTGCCGCCCAACGCGCCGCATCGAGCAGACGCCGCGTCAACAGGTCGATGTCGAAACGGCGCGCATGATCGCGGTCTTCCATGGGCGTCAGCAGATCCATCAGCAGCGTACCCACGCGTGCGGTGCGCAGCACCTCGGCGACGTAGTTGTTGCGCGGCGAGTGGCGCGACGAGCCGCTGCCATGAGCGAACAGCGCGAGCCCGACCGCATCGTCCGGAATCTGCAGCATGCCTTCCACCACGGCCCCCGCTGCGGGAATGTGGACCAGTGTGTTCATGGCGCATGCGTCCGGTGCATGGACACCGGGATGCGGCGGTTGCCGAAGGGGTGGCTGAACGCACCGAAGCGGCCGGCGATGGCGGTGCCGCAACACGGACACTCACCATGCTCCGTCACCCTGTAGGCGTCGATACGGTACCCGTCGCGCACGATGAGCGGCTCCCGGCAGGACGGGCAGAACGTGGTGCCACCGGTGATGTCATGCACGTTGCCGGTGTAGACATAGCGCAGTCCGATTTTCAGCGCGATGTCGCGCGCACGGGCAAGGGTGGCGGGCGGCGTCGGCGGCACGTCGAGCATCTTCCAGTCGGGGTGGAAGGCGGAGAAATGCAGCGGCACGTCGGGGCCGAGTTCCTGCAGCACCCATGTGCTGAGGGCCTGGATCTCGGCGTCGGAATCGTTGTGGCCGGGAATCAGCAGCGTCGTGAGCTCCAGCCAGACGTCGGTCTCGCGTTTCAGGTACAGGATCGTGTCGAGCACCGGCTGCAAATGCGCGCCAGTGAGCTTGACGTAAAAATCCTCGGAAAAGCCTTTGAGATCGATATTTGCGGCATCCATCGTGGCAAAAAATGCGCGCCGTGGCTCGTCGTGGATGTAGCCGGCACTCACGGCAACGGTCTTGATGCCGCGTGCATGACAGGCTTCGGCGACATCCATCGCGTATTCCGCAAAGATGACCGGGTCGTTGTAGGTGAAGGCGACGCTCTTGCAGCCCCCCTCTTCCGCGGCGCGCGCAATCTCGCCGGGGTCGGCGCGGTCGACCATGGTATCGGTTTCACGCGACTTCGAAATATCCCAGTTCTGACAGAATTTGCACGCGAGATTGCAGCCCGCGGTACCGAAGGAGAACACCGACGAGCCGGGATAGAAGTGATTGAGTGGCTTCTTCTCGATAGGGTCGATGCAGAAGCCGGATGAACGTCCCCAGGTGGTGAGCACCATTCTGCCGCCTTGCATCTTGCGCACGAAGCACAATCCGCGCTGGCCTTCGTGCAGCTTGCAATCGCGCGGACAAAGATCGCACTGGATGCGTCCGTCCGCCAATGCATGCCACCAGCGCGCGGGAAAATGCGATTCGGGGATCATGCCGCCTCCTTCCATTTGCTCACGGTGTAGCGCGCCAGGCGTATGCCATCTGCCCAGAAATCCATCGGCAGACCCGCCTTGCGTTTGAGATGGGCAAGGAACTCGGCCGGTTCCGGCAGCTGTTCCCAAACCTGCGGCAGGAAGGTACCGCGGTGCTGCCCGTATTCCAGCACCGCACCGTCGATATGGGGACGCAGCGTGGCGAGCATGCTGCGCTCGTCCGCGGCTTCGATCGGCTGCATCGGTGACAGCAGCGACACTTCGACGCGCACCCCGGGAAACTCCTCGCGTGACAGCGGCATGAAACGCGGATCGCGAAACGCTGCCGCCATCGCGTTCTCGCGCACGTCGGTGCCCAGCGGACGGTGCGCCTCCAGGGTGCCGATGCAGCCGCGCAGCTCGCCCGCGCGCGTGAGGGTGACGAACGTTGCACCGGGCTCGTGCAGCCAGGCTTTCTCGGTGGGCCGTGGCGCCGCTTCGCCGAACCTGCCGGCGATTTCCGCGCGTGCAAGCTGCAGCAGGGTCTCGCCCTTTTCCGTCTCGTCCGGCTGCTTGGTCACCGCGGCCGCCTCGAACGCGAATGCGGCATAGCCCACCACCCGCTGCGGGTCGCCCGCCGTGTCGGCGGAATTGCGCAGGTCGAGTTCCACCGCACGCAGCCCGTGCCGCCGCGCCGCCTGCAGGAGGCCATTGACCGGCGTCGCGCCGCACGCCTGCTCGGGGCCGAGATGCGCATCGAGCGCCAGAATGGCGTTTGCCGTGTCGCGATCAACCTGGCGCGCGTGCGCCGCCGGCAGGAAATGCGACAGATCGGAGCTGATGACGATCAGCGTCTCGTCGCCGCCCCATACACGTTCCAGCACGTCGGCGACCTCGCCTGCCGTGGCCTCGCCCACCGCCAGCGGCAGCAGGCTGAACTCGCCCAGCACCGTCTGCAGGAACGGCAGCTGCACTTCCAGCGAGTGCTCCGTCTGGTGCGCCGCGGCGCTCACCGCCACCTGTGGCAAATCCTGCAGCGCGCGCATGCCTGCCCGATCGAGTTCCACCTCTCCAAGCGGCGTGGCAAAACGCTGCGCATCCGGCAGCGCCAGGCCGCGCACGTAGGCGCGATGCGCCGGCCCCAGCATCACCACGCGCCGGATGCGGCCGCGCAGGCCGGCGACGAGCGCATACGCGCTCGCCGCCACCGGCCCCGAATAGATGTAGCCCGCGTGGGGGACGATCAGCGCCTTGATGTGCGCGGGACGCGCCGCAGGGCGCGCCGCAGCCAGCATGTCGTCGAGCATGTGGCGCAATTCAGCCGGCGCGTCGGGATAGAACATCCCGGCGACGGCGGCGGGGCGAACGACATTCATCGACAGCACCTCCTGCGGCGCGGAAATGGCTTGAGGGGACCGCGAGCGCCGACATCGCATCCAGCCCTAAATCCATTACTTCAACATGGAGAAAATTCCCCGGATTTCAAGTCCGCCACGGCGTACGGGAAGACGGACAGCAAAACGGCGGGCAATGCCCGCCGTTTTGCATCCTGAATACCGAGGAAACTCAGGCCGCCTGCGCGTATTGCGCCTTCACCTTGCGTGCGGCCTCAACCTCTTCCGGCGCGTAGGCCTTGCCCGACCACAGCATCTCGTAGACGACCTCTTCATTGCCGTTTTCGCAGAGCTCCAGCGCTTTCCTGAACAGCGGCTGGAAGGTCTCCGAACGGTGCGATTGCTCGTGACTGTCGAAATCCGTCCAGAAGGTCACGATCAGCGCTTCCCGGCCTTTCAGCGGGCTCTCCACCGCCTGGCCGATGGTCGATCCCTCGTTGGAGATCCGCCCGGAGTTCAGCGCCACGTAGCCGCCGATGAAGCCGGTGTCGGAATGATAGGTCTTGACGTTTTCGCACAGGAAGGCAACGCGCTCCTGCAAATCGTCCACACTGTACTCCGGCTTGAGAATCACGCGATTGACCGTGACGATGCCGTTGGACGGGAAGTTGGCGATTAATCCACTCATGGCTCTCTCCTTGTTGACAGGGGGTACTACGCCCCTCAGTCTAGATACCTGAGTATATTAGTCAACCATGTTATTCTAATGGTTTATGTGGCCATCAATAAATTAAATTGATCGTTGGGTTAATGTTCCGCGCCCGGCGTACCCACGGTCAGATGTAGCTTTTTTGTTCGCTACGCTTGCCGGGGCGTTTTTTCATGATGACGACACCCTTCGCGACGTCCAGGTTGTCGACCGGGATGTTCTCGTACAGAGGGTTGAGCGGCTTGAGCATCCAGCCGTCGTCCTTCTTCACCAGCTGGCGGAAAATGTATTCATCGTTGACGTAAGCGACGACGAAGGAGCCGTCCTTCACCAGCCCGGACGGTTCGACGACGATGATCTCGCCCTCCTCGAATTCCGGCATCATCGAATCGCCCAGCACCATCAGGGCGTAGGGTTCCGAGCCCGCGCAGTTGCTGGCCTCGTTGATATCCTGAATGGGAATGGTCTTGCGCGGTGCAGTCTCGCTCATGGCAGTCTCGTAATGAGGTTCAATCAGGCAAAGCTTATATACAAAACCGCCCGTTGCAAACTCTCTCAGCGCCCGCGCATGAACAGCGCATCGAGCTCCTTGAGGTCGATCTGACGCCAGGTCGGGCGACCGTGGTTGCACTGCCCCGCACGCTCGGTCGCCTCCATTTCGCGCAGCAGGGCGTTCATTTCGGGTACCGTCAGCTGCCGGTTGGCGCGCACTGCGCCGTGGCAGGCCAGCGTCGCCAGAAGTTCGTTGCGCCGCTCGGCCAGCAGACGCGAAATTCCGAATTCGGCGGCCTCGGCGAGCACCGTGCGGGTGAGCTCGACCGGGTCGGCATCCTTCAGTAGCCAAGGCACCGCGCGCACT
>JANJXF010000116.1 GCA_024709165.1 Thiobacillus sp. | reverse complement strand
CTGCGTGGGTTGCCATGCCTGCGCCGTGTCCTGCAAGGAGTGGAACGCCTCCGGCAGCATCGGCCCGCTCACCGATTACCAGCCCTACGGCGCCGAACCGTCGGGCGTGTGGTTCAACCGTATCCGCCATTTCGAGATGGGTGAATACCCGCACAACAAGACCATCAACTTTCCCATGTCGTGCATGCACTGCGAGGATGCCGACTGCGTCACCGTGTGCCCCACCGGCGCCTCCTACAAGCGCGCCGAGGATGGCGTGGTGCTGATCGACCAGGACAAGTGCATGGGCTGCAACTACTGCTCCTGGGCCTGCCCCTACGGCGCGCGCGAGCTCGACCGCGCCACCGGCACCATGAAGAAATGCACCCTGTGCATCGACCGCATCTACGACGAAAACCTGCCGGTCGAGGAACGCCAGCCTGCCTGCGTGCTCACCTGTCCGGCGCACGCGCGCATGTTCGGCGACTTCGACGATCCCGACTCGGCCGTATCGCGCACCGTGCGCGAGCGCGGGGGCTACGCCCTGATGCCCGAACTCAACTACAACCCGACCAATCGCTACCTGCCACCGCGCCGCAAGCCGGAAATTCCTGTCGCCACCCGCCCGCGTGGCGGCATCAAGGAAAGTCTGCGGCAGTTTGCCAACCGGCTGGTGCGCCGCTGAACTTTCGGGAGAACCCTGCATGCATCCCGCCCTGTCTGTGATCTTTTTCACCGTCGCCTCGGGCGCCGGCTTCGGCTTGTTTTCGCTTTTGTTCGTCGCCGATTTCTTCTCTCTGGGCGGCGGTTTCTCCCGTGTGCAGCTGCTCACCGGCGGCGTGATCGCACTGGCGCTGATCGTCCTTGGCCTGCTGTCCTCGACACTGCACCTTGCCAACCCGAAGAACGCCTGGCGCGCGTTCAATCGCTTCCGCACTTCATGGCTGTCGCGCGAGGGTGTGTTCGCCGTTGCCTTCATGCCGCTCGCACTTGCTTATCTCGCCTGCGTCGCATTCGATGCGCCGGTCTGGCTGCGCCACGTATTCGGACTGCTGAGTGCGGCGCTCGCCTGGATCACCGTGTTCTCCACCGGTATGATCTACGCCTGTCTCAAGACCATCCGCCAATGGAACACCCCGCTGGTGCCCGCCAATTATCTGGCGCTCGGTTACGCCAGCGGCAGCCTGCTGCTGCTGCTCGGGGCAGTGGAAGCGGGCCTTGACGTCACCCCCTATGTAGCCCTGGCCGCGCTGATCGTCGCCATCGCCACCGTGCTCAAGGCCATCTACTACTTCTGGATCCGCAGCCCCGGCCTCACGCCTACGGTGAACACCGCCACCGGTCTCACGCGCGCGGGCGTCCGGCTGTTCGACAGCGGCCATACCCACGGCACCTTCCTCACCGAAGAATTCGGCTACCGGCTCGCGCGCCGACGCGCCAGCGTCATCAAGGTGCTGTTGTTCGTTGTCGGCTTCGCCCTGCCGGCGGCGATGCTGGCAGTGGTATCGCACGGCAGCGAGGCCCAGACCGCCGCCGCCGTCGCCGCCTTCGCCGGACTTGCCGGTGCCGTGATGGAACGCTGGCTGTTTTTCGCCGAGGCCCGTCACGTCGTCAACCTGTACCACGGCGCGCAGCGGTGCTGAGCGGGGCGCTTGGATTTCCGGACATTTTTTGCTATATTAGTCAACCCTTATTTGCTACCACCTCGCAGGAGAGACATCGATGTTCGGGTTGTCCGGGTTCAAGGAAATCGATTCCGCCTACACTTCAGAGCTCGCCGCCGGGGGCGCGCACCTGGTTGACGTGCGCACCGAAGCGGAAGTCGCGCAGGGGGTCATCGACGGCGCCATCCACATCCCCCTGCATCTGTTGCCGCTGCGCGCGGCGGACATTCCGCAGGACAAGCCTGTGGTGTTCTACTGTCGTACCGGCGCACGTTCTGCCCAGGCCTGCGCGTTCATGGCGTCCAAGGGTTATGCCAACACCCACAACCTTTCCGGCGGCATCATGGCGTGGGCGCGCTCGGGCAACGCCGTCCACCTGCCGCGCTGATTCGGTCTGACGGTCGGATTTCGTGCCGTCCCGCGATTTGACTGCCGAGGATTTTGGTTGCAATGCCTAAATTTCTGGTTTAAGGTACGGCAGCCTTATTTTCGCACCCCGCTTCCATCGTAAGGAGAACACATGAACTTCGACAAAGAACTCGACGCGCGCGGCCTCAACTGCCCGCTGCCCATCCTGCGTGCCAAGAAGGCGCTGGCCGAAATCCCCAGCGGCCAGGTCCTCAAGATCCTTTCCACCGACCCGGGTTCGGTCAAGGACTTTGCCGCCTTCGCCAAGCAGACCGGCAACGAGTTGCTCTCCACCGCCGAAGCGGGTGGCGAATTCACTTTCTTCATGAAGAAGAAGTAAATCAGTAGCCAACCAGCGCCGTCTGTTCGGTCCGAACACGCGGCGCTACTTTTTTTGACGCAGTGAGGAGGAGCAGAGCATGGATACAAAAAAAATGGCCATCATCGCCACCAAGGGCACGCTGGACTGGGCTTATCCCCCGTTCATCCTGGCCTCGACCGCGGCGGCGCTTGGCTACGAGACGCAGATTTTCTTTACCTTCTATGGTCTCCAGCTCGTCCGCAAGGACTTGTCCGGTCTCAAGGTCAGCCCCCTGGGCAACCCCGGCATGCCGATGAAGATGCCGTTCGGGCCCAAGTGGTTCAAGGACATCAACTGGAACATGCCCAACGCCATCCAGGCCATCATTCCCGGCTATGAGACCGTTGCCACCGGTCTGATGAAGATGACCATCGCCAACAACGGCGTGGCCACCATCCCGGACCTGCGCAGCCTGTGCCAGGAAGCCGACGTCAAGTTCATCGCCTGTCAGATGACCGTCGAACTGTTCGGTTTCGAACATTCCGACTTCATCGACGGCATGGAATATGGCGGCGCCGCCACCTTCTTCGAGTTCGCCGGCGAGACCGATATCTGCCTGTTCATCTGAACGAAGCGAACCGCAGCAAGAAAAGCCGGGGCGACCCGGCTTTTTTGTTTCTTTGGCACAACACACGTTGCGGAATTGTCTGGTAGAAACGCCCCATGCGCTTGCTCGATGCAAACGCGCCGCGTTACGCTTCTGACTGGCTTCCAGAACAACAACCCTCTGTCCCCCCATCGCTGGAGAAAACCCGCATGAAACTCACCCGCATCGCTGCTTCCCTGGTCCTCGTCGGTCTCGCCGGCAGTGCCTACGCCACCAACGGCATGAACATGGAGGGTTACGGCCCCATCGCCGCCGGCATGGGTGGTGCCTCGATGGCGTACGATAACGGCAACGCCGCCATGATGAACAACCCCGCCACCCTCGGTCTGGCTGCCGACGGCAACCGCCTGGACGTCGCGCTGGGCTTTCTGGGGCCGGATGTCGCCGTGGTCGGCGGGCAATCCTCGGGTGGCGACGCCTATTACATGCCCGCTGCCGGCTGGACCCGCAAGAACGGCAAGCTGACCTATGGCGTCGGCATGTTCGCGCAGGGGGGCATGGGCACCGAATTCGCCATGGGCATGGATGGTCTGCCCGAGCGTTCCGAACTCGGCGTCGGCCGCCTGATCGCGCCGCTGGCGTTCAACGTCAACCCCGACCTGACCATCGGCGGTTCGGTCGATTTCGTGTGGGCGATGCTGGATTTGCGCATGGCGATGCCGCTGTCAAACATGGCGGGCCTCATCACGCCGACCGGCGGCGGCAACGGCACCTTGATGGGCGCCTTGGGCGGCATGATGGGAGCCGGCTACGACAACGCGCGTCTCGACTTCAGCGACGGCAATGACTTCACCGGCAAGGCCAAGGGCTACGGCCTGGCCGGCAAGCTCGGTTTCACCTACAAGATCAACCCCATGTTCACGCTCGGCGGCACCTACCACTCCAAGACCGATCTGGGTGACATGGAAACGAACACGGGTGGGGCGTCCATGATCGTCACCGATACCGGAGGCAACCCGACGCAGGTCGTGCCGGGCAAGATTTCGGTACGTGACTTCCAGTGGCCCGAAACCTATGGTCTGGGCGTCGCGATCCAGGCCAACCCCAGGCTTCTGGTGGCCCTGGACTACAAACGCATCAACTGGAAAGACGTCATGAAGAACTTCACCATGACGTATTCGGCCATGGGCGACAGCGTGACCTTTGCGCTGCCGCAGAACTGGGACGACCAGGACGTGTTCCAGATCGGCCTCTCCTACAAGGCGACCGACGCGCTGACCCTGCGTGCCGGCGCGAACCTCTCGGACAACCCGATTCCCGACGCCACCATGCACTACCTGTTCCCGGCGATCGTCGAGAATCATTACACCGTCGGTCTCGGTTACGCGATCGACCCCACGTCCGATGTGAACGTCTCGCTGCAGCACGCACCGGAAGTGGAGCAGACCAATTCCACGTTCGGCTACACGGTGAGCCACGAGCAGACCAGTTTCCAGTTGATGTACAGCAAGCGCTTCTGAACGGAACGCCGCAGGCAAAAAGCTTTAGAATCGCAGCCGGGGATTTTCCCCGGCTTTTTTGTTCCTCAAGGGAGTGCTTCATGTTACGGCGTTGGTTGCTGGCTTGTCTTCTGGGGTTCAATTCCCTGGCGGCGTGGGCGATTGCCCCCTACATCGCGGGCGACCGCGTCGCGGCGGGCGAATGGCCGGCCGTTGCGGCCGAAGTCGAGAAGAATCTGTACGCAGCCGGTTTTCAGGTGCTGGGCCGCTATGCTCCCAAGGGGCTGCCTGCGCATGGCGTGGTGGTAGCGACCGACCCCGGCATGCTCGACAGAATTCGCGAGCTCGGTGGCATGGCGATCATGGCGGCGCCCATACGCGTCGGTTTTACCACCGACGGCGCCGTGTCCTACACCAATCCCGATTACTGGTACCGCGCCTTGCTGCGCAACCGTTTCCCGCAAGCAGAAGCCACGGCGCGCGCGGTGCAGTCGCGTCTGGCGCAGGCGCTTGGCGCCGGCCCCGGTTTCGGCGGCGACGAGCGCGCAGCCGACCTGCCACGCTATCGCTACATCGTCGGCATGGAACGCTTCGACGACAAGAAAAACCTGCTTGCCAGGTATCCCAGCTTCGAGGCCGCACTGAAAACGGTGGACGACAACCTTGCGCGCGGCCTCGCCGGCACCAGCAAGGTCTACGAAGTGGTGCTGCCGCAGCGGAAAATCGCGGTGATCGGCGTCGCGATGAACAGCCCCGCCAACGGCGACGCGGCTACGCTCAACAAGATCGGCATGCAGGACCGCATCGCCGGCTATCCGTATGAAATCTGTGTACTCGACGGCGAGGTGCACGCCTTCTATGCGCGCTACCGCCTGGCGCTGGCCTTCCCCGATCTGGGCATGGGCACGTTCATGCGCATCGTCTACGTACCCGAGGAAATCCGCGCCACCCTGAAGACCGTCGCCGGTGGCGCGTAGAGTGCCGCCCCGGCCCGATGGAGTGATAGTCACGCCGCCCGACAATCGCGGTGAGCACCCGGAGGACATAAAGGCGTCAGTGCGCGGTTGTTGCCGCGTGTGCGGCCGTACACGCGCGGCCTCCCCCTTGCGGGGGCTCCTACAGGGCCACGCGCGTTCGTAGAGTGCCGCCCCGGCCCGATGTGAGTGAGGTTTCCACGGAGGGCGCCGATCACCAGATCCACGCTCTCGCCCCACAAACGGCCGAGGGGGCCGGCAGGCCCCCTCGTATGTCATCGCGACGTGTGAGGTTATATCAGAACTTGAACACCACTCCGGCGGAGATGAGGTCGACGTCGGCTTCGCCGGTGCCGCCGTTGAAGCTGGAGCTGCCAACTTCGAAGTAGCGCTCCCATTCCACGCGCAGGCCCACTGACTTGGTGAAGTTGTACTGCACGCCCAGGCCCGCCGACCAGGCGACGTCGGTGTCTTCGGAGGCACCGGGCGTCGTTTTCATGTCGGTCTGGAGGATGTTCAGGCCGCCGGTGGCCAGCAGCGTGATGCTGGAGTTGAGGGCATAGGTGCCGAGCAGGCGCATGGTCATGCCGTCGACTTCGCGCGTGCCGCTGACGGCGCCGGTGTAGTTGACTTTGCCCATGTCGGCATAGCCGAATTCCATGGAGATGAATTCGTTGACTTCCAGACCGCCGAAAATTTTCCAGGCTGTGTCGCTGTCATCGCAGCTGGTGGCGGCGGGGCAGGTGATGTCCGAGTTGGCCTGGCCGATGGCGCCACCAATGAAAGGGGCGAGGGTGAAATCGAAGAAACCGGCGGCAGCCGGGGTGGACAGGGCCAGCGCCGCAGCCAGGGCCGCGAAACGTGCTTTGTTCATGTGAACCTCCTCCTTGCGTTTATCTTTTGGTGGTCGAAAACGGGCGCGACAGACGTCGTTCCGTAAACCGGAACGACGTCGTAGGGTAAAGCATTTTTTGGGTTTTTAATAGCGACCGTGGGGTGGATGCAACAGGCGCGGCGCGGCATTGTGTTGCATGGACAGTGCCGGTTCGTGCTGGCGGAACACCCCGGCGGGCCGGGACGGCACGCCTGCAACCCGCACGCCCCCTGCATGAGCAACCGCACGGGGCAGGCCGTGCTTGTAAGGCCGCACACGCGGCAACGGCCACGCACCGGCATCCCGCCACGATTTTCGGACGCCGGCGCCAAACCGATGCCGGCCAAATTTTTTTGGCACGTTTTCTGCCGTGTTCCATCTCGTTGGGCTTCGTGTAACATTCGTACCCCAATAATCTCCAACAACCGGATTGAAGAGGAAGAGAACATGCAAGGCTTGAAGAAGGTATATGTGGCGCTGATGGTGGCCGCGCTGGTGGCGGGCTGTGGCGACAAGAAGGAGGACGCGGCGGCCGGCGGCGAAAAATCCGCGAGCCAGGTGGCGGCGAAGGTGAACGGCACCGAACTGACGGTGCATCAGGTCAACTTCGCATTGCAGCGCATCCCCAACCTCAACCCGGAACAATCCAAGGCGGCTTCGCTGCAGGTGGTGCGCAACCTGGTCGATCAGGAACTGCTGGCGCAGAAGGCGGTGGAAGACAAGCTCGACCGCGATCCTATGGTGCTGCAGGCGCTCGACGCGACGCGCCGCCAGATCCTCGCCGAGGCCTACATGAGCCGCAAGCTGGGTACGCCGGCCGAACCGGACGATGCCGAGGTGACCGAATACTTCAACCAGCATCCCGAACTGTTCTCCAAGCGCAAGATCTACCGTCTGCAGGAAGTCAATATCAAGGCGCCGCAGGACAAGCACGACTCGATTCGCACGCAACTGGGGGCGTCCGCCAATCTCAAGGACTTCGTCGACTGGTTGAAGTCGCAGAACTTCGAAACCAAGGTTGGCCAGGGCGTGAAAACCGCCGAGCAACTGCCGATGCAACTGCTGCCGCAGCTATCGCAGATGCCCGACGGCCAGGCGATGGTGGTCAACGCGCCGGACGGCCTGCTGGTCGTGGTGCTGGCCGATTCGCAAATGCAGCCGGTGACGCAGGAACAGGCCAAGTCCGCGATCGTGCGTCTGCTGCAGACGCAGACCCGGCAGAAGGCCGCCAAGGCCGAGCTCGATTCGATCAAGGCCGCCGCCAAGATCGAGTATGTGGGTGAATTCACCGACGCGGGCAAGGAGCCCGAGGCGCCCGCCGCCGCGGCACCTGCTCCGGCGTCCGCAGTGGAAGAACCGCACGATGCCGACGCCATCAGCAAGGGCGTCTCCGGCCTGAAGTAAGGGCGGCACAAGAGAAAAGTACAAGGTTCAGGACGGACGTGGTCGGCGTACCACACGCTTCGCGCAGTCCTGAACCTTGACCTTGAATCTTGCCTCCGCGCTTCCTGTGATGGCGATGTCTCCCATCCTCGTTCGCAGCCTGCCGTTCGGGCTGTACATCGTCCTGCTTGCGCTCGAAGGCCTGCTGCCCGACTGGGCGCCGGACTTCGACGTGCGCTGGCTGTATCCCGTCAAGGCCGGTCTTGTCGCGCTGGCGCTCGCGGTGCTGTGGCGCCATTACGACGAGCTGCGCACCTGGGCGCTGCCGGCGCGCCATCTGCTGCTCTCGATCGCGACGGGCATCATTGTGCTGGTGCTGTGGGTCAATCTCGACGCCGGCTGGATGCTCATGGGCGAGATGGGCGGAGGCTACGACCCCGCCAGTGTGGCCGGTGAGATCGACTGGCTGCTCGTCGCCTTCCGCATCGCGGGCGCGGCGCTGGTCGTGCCGCTGATGGAAGAACTCTTCTGGCGCTCGTTCCTGCAGCGCTGGGTGCAGCAGCAGGACTTTCTGACACTCGACCCCGGCCGCATCGGCATCAAGGGCCTACTCATCGCCAGTGCGTTGTTTGCCGTGGAACACCTGCAATGGTTCGCCGGACTGGTCGCGGGCCTGGCCTACGGCTGGCTGTATATCCGCACGCGCAACCTGTGGGCCCCCGTTGTCGCCCATGCCGTCACCAACGGTCTGCTGGGCGCCTACGTGGTGGCAACCGGGGAATGGAGATTCTGGTGAGGATCCTTTTGGCGGGATTGCTCGCGCTGCTCGCGTTGCCCGCACAGGCGAAGGAGGGCGACACCTTCCGGCCGTTCGTCTCGGCGGGCTATTTTTACGACAGCAACCTGTTCCGCCTCGCCGACGAGGAGAGCCCGGGGTTTCGGCGCGACGACCGTTATGCGCTGTACAGCGCGGGGCTCGACGTCGACTGGAAACCGGGGCGTCAACAGGTCGTCGCCAATGCGACCAGGACCCTGGTGCGCTACGAGCGCAACAGCGCCTACGATTTCGACGGCAGCGACTACAAGGCCGCCTGGAACTGGCGTCTGGGCAATCGCCTGAGCGGCAACCTCGGCGCGAGTGAATCGCTCAGCCAGAGCAATTTCGACAGCGTCGGCCTCGTCAACAACGAGGTCACGCGCAAGCGCTACTTCGGGCGCGCCGAATGGGAGCTTCACCCGCGCTGGCGGGTGGGTGCGGGGGCCGCGCAGACCGACAACACCAATAGTGCGTCGCATTATTTTTATCAGGATTTCGACCAGCGGACGCAGGAAATTTTCGTCGCTTATCGCACTCCAAAGGGGAGTCAGCTGCGCGCCGAATGGCGTCGCAACGACGCGGATTTTCCGACCATGCAGATGCTTGGCTACCACCCTTTTCTGCCGTTGGTGGCGCTCTCCGATCTGAGTTATGAGCAGGACGAATTCAACCTGCACGGCGACTGGAAGCTCACCGGCAAACTCGCGCTGCGCGGCCAGGCCGGCTGGGTGGAGCGCGAGTACAGGAACGCGGTCAAGGGGAGTTTCGGCGGTTTCGATCCGTGGCTTGTCGCGCGGCCGGATTTCAGCGGCTTCAACGGCCGCGTGTCGGCGGACTGGTACGCCACCGGCAAGACTCTCGTCACTGTCGCAAGCTACCGCGAACTGGGCGGCGCGCAGGACATCGACGCCACCTCTGTTCTGAAAACCGGCGCGAGCGTGAACGGCGTCTGGCTGGTGCGCGAAAAATGGCGCGTCAACGCCGGCGCGACTTACGAAAAACGCGACTATCGGGGTGACATGGCGGAGGCGACCAAAGCGCGCGAGGACGATACTCTGGGCGCGACGCTGTCCCTGAACTATACGCCCCTGCGAATGCTTTCCGTCGATGTAGGCATGACGGCCGGGCGTCGGGATTCCAACAGAAATGTCGACGATTACAGCTTCCATTCCTTCTTCGTGAATGTGAGGGGCGACTTCTAGCGTGCGCCTGGCCGCGGGATATGAGAAGAGGCGAACGGTAGGCGTCACGCCGGGATCGTCAGGCCGGACGAAACGTGCCGTTCTGCTGGCTTGTTGGTTCGCGGTCGAATGCGATAATGCGCGTCAATAGTCATTTGATGTGAATGGGTACGGGAATTGCTGAGATGCTTGGGACGCCGGACGGCGTTTCCGCACCTTGAAAAATGGTGGAGAAGCACGGTGCCGGTACCCGGTGTCTGCAATTGGAGAGAGTTGATGACGAAGTTGTGGCGGTGTGTCTGGGTGTTGTGGTGTGCGGTGTTGCTGGCGGCGCCGGCCTGGGCGGTGGGCGAGGACTACCGCATCGGTACGGGAGATGTCCTGCGTGTCACCGTCTACGGCCAGCCCGACCTCACCACCGAAGTGCGTGTCAGCGAAGCCGGCAGCATCACGTTCCCGCTGATCGGCGAGGTCAAGGTCGCGGGCGCCACCCCCGCGCAGGGCGAGGCGGAAATCACTCGGCGCCTCGCCAAGGGCGGCTTCATTCTGGAGCCCTTCGTCAGCCTCAACGTCGTGCAGTATCGCGGCCAGCAGGTCTCCGTGCTGGGCCGCATCAACCGGCCCGGCAAGCACAACCTCGAAAAACCCGGCCGCATCACCGAAGCTCTGGCGCTTGCCGGCGGCATCGTTCCCGACGGTGCCGATGTTGTCACTTTGGTGCGCACGCGCGACGGCAAGACCGAATACCACAACATCGACGTCGTCGCCCTGTTCCGCTCCGGCGGCGAAACCGGCAACCTGCCCGTCGAGGACGGCGACGTCATCAACGTCGCGCGCCAGCCGATGTTCTACATCTATGGCGAAGTGCAGCGTCCCGGCACCTTCCGCCTGGAGCAGAACATGACCGTCGCGCAGGCGCTTTCCGTCGGCGGCGGCATCACGCAGCGCGGCACGCAGCGCGGCCTGCGCATCCTGCGCCGCGACGACAGCGGCGCCACGCAGGAAATCCCCGTCAAGCTCGGCGACCCCGTGCAGAAGGACGACGTCATCTTCGTCAAGGAAAGCCTGTTCTGAGAACCGCGCCATGAATTTCACCCAGTTTCTTCTCGTCCTCAACGCGCGCAAGTGGATCATTCTCGGCGTGCTGATGCTCACCGTCGGCGTCACCGCCGGCGTCAGCCTGTGGCTGCCCAGGGAGTACACCGCCAGCGCCACCCTCATCGTCGATTCCAAGAGCAAGGATCCCTTCACCGGGCAGCTGATGCCCGCGCAGATGTTTCCCGGCTACATGGCGACCCAGGTCGACGTCATCAAGAGCCCGCAGGTCGCCGCCAAGGTCGTCAAAGGACTCAAGCTCGCCGATTCTCCCGGCACGCGCGAGCAGTTCCAGGAAGCCGGCGAAGGGCAGCCCAGCATCGAGCTGTGGCTGGCCGATGTCCTGCTGAAGAAACTCGACGTCGAACCCTCGCGCGAATCCAGCATCTTCCGCGTCAGCTTCACCGGCACCAACCCCGAGTTTTCCGCCATCATCGCCAACGCCTTCGCCAAGGCCTACATCGAAACCAACCTCGACCTGCGCGTCGCCCCCGCCAAGCAGAGCGCCGCCTGGTTCGACCAGCAGATCAACCAGCTGCGCGATGACCTCGACCAGGCACAGCAGAAGCTCACCGCCTACCAGCGCGAGAAGGGGCTGGTCGAATCCGACGAGCGCCTCGACGTCGAAACTCGCCGCATGGCCGAGCTTTCCGCCCAGATGATCGCCGCGCAGTCCGCGTCCTACGATGCCAGCTCGCGCACCCGCGACAGCGCGAGCCTGCCCGAAGTCATCAACAACCCCGTGGTGCAGAACCTCAAGGCCCAGGTCGCGCAGGGCGAAGGCAAGCTCGCCGAACTGAGCAACCGCGTCGGCGCCAACCATCCGGACTTCATCCGCCTCAAGGCCGAAGTCGACAGCTACAAGGCGCGTCTGGCCAACGAGCTCGGCACCGCCACGCGCGGGGTCGGCGCCACCGCCGGCGCCGCGCGCCAGCGCTTTGGCGAGCTTACTGCAGCCTTCGAGCGGCAGAAGACCCGCGTCCTCGGGCTCAAGCAGGAACGCGAAGAAGCCAGCCGCCTCGCGCGCGACGTCGAAAACGCCCAGCGCGTCTACGACTCCGCGTTGCAGCGCTACGGCCAGACCCGCATGGAAGCGCAATCCACGCAGACCGACATCGCCGTGCTGACGCCCGCCGTCCCGCCCACCGAGCCGTCCAAACCGCGCGTCTTCCTCAACATCCTGTTGTCCGTCTTCCTCGGCAGCCTGCTTGGCGTCGGCACCGGCTTCCTCGTCGAATTGCTCGACCGCCGCGTGCGCTCAGGCCAGGACATCGTCGCCGGCCTCGACATCCCCGTGTTGGCCGAAGTCAGAAAACCTGGCGGCGTGATCGAAACCCTGCGCCGCCTGTTCCGGCGCAACCGTCCGGCGTTGGCATGAGCGTCATGATCCGGTCCGCAATCGGCTTCTTCTCCTCTTCCTCCCGGCGAGGAGAGGCGGGGGAGACGGTGCGACCCCTGCATCGCCGCGCCCACGCAGTCACACCCATGTCAAGCATCGCGGGCGCGCAGACGCCCGTCGCCCTCTCCCCAACTCTTTTCCTCCGAGGGAGATGGGGTGCGGCGTCGATCGGCAAGAGAGCGGGCCTCCTGCAAACGTGCATTGATGTTGATGTTGGTGTCAATGAGGTACTGGCGGTGCCGCCCGTCCGTGGCAATCATTCTCTTCTCTGGCAAGGTGCGGAGTAGCCAACATGCCGACCATCAGCATGTTTTACGGGATCGTCATCTATCTTTACTTTTTTGATGACGAGCGGCATAAGCTTCCTCATATCCATGCGCGTTACCAGGGGCAGGAAGCGTCTTTCGCCATCACGGACGGCGCCTTGCTCAGCGGAGAGATACCTCGCTCCCAGACCCGTCTTGTACAGGCCTGGATCGAGATTCATCGTGACGCGCTTCTTGCCAACTGGGAACTTGCCGTGAATGGGGAGCACCCGTTCCCGATTGAGCCCCTGCGATAGGGAGGTAGACAGAAATGGAAACCGTAATCCAGGTTCGTCCTCGCGATGACTACATGCTGGAACTTGAATTCAATACTGGAGAAAGACGGATCTTTGATGTGCGCCCCTATCTGGAAAGAGGTGTGTTCAGCCGCTTGAAAGACCCTGCGATATTCAAGCAGGCCTATGTCGCCTACGACACGGTATGCTGGCCTGGACATCTTGATATCGCGCCTGAAACCCTTTACGACCGTTCGCACCCCGCATGATGCTTTGCCCGAACATTTTCGCTTCGCATGACGATGCTCTCTTGCCCCCCTCTCCCTCGAAGGGAGGGGAGGTCGCCCATGCCGGGCCGAGGGCGGTGCTCTCGCCCCGATCTGGACGGTGGAACCGACATGGCATCGGCCTGAGGGCGGACCTCCCGCCTGTAGGAGCGGCGCTCTCGCCGCGATCATTCGCCCCACACCAACGCCCGCAATGGGCCATGGGGGGGGCGCCTACAACTCCGGGGTTCTGCCCAAACACCCACATCGCATCGAGCCGAGGTAAACCATGAACTCAGTCACCAGCACCAGCGAACAGAGCAGCCTCGTCGAGGCCGCCACGACCCGCGGTGACGATCACATCGGCACGCTGCTGCAGGCCGCAGGCAAGCTCAAACCGCAGGACATGGAGCGCGTGTTCGAGCTGCAGAAAAAAGACAAGCTGCGCTTCGGCGAAGCCGCGCAGAAACTCGGCCTGGTGACCGAGGCCGACATCCGCGCCGCGCTGTCGCGCCAGTTCGAATACCCGACGCTGCCGGCCACCGGTGTCAACCTCAGTTCCGAACTCACCGCCGCGGTGAACCCCTACAGCCGCGAGGCCGAGGCGCTGCGCTCGCTGCGCTCCGAACTCCTTGTGCGCTGGTTCAAGGACGGCCGCAAGACGCTCGCCGTCGGCAGCGTGCGCGCGGACGAAGGCGCGAGCTACCTCGCCGCCAACCTCGCTGTGCTGTTCGCGCAGATGGGCCGCAAGGTCCTGCTGATCGACGCCAACCTGCGCCAGCCGCGTCAGCAGGCCATCTTCAACCTCGGTAACGGCATGGGGCTGTCGGACCTGCTGGCCGAGCGTATGCCCACGCTGCAGGTGCAGACCGTCCAGCCCTTCCACACCCTGGCCGTCCTGGCCGCGGGCTCGCCGCCGCCCAACCCCGCAGAACTCCTCGCGCGGCCCGCGTTCGGCAGCCTGCTCATGGGGGTGGAAACGAGCTACGACATCGTTCTCATCGACACCGCCCCGGCACAGCTCGCGGCCGACTTCCAGCTCGTCGCCGCGCGCGCCGGCGGCATGCTCGTCGCCACCCGCCGCAACGTCAGCCGCATGGCGCCACTGGCTGAACTGAAGGAAAAGATCACCTTTACCGGTGCCGAAGTCGTCGGCGCCGTCGTCCTGGATTGAACGCATGAACACGCTCGTCCCCCGTGCCTCCGCGCTCGACGTCCTGGCCATCCTCAAGGCCTGGTGGCCGGTCGTCGTCGGCCTGCTGGTGCTCTATGTGCCCACCTACTGGATGCTTGCGCACGGACTGTGGAACGAGGACGACCATGCCCACGGCCCCATCGTGCTGGTGGTCGCCCTCTACCTCATCTGGCAGAAGCGCGAAGTCTTCGCCCAGGCCGGCAATCCCGGTCGCGTCGAAGCCGCCATCGGCTGGACCCTGCTCGTCGTCGGCCTGCTTGCCTACGCGCTCGGCCGCTCGCAGGACATCCTGCTGTTCGAGGTCGGCTCGCAGATTCCGGTCATCCTCGGCGCGCTGCTCGTCACCCTCGGCGCCAAGGCCGCGCGCGCGCTGTGGTTCGCGCTGTTCTTCCTCTTGTTCATGATCCCGCTGCCCGGCTTCATTGTCGACGCCGCCACCGGCCCGCTCAAGCAATACATCTCCGTGATTGCCGAACAGGTGCTGTACGCCGCGGGTTACCCCATCGCGCGCAGCGGCGTCACGCTGACCGTCGGCCCCTACCAATTGCTCGTCGCCGATGCCTGCTCTGGCCTGCATTCCATGTTCAGCCTGTCGGCCATGGGCCTGCTCTACCTGTACCTGATGCAGCACACCAGCCTCGCGCGCAACCTCGTCATCATGGCCGCGATCATCCCGATCGCCTTCGTCGCCAACGTCATCCGCGTCATGGTGCTCATCCTCATCACCTACCACATGGGCGACGAAGCGGGGCAGGGCTTCCTGCACGGCTTCGCCGGCATCATGCTGTTCGTCATCGGCCTCTTGTTCCTGTTCGTGCTCGACTGGGTGCTCGGCTTCATCTTCCCCGACCGCCCGCGTGGCCGGGCGCAGGCCTGAACGCCGGAAGCCCCGAAGGGTCGACATGATGTTCATCAACGTGAAACAGCGCGAAGCGCTCACCTTGCCCCCTCTCCCTCGGGGAGAGGGCAGGGGTGAGGGAAACGGGTGTGGCGTCTTTCATGGTCAGGGGTGGCAACGCGCCATGCCCGTTAGCCACAAAGCCGGGAGCAGGCATGAGCGAGACAGTCGCCTTGCCCGCGATCCCAACACACCGCCATCGCGCGCCATCGTCGAATCCGATAGTAGAATGATGTTTTGATGCCTGCCAGGAAGACATAAAGATGCGCACCACGCTCACGATCGATGACTCGCTTGCCAACGAACTCAAGAAACACGCGCTTGAGACCGGCAAACCTTTCAAGGAGGTGGTCAATGAGACGCTGCTGATCGGGTTGCAGCAGAAAGCCGTACGCAAGCCTCGCGCCTATCGCCTGAAACCGACGTCGCTTGGCGCCCCGTTACCCGGCGTCGACCTGGACAAGGCATTGCGCCTTGCGGATGAACTGGAAGACGCGTCGCTGTGCGCGAAACTGGAGCAGCGCAAGTGATGCTGGTCGATGCCAACCTGCTGATCTATGCAGTCAACCGGGACTTGCCCCAGCACAAGCAGGCAAGAGCCTGGTGGGAGCGGATGCTCTCGGGCACTGCGCGGATCGGCATGCCCTGGGTTTCCGTCATGGCTTTTCTGCGCATTGGCACCAACCCGCGGATTTTTTCGCAGCCCTTGCCCCCCGAGGCAGCGATCGCCTACATCGACGAGTGGCTGGACCAGCCGCCCGTCCAGCTGGTTGCGCCGGGCACTGGACACTGGGCCATCCTGCGCAATCTGCTGCTGCAAACCGGCATGGCCGCCAACCTCACGAGCGATGCCCATATCGCCGCGCTGGCGCTGGAACAGGGCTACAGCGTTTGTTCCGCGGACAATGATTTCCGGCGATTTCCGGGGTTGAAGCACATCAACCCGTTGTCGGCTCGGTAAACGGGGCCGCTTGTCGCATGGAAAGCCGCAGCCTGGAACTTGAATCTGCAGCCCCCGCTCCCGCAGGGCGATTCAACCATTCCGGAAAGACGCCCGGCTGGGTGTCCATGGATTACCACGGGTAATCGGGAGCGCGCACATGCAAGCAATACGTCGAATTGAGCAGGTTCGTGGCGTCTCGCTGACGATCGTTCTGCCAGACACATTCAAGGGGCCGGGGGAGAGGGTGAACCGCCCACGGCATGACACCCTCACCCCCGCGCACCACCAGACAGTTTCTGGAGACACCACATGAATCTCATTAGCTTCAAGCACCTCGTCATCGGCGCCTGCATGTTCGCGGCCGCCGGCATGGCGCTGGCGCTCAAGCCCACCGAGAAGGTCGCCGACGCCGGACCGAAGGTCGACCTGGAAGTGCTGATTCCCAAGGAATTTGGGGACTGGAAGATGGATGAGACCATTCGGCCACTTATCGCCAATCCGGAGCAGGAGGCGATGATCAACAAGATCTACAACCAGACGCTCACCCGCACCTACATCAATTCGCGCAACGAACGCATCATGCTGTCAATCGCCTACGGTGGTGACCAGAGCGACTCCATGGCCGTACACAAGCCGGAGGTGTGTTATCCGGCGCAGGGCTTCCAGATTCTGAAGAACGCATCAGGCAGCCTCGCAACCGGAGAGGGAGACATACCGGTTAAGCGTCTGGTCGCCACCCAAGGCTCCCGTATAGAACCAATCACCTACTGGATGACGGTGGGTGATGCCGTCGCTCTAGGCGGCATGAAGTGGAAGATTCAACAGATGAAATATGGCCTCACCGGCAAGATTCCGGATGGTCTTCTTTTCCGGGTTTCGAGCATCCAGTCCGACGATGCCAAGGCATACCAGACCCAGGATGTCTTCACGCGTGACCTGCTCAAGGCAATGTCGCCGTCAGGGCGGCAGCGCATCATCGGCAATCCGGGCGCTGCGGGTTGATCCGCTTCCAGGTTTAACGACCTAACGACGACAACGAGACAACACCATGACCAAGCGAGCCCTCATCACCGGCGTCACCGGCCAGGACGGCGCCTACCTTGCCGAATTTCTGCTCGGCAAGGGCTACGAAGTGCACGGCATCAAGCGCCGCACTTCCCTCTTCAACACCGACCGCATCGACCATCTGTACCAGGATCCGCACGAGCAGAACCGCAAGTTCATCCTGCACCATGGTGACCTCACCGACTCGTCCAGCCTCATCCGCATCATCCAGCAGGTGCAGCCCGACGAGATCTACAACCTCGCCGCGCAGAGCCACGTCGCCGTGAGCTTCGAGGAGCCCGAATACACCGCCAACTCCGACGCCCTCGGGGCGCTCCGCATCCTCGAAGCCATCCGCATCCTCGGCCTGGAAAAGAAAACCCGCTTCTACCAGGCCTCTACCTCCGAACTCTACGGCCTCGTCCAGGAAACCCCGCAGAAGGAGACCACCCCCTTCTATCCCAGGAGCCCCTATGCGGTGGCCAAGCTCTACGCCTACTGGATCACCGTCAACTACCGCGAAGCCTACGGCATGCATGCCTGCAACGGCATCCTCTTCAACCACGAAAGCCCCATCCGTGGCGAAACCTTC
>JANJXF010000198.1 GCA_024709165.1 Thiobacillus sp. | reverse complement strand
GCCGGGAATCTGCCGCGCGCGGCGGTACAGGTGGATGAGCGGCGCGTGATCGGTGACGAGGTTGTCGCAGATGTCGGGATAGACGCAGGACAGCCGGCGGCACGCCTGCTGGATCGTGGTCGATTTGCAGTTGAGCTGGTACATGTTGGCGGTGGGGCCGCCGAGGTCGGAAATGATGCCGGTGAAGCCGGGCGTCTTGTCGCGGATGGCCTCGATCTCGCGCACGATCGAATCTTCCGAGCGGCTCTGGATGACGCGCCCTTCGTGCTCGGTGATCGAACAGAAGGTGCAGCCGCCGAAACAGCCGCGCATGATGTTGATCGAGAAGCGGATCATCTCCCACGCCGGAATTTTCGCGTCGCCGTAGCGCGGGTGCGGCGCGCGCGCATAGGGCAGGTCGTACACGCCGTCGAGCTCCGCGGTGGTGAGCGGAATCGGCGGTGGATTGAGCCACACGTCGCGCTCGCCGTGGCCCTGCCTCAGGGCGCGCGCGTTGCCGGCGTTGGATTCGAGGTGGAACACGCGCGATGCGTGCGCGTACAGCACCGGATTGTTCTTCACCTGCTCGTAGTCGGGCAGGCGGATGACGGTGCGGGCGCGCAGCGCCTTGCGCGCGGCGAGTTTTTCGGCTTTCGGTACGAAGCGCAGCGGTTGGGGATTTTCCTCGCCCGCTTGCGCGAGGGAGGCCGGAGGGATGGGGGAATCGGCATAAGGATCGACATGGGCGTCGACCACCCCCGGCGTGTCCAGCGTGGTCGAATCGAGTTCGACCCACGGCGGGCTTCCATCCTCTCCTGTGTGCACGGGCGGCAGCCAGTCGCGCGGCACCATGAAGCCAGTGCCGCGCAGCTCGCGGATGTCGCCGATCTTCTCGCCACGCGCCAGGCGGTGGCTGACTTCGACCAGGGCGCGCTCGGCGTTGCCGAAAATGAGCAGATCGGCCTTGGAATCCGCCAGCACCGAACGGCGCACGGTGTCGGACCAGTAGTCGTAGTGACCGATGCGGCGCAGGGACGCTTCGATCGAGCCGATGACCACCGGAGTGCCCGCAAAAGCCTCGCGGCAGCGCTGGGCATAGACCGTGACCGCGCGGTCGGGACGCTTGTTGGGTTCGGCATGTGCGGTATAGGCGTCGTCGGAGCGCAGTTTGCGGTCGGCGGTATAGCGGTTGACCATCGAGTCCATGTTGCCGGCGGTGACGCCGAAATACAGCGCCGGCCGGCCGAGTGCGCGAAACGGCTCGGCCGAGTGCCAGTCCGGCTGGCTGATGATGCCGACACGAAAGCCCTGCGCTTCCAGCAGGCGGCCAACCAGGGCCATGCCGAAGCTCGGATGGTCGATGTACGCATCCCCCGTCACCAGGATGACGTCGCAGGCATCCCAGCCGAGCGCGGCCATTTCGGCGCGCGACATCGGCAGGAAGGGGGCGGTGCCGAAGCGCGCCGCCCAGTGCTTGCGGTAGGAAAAGAGGGGAGTGGTCATCATGCAATTTTACTCCTGCCGGAGAGTCTGCCGTCGAGGCGCTGATTCGTTCCGCGTTGTTCATTGGGCGCCAAGCCCCGCACACCGAAGCGCTCGAATGAACCCGGATTGTCCATTAACCCCTCCTCCCGCAGGCGGGGGGTTGGGGTGGGGGGAAACGGGCTGGGCCAACCGGGTTGCCGGTGGATACGCCCTCACCCCGGCCCTTGCGCGTCCTTCCACAGGAACCCCCGCCTCCTCGGTTCGGTCA
>JANJXF010000099.1 GCA_024709165.1 Thiobacillus sp. | reverse complement strand
GATTCGGACAAGATGGCCGACGTGCTCGGTGTCGCAGAAAGCCTGACTCCGACCGACAATCCGGATGACGCCGACATCATCCTGTTCAATACCTGCTCGGTGCGCGAGAAGGCGCAGGAGAAGGTGTTCCACGATCTTGGCCGGGTGCGCCACCTGAAGCAGGCGAACCCGGATCTCATCATCGGCGTCGGCGGCTGCGTCGCCAGCCAGGAGGGCGCTGCCATCGTCGCGCGTGCGCCCTTCGTCGACGTGGTGTTCGGCCCGCAGACGCTGCACCGTCTGCCCGAGTTGATCGCCAGGAAACGCGAGACCGGCCGCGCGCAGGTCGACATCAGCTTTCCCGAGATCGAGAAGTTTGACCATCTGCCGCCGGCGCACGTCGAAGGCGGCACGGCATTCGTCTCGATCATGGAGGGCTGTTCCAAGTACTGTACCTTCTGCGTCGTTCCCTATACGCGCGGCGAGGAAGTGTCGCGTCCGTTCGACGATGTCGTCGCCGAGGTAGCGAATCTCGCCGAGCACGGAGTAAAGGAGATCACGCTCCTGGGGCAGAACGTGAATGCGTATCGGGGCGCGCTGCACGACGGCGGCACCGCCGACTTCGCCTTTCTGCTGGAAATGGTGCACGAAATCCCCGGCGTCGAGCGCATCCGCTACACGACCAGCCACCCGCGCGAGATGACGCAGCGTCTGATCGACTGCTACGGCCGCCTGCCCAAGCTCGTCTCCCACCTGCACCTACCGGTGCAGTCGGGCTCCGACCGCATTCTCGCCGCGATGAAGCGCGGCCACAGCGTGCTCGAGTTCAAGTCGATCGTTCGCAAGCTGAGGGAACAGCGCCCCGACCTGTGCCTGTCGTCGGATTTCATCGTCGGTTTTCCGGGCGAGACCGAAGCCGATTTCGAGGCCACGATGAAACTGGTGGAAGAACTCGATTTCGACGCCAGCTTTTCCTTCATCTACAGCAAGCGCCCCGGCACGCCGGCGGCGGATTATCCTGACGATGTGAGTGCGGAACAGAAGACCCGTCGACTGATGCAGTTGCAGGCTCGGATCGAGGCACAGGCGCAGGCCGTCAACCGCGCCATGGTCGGCACCACGCAGCGCGTGCTGGTCGAGGGTCATGCGCGCAAGAATGCCGACGAGCTTGCCGGCCGCACCGACAACAATCGCATTGTCAATTTCCCCGGCCAGCCGCGCCTCATCGGCCGGTTCGTCGACGTCACCATTACTCACGCCTACCCGCACAGCCTGCGCGGCGAGCCGGCCACCACCGAAACGGAATCCGCTTGAAGACCGATATCGTCGAACTGCGCCTCGCCCCCGAGGACAACCGCCGGCTCGCCAACCTGTGCGGGCCGATGGACGAGAATCTGCGCCAGATCGAGGCGGCGTTCGACGTCGCCATCGGCCGCCGTGGCGCGAGTTTTCGCGTCAGTGGCGAGGCGGCGCAGGCGGAGAAGGGCGCGCAGGCGATCGAGCATTTCTACAACCGCGCGCACGACGAGCTCTCGCTCGATGACATCCAGCTCGGACTGGTCGAGCTCACCCGCGGCCGCGCCGACGACGAAGGTCCCGCACTGCGCACGCGGCGTGCCGATCTGCGCGCGCGCACCCCGCGCCAGGGCGAATACATCGAGCAGATCCGCAGCCATGACATCACTTTCGGCATCGGCCCCGCGGGTACCGGAAAAACCTATCTGGCAGTCGCCTGTGCAGTCGATGCCCTCGAACGCGAGCAGGTCAAACGCCTGGTGCTGACACGTCCGGCTGTCGAGGCGGGTGAGCGGCTGGGGTTTTTGCCGGGCGACCTTTCTCAGAAGGTCGACCCCTACCTGCGGCCGCTGTACGACGCGCTGTACGACCTGATGGGTTTCGACAAGGTGACGCGCCTGATCGAGCGCCATGCGATCGAGGTTGCGCCGCTCGCCTTCATGCGCGGACGCACGCTGAACCACGCCTTCATCATCCTCGACGAGGCGCAGAACACCACGCCCGAGCAGATGCAGATGTTCCTGACCCGCATCGGCTTTGGCGCGAAGGCGGTCGTCACCGGCGACCCCACGCAGATCGATCTGCCCAAGCATGTGAAATCCGGCCTGATGGATGCCGCCGAGGTGCTGGCCGGCGTGCGCGGGCTGGCGTTCACCCACTTCCAGTCCGAGGACGTGGTGCGCCATCCGCTGGTCGGCCGTATCGTCGACGCCTACGCCGCACGTCGCGCGCAGAGCGATGCCCGATCCTGAACTGAGGCTGTCGGTGCAATTCGCCAGCAACGCCGATGCTCTGCCGGGCCGTGCGCAGATTCGCCGCTGGGTCGCCGCGGCACTGGAGCGCGATGCTGAAATCACCGTGCGCATTGTCGATGCCGAGGAAGCGCAGACGCTCAACCAGGACTACCGCGGCAAGGTTTACGTGCCCAACGTGCTGACCTTCGAGTACGGCGAGATCGCACCCGGCGTGCTGGGTGGCGACGTGGTGATCTGCGCGCCGGTGGTGGAGGGCGAGGCGCGCGAACACGGCAAGCCGATGAAGAACCATTATGCGCACATGACCGTGCACGGCGTACTGCACCTGCAGGGCTACGATCACCTCGACCCGGCGGACGCCGAGATCATGGAATCGCGCGAAATCGCTATACTGGAACGTTTCCGCATCCCGAATCCCTATTCGTCCTGACTCCTCATGGACCCAGACAGTAGCCACAAACCCAGCCTGCTCGAGCGCATCTCCCACTGGCTGATGCGCGAACCCGAAGACCGTGAACAGCTGATCGAACTGCTGCACGGTGCCTACGAAAACAACCTGATGGACGCCGACGCCCTGGCGATGATCGAGGGTGTGCTGCAGGTGTCCGAGATGCGCGTCGGCGAGATCATGATCCCGCGCGCACAGATGGATGTCGTCGACATCAACGATCCGCCCGGACAGTTCGTCACCTTCGTCATCGAGACTGCGCACTCGCGTTTCCCGGTGATCGACAAGGACCGCGACGACGTCATCGGCATCCTGCTGGCGAAGGATCTCCTGCGCCACTACGCCGAGTCCGACGACGACATCCGCGGCATGCTGCGTCCGGCGGTGTTCATTCCGGAGTCGAAACGACTCAACGTGTTGTTGAAGGAGTTCCGCTCGAACCGCAATCACATTGCGATCGTCGTCGATGAATACGGCGGTGTCGCGGGCCTGGTCACCATCGAGGACGTGCTGGAACAGATCGTGGGCGACATCGAGGACGAATACGACTTCGATGAACCCGAGGACAACATCATCCGCGAAAACGATGACGTGTTCCGCGTGAAGGCAACCACGGAAATTGTCGACTTCAACCAGACGCTGGGGTCGAATTTTTCCGACGAAGAATTCGACACCGTCGGCGGCCTCGTGGTGTCGCGCTTCGGCCACCTGCCGAAACGCAGCGAATCAGTAAGCTTCGACGGTTTTCTGTTCAGTGTTCTGCGCGCCGACAGCCGCCGCCTTTATGCGCTGCGGGTCACGCGTCTGGCACCCGATGACGGGGTACGGCAGCTGCCGCCTGCCTGAAAAAAAATCCCGCCAAAGCGGCGGGATAGGTCTTGGGGTCGATGCGCATTCATGCGCACTGTCAATGTAGCCAGACACGCACCCGGCTTCAATCGGACAAATTGTCGCACCCCCCCCGCGCCGGAGGGGCGGTCATACGCGCATTACAATGCCGCCATGCCGCCCGCAGCCGAAACCACTCTGCTGTCCACCCTGCCCGCCCGCGCCATGCTGGGGCGCCTGCTGGCCGTGCGCGTCGCGCTGCTCGCCGTATGGGCGGCAGGCAGTGCATGGCTGCACTGGGGTATGGGAGTGGCCATGCCGGTTGTCCCGATCGGTGCGACTCTTGCGCTCATGGGCGGATTCACGCTCGCCACCGCCTGGCGCCTGCGCCAGGACCTGCCGGCGACGCAGATGGAGTTTCTCGCGCATCTCTTCGTCGACCTCACCGCGTTCGCCGTGCTCGGTTATTTCAGCGGGGGTGCGACCAACCCGTTCGTGTCGCTCATGCTGGTGCCGGTGGTGATCGCCGCGATCAGCCTGCGTCCGCGCTGGGTGTGGCTTCTGGCTGCGGTGGCGGGCGGCTACTACGCGCTGCTGCTGTTTGTCTACCAGCCGCTGGCGGTCGCCGATCCGGTTGCCGCCACCGGCATGCATCTGGGAGGCATGTGGTTCAACTTCCTGGTAAGCGCCGGGCTGATTGCATTTTTTGTCACCCGCATGCACGCTGCGCTGCGCGCCCGCGATCGCGAACTCGCCGACCTGCGCGAACGACAGCTGCGCGACGAGCGCATCGTCGCACTCGGCACCCAGGCGGCGCTGGCCGCGCACGAGCTCGCCACGCCGCTTGCCACCATCCAGACCACCGCGCACGAGCTCGCCACGGAGTTCGCCAACGATCCGGATATCGGCGAGGACTGCCGCCTGCTCGAACGCCAGGCGCAGGCCTGCAAGGGCATCCTCACCCGGCTTGCGGCGCGTGCCCAGGAGGCGCCGCCGGATCCGGCGCAGCCACTCGGCGTCTGGCTGGCCGGTGTCGCGGAGCACTGGCAGGTGTTGCGCCCCGACGCGCAGCTGACGCTCGAATCGCCGCGCGACACACGCGCCTTCGCCGCGCCTGACGGCCTCGAACAGGCCCTGCTCAACGTCCTGAACAACGCCGCCGACGTTTCGCCCGGCGAAATCTCGCTGCGCACGCAGACGGCAGACGAAACGCTCGTCATCGAGGTTGCAGATCGGGGGCCCGGTTTCACGCCGGAGCAAAAAGCGCGCGCGGGCCGCGTGCTGTTCAGCAGCAAGGCGGGGCGCGGCTGGGGGGTTGGGCTCGCGCTCACCCACGCGACACTGGAGCGCCTCGGAGGCCGCCTCACCCTGACCGAGCGTGCCGGCGGTGGCACCTGCGTGCATCTTTCCCTTCCCTGGAACCCGACGCCATGAATTCTGGCATCAAAAAACTTCTCATCGTCGAGGACGACGTCGACTTCGCCACCGCGCTGGCGCGTGCCATGCAGAAGCGTGGCTTCGAAATCGCCGTTGCACACGACGCCGGACAGGCGCGCGCCGTCGCGGATGCCCTTGCCCCGACCCATGCCGTGGTCGATCTCAAGCTGCCCGGCGACTCCGGTCTCAAGGTGGTGGAAGCGCTCGCCGCACGCCGGCCTGCCCCGGCCATCGTGGTGTTGACCGGCTACGCCAGCATCGCCACGGCGGTCGAGGCCGTGCGTCTGGGCGCCCGGCATTATCTGGCGAAGCCTGCCGACGCCGACGAGATCCTCACCGCGCTGTTGCGCGATGCGCCCGATGCAGCGCTGGAGGTCAACCCCGAGCCGCTTTCCGTGGCCCGCCTGGAGTGGGAACATATCCAGAAGGTGCTGCAGGAGCACGATGGCAACATCTCGGCCACCGCACGCGCGCTGAAGATGCACCGCCGCACGCTGCAGCGGAAACTCGACAAGAACCCACCCAGGCCCGTCTGAACCCGGAGACCGCGCGGAACTTCGGTTCGGCCTGCAGGTCTGCACCCTGCCCTTCCCACAGGAACCCCGTGATGAACTTCCAGTCCCTCCTCGACCAGATTCTCGGCGCCAGCGCGGCGGCTATCCCCAAGCGGCCGGAGACCGACGGCAAGCCGGGCTACGCCAACTTCGGCACCGGCATGCTCGCCGGCGGCGTGCTCGGGCTGCTCCTTGGCGACAAGCGCGTGCGCAAGTTCGGCGGCAAGGCGCTCACCTACGGCGGGGCAGCAGCGCTGGGCGCGCTGGCCTTCCGTGCCTACAGCACTTGGCAACAGCAAAAGGCTGCCGCCGGCAACGCCCCGGCACCCGTCGTGCAAGCCACGCAATTCCTGCCTGCACCTGCCGCGGACCACAGTCGCGCGGTGCTGAAGGCGCTGATCGCCGCCGCCAAGTCGGATGGTCACATCGATGCACGCGAGCGCGCCATGATCGAGGAAAAACTCGCTTCGCTCGCCGATGACCCGGCGCTGCGCAGCTGGATCGACCAGGAAGTCGCGCGTCCGCTCGACCCCGCTGATGTCGCCGCGGCGGCGGCCGGCTCGCTGGAAGTCGCGAGCGAAATGTACCTGGTGAGCGCACTCGCAGTCGACGACGATAGCTTCATGGAGCGCACCTACCTCGACGCGCTGGCGACGCAGTTGAAGCTTCCGGCCGAGCTCCGTGTGCAGCTCGAAAGCGAGGCGAGACAGGCGCTCGCCGCCGGCTGAACAGGCGGCCGCCTCAGTGGGCGGCGCCCCAGTCGACCACACCGAAATACGCCGTCGCCAGCACCACCCCGCCGAACACGATGCGGTACCAGGCGAACAGTGTGTAGTCGTGGCGGCTGACGAACTTGATCAGCGTGCGCACCGCCAGCAAGGCGCTGGCGAACGACGCGGCGGCGCCGATGGCGAACAGCGGAATGTCACCGGCGTCGAACAGGCGCCAGTTCCTGTAGAGGTCGTACGCGGTCGCCGCGCACATCGTCGGGATGGCGAGAAAGAACGAGAATTCCGCCGCCGCCTTGCGTGACAGCCCGAGAAACAACCCGCCGATGATGGTCGCGCCCGAACGCGAGGTGCCGGGGATCATCGCCAGCGCCTGAGCGAAGCCCACTGCCAGCGCGCGGCGCCAGTCGAGGTCGTCGACCGTCGGCGTACTGACGACGTGACGGCGGCGTTCGGCCCACAGAATCAGCACACCGCCGATCACCAGCGCGGACGCCACCACGATGGGGTTGAAGAGATAGCCCTTGATCTGCTTGTAGAACAGAAAGCCCAGCACCGCCGCCGGCAGGAAACCCGCCATCAGGTTCGCCGCCAGCCGCCGCGAAAGCGGATCGCTGGCAAGCGTCGCCGCGACGTGGCCGAGCTTCGCGCGGTACTCGAACACCACCGCGAGAATCGCGGCCAGCTGGATCGCGATCATGAACACCTTGGCCTTCTCGCCGTTGAAGCCGAGCAGCTGGCCCGCAAGGATGAGGTGGCCGGTGCTGGAGATCGGCAGGAATTCGGTGAGGCCCTCGACGAAGCCAAGGACGAGGGCGTGCAGGATCTGGGTCGGATCGGCCATGGAAACGGTTCGGGAATGAAAAGGCGTACCCACGTGGCGCGCCAGCAGATTATACGCGGGGTGGATTGCACCCCGTTGGGCACAATTTCGCTGGCCTGGTCCATTGCACCCGTGCCATGCCGGAATTGCATGGCTGAGAAGCGGCGCCGCCCCCGGGAGGCTCGTGAGCGTGCACGGGATCACGGCCTGAATTGGCGCGAGTGAAGGATGGTCGGTGTGTGCAGCGACGCGCGGGTTTGCGCGCCGCTGCCTCGCGCTACGCAAGAGGTGGCAGGCACTTCATGCTCTCTTTTCCGACAACGGAAGGCCACGGCCTGAGGGCGTACGGATGCAGATATCGGCTGCCACCAGCGACCAGCCCTGAGTATGTCCAGGCTCTGGAATGGCCGTGGTGGTTGGGTTGCACTGGCAACATCCACCAGCCACAACAGGAAATCCGGATAGAAGCCACCTGCCAGCCCATGCGGTCGAGTGTTCCTGCGTCGTGGCTTGCATTTCAGCGTGGTATCAACGCTGGCCGACTCGTCGTGTTGGCACAAGATGCGCCATGAAGAACACCGGGAAAAGGCCGAATCCGCGCTGCTCATCGTTACCGAAACCAGGATTTTGAATCTCGCAGCCTTTTCCGTATCCCGTCCGCAGTTTTGTTGTTAAGCCTTGAACTTGAGGCAGCAGAGCAAGGTTTCCCAGTGAAAACAATGCCATGCCGCTGGCTTGTTCGTCGGTGGAACCGGTGCCGCCGGTGGTGGTCATGCATGTATCATGAGGCAAATGACATCCATGTTTCATTTTCTGACTGCCGTTCTGGCGGGGCTGCTGCTTGTCGCCTGCGAGAAGACGCCCGACAAGCCTCCGGTCAGCGTGCTGGCCAAGCCTGCGGCCGCCGCCGCGGCGATCGGCGAGCCGCCTCCCCGCAGTGCGGCCGCACCGCAGGCGGCGCGGGGATTGCTGATCTACCGGCGGCATTGCCTCGAGTGTCATGGCGAGCATGGGCAGGGGCAAGCCGGTGACTGGCGCGTGCGCGATGCGAAGGGCAATTATCCGCCGCCGCCGCTCGACGACAGCGCGCATGCCTGGCACCACCCGACGGCGGCGCTGCTGGAGGCGATCCGCGACGGCAGCCCGCAGGGGCAGGGCAACATGCCGGCCTGGCAGGGCAAGCTTTCCGAACACGAGATGCAGGACGTGGTTGCCTACATCAAGTCGCTGTGGTCCGAGGAGGTGTATCGACTGTGGTGGAAAATGGAGCGGCAGTCGCTGGAGCCCTGATCCGTCCGCCGATGCGGCGCAAGGCGGTGCAGCTTGCCGGGCTTTTCGCTCGCGTCCCCCTTCACTTGATGGGTGACGCCGCGACGCAGACGCTTGCCGCCAACCTGGCTGCGGTGAGTGGCTCCTGTCAATGAAAGTCGCCTGGAACGCTGTAAGATTGGGGTTCAGGGAGACGCTTTTTCGGGCAAGCCGTTTGTGCGTCTCCAGGGCTTCACTGCGGCCGTCGGCGATTCGTCGAGGACGGTGGGCGAATGCAATGAAGCGTTACCACCCACCCATCCGCGCCCTGCGGATAATCACAGGAGACCTGCCATGCTGTCAGCACGTGTACCGGTGGATGAGTTCACCACTCCCGACCCCATTACCACGAACGAAGACACGAGCATCGACGATCTGCGGCTTCTGATGGAGGAGCACGGTATCCGCCACCTTCCCGTGGTGCGTGGCGATACGGTCGTTGGCGTGATCAGCGACCGGGACGTGCGCGTGGTCTCGGGCCTGACGGCGATGGAAAAGCTCCAGGTGCGTGCCGCCGACATCATGGCCCCCGATCCGCTGACGGTGAGTGCCGCGACGCCCCTCGATGACGTGGCATACGCGATGTCCGAACAGAAGATCGGCAGCGTGATCGTCAACGACGAGGACGGCCGGTTTCTGGGTATCTTCACGGCCAGCGACGCCCTGAATGCACTGATCGAGATCGTCCGCGGCGGTGGTGCGTCGGCGCCGCGCGCTGGGTGACGGATTGTGCGTCGGGTGGCGAATGGACTCCGACTTGACGCGAACCGCTGAATTCACGGAGCAGGCGGCGCCGAGGCGCATCGATGCAGTTCGACACCTGGATCTTCTACCTTGCCGCCGCGGCGGGCCTGTCGCTGTCGCCCGGCCCGAACGGGCTGCTTGCGCTCACCCATGGGGCGCTGTACGGGCGGCGCACGACGCTGTTCACCATCGTTGGCGGTGCGCTGGGCTTCGTTCTCATCATCGCCCTGTCCATGTTCGGCATCGGCGCACTGGTCAAGTCGTCGATAGTCTGGCTCACCGTTCTCAAGTGGCTGGGCGGCGCCTATCTTGTCTGGCTGGGCGTGCAGGTGTGGCGCGCGCCGCCGATCGCAACGATGGAGCCGGGCTGCAGGCCGTCGCAAGCACAGCCCTGGTCGCTCTTTCGCCAAGGGGCCTTGTCTGCGGCGACGAATCCGAAGGGTCTCCTGTTTTTCAGCGCGTTCCTGCCGCAGTTCATCGATCCGGGCCGAAGCCTGGCGACCCAGTTCGCGGTCATGGCAGCAAGCTTCGTGGTCGTCGAAAGCCTCACCGAATACATGCTCGCCAGCGCGGCAAACCGGATTCGTCCGTGGCTGGTCCGGGTTGGCAGGCGCTTTAACCGGGTGTGCGGCGGGGTGTTCGCCGCCATCGGTCTGGCGTTGCCCTTGCGCGCGTGAAGCGGCTGGCGCGCAATTTCGCATGAGTTCGATCGGGATCGACGGCCGTCGCGGTGCGAACGCCGGCCTTGGCGGCCGGAGACGCTACTTGGGTCTTGCCTTGGCTCCCACGGGTGCGAGACCCTTGCAATCGGCACCGAGATAGCTCATCTGCGATTCGGTCTGCATGGTGTGACGGCCATCGGGGCCCGTTGTCGTCATGTCCATGCGCGAATGCACGCGGTTGCCCGAGAACGTGCTTTCGCCCTTGCCCCGCGCGGTGCGTCCGTCCATCACGCAGTCGAGCTCGAAGCGCACGGTGTTGCCGCTGCGCGTCAACTTGCGCGGCGGACAGCGGTCTTCGGGGTCGAGCACCGGCGCGTTGCGGCGCGCGGCTTCTTCGCTGATGCAGATGCGCATCGCGCCCTCCGACATGCTCATGCCCTGACTCGCCATCATCGCTTCCATCTGCTTGCGTTGCGCCGCAGGCAGGGCGGCCAGCTGCTTCTGCATCGCCTGCATCTGCGCCTGCATGTCCTGACCGTCGACGACCTGTTTGATGGTTCTGATTTCCCACAGGCCGGCCTTCATGTCGGTGGCCAGCGCGGGCGCCGCGAGAAGACCGAGAACGAGGGCGGAAAGAACTTTGATCATGACGGGCTCCATTGTCAGTGCGTGGATGACAGCATGAACTGGAGCGACGCCGGCGGCAAGTGTCTCGTCGGTGCAGGCCGGCGCTTGCTCCACCCTGCCGTGGCTACCCCAGCATCGCCTTCAACGCTGCCAACCGGTTGCTGCCTTGCGCCTTCGCTTCGGCATCGTCGGGTTTTGCTGGCTGGCGCACGTCGTCGCCGAGTTCGTCGATGAAACGCGAGGGGTCGCAGGCGACGCTCTCGCGCGCGCGCTTGCGACGGGCGCAGTGGGACAGGGTGAGCGATCGCTGCGCGCGGGTGACACCGACGTACATCAGGCGCCGTTCCTCCTCCAGGCGGCCTTCGTCGACCGCGTCGCGGTGTGGCAGGATGTTCTCCTCGACGCCAACCAGGAAGACGTGGCCGAATTCCAGGCCCTTGGCGGCGTGCAGGGTGGACAGGCGCACGGCGTCGGGTTCCTCTTCCTCGCGGCCTTCGAGCAGGGTGATGAGCGCGATGGTCTGGGTGAGCTGCAGCAGGTTCTTCCCGTCTTCCTCGCCTTTCTTCGCGATCCATGCGGCGAATTCGAGTACGGTGGTCCAGCGCGTCTGCGCGGCGCGTTCGTCGTCCTGGTCGAAAATATACGCCTCGTAGCCGATGGCCTGCAGCAGGTCGTTCAGCACTTCGCCGGCGGGTTCGCGCGCGACGCGCGCCTCGAAGCGGTTGATGAAGTGACAGAATTCGGTGAGCGGCGCGAGCTGGCGTTCGCCGATCTGCGCCGCGGCCGCGGCGGAAAATACTGCCTCGAACAGGCTGACGCGCAGCGTGGCGGCGACCTGGCCGAGCTTTTCCAGCGTCGCCGCGCCGATGCCGCGTTTCGGTGTGGTGACGGCGCGTATGAAGGCGGGATCGTCGTCGCCGTTGGCGATCAGGCGCAGGTAGGCGATGACGTCCTTGATCTCGGTCTTGTCGAAGAACGACTGACCACCGGAGAGCTGGTACGGCACTTTCTCGTTCCTCAGCGCCTGCTCGAACACGCGTGCCTGGTAGTTGCCGCGGTAGAGGATGGCGTAGTCGCGCCATTCGGTGCGGTGCTGGAACTTGTGCGACAAGAGGCGCATGACGACCGACTCGGCCTCGTGCTCGTCGTCGCGCGCGGCGGGCAGCACCTGGATGGGGTCGCCGTGGCCGAGCTCGCTCCACAGGCGTTTCTCGAACAGTTTCGGATTGTTGGCGATGAGGGCGTTGGCGGCCTTGAGGATGCGTACCGTCGAGCGGTAGTTCTGTTCGAGCTTGACCACGTGCAGGTGCGGGTAGTCGTCGCGCAGCTGGCGCAGGTTGTCGCTCGATGCGCCGCGCCAGCCGTAGATTGCCTGGTCGTCGTCGCCCACCGCAGTGAACGCGGCGCGCACGCCGGTGAGCTTGCGCAGGAGCTGGTACTGCGCAGTGTTGGTGTCCTGGTATTCGTCGACCAGGATGTGGCGCAGGCGGTTCTGCCACTTCTCGCGCAGCTCGGCATGGGCGTCCAGCAGTTCCGCAGGCAGGCGGATGAGATCGTCGAAATCGACCGCCTGGTAGGCCCGCAGGGTGGCGTCGTAGCGGTCGTAGATCTTCGCGTAGGCACGCGCGTTGTCGTCCTCGGCCGAAGCGAGCGCGGCAGCCGGCGAGAGGAGGTCGTTCTTCCACAGCGAGATGCGCGAGGTTGCGCGACGGATTTCCTGTTTGTCCGTGGTTTTCAGTATTTCCGACACGATGCCGGCAGCGTCGGCGGCATCGAGAATGGAGAACGCGGGCTTGAGTCCGGCGAACGCGGCGTCTTCGCGCAGCATGCGCAAGCCCATGGAATGGAAGGTGGTGACGATGAGGCCTTTGGCGTTCCGGTCCTGCAACAGCTTGCCGGCACGCGCCTGCATCTCGCGCGCGGCCTTGTTGGTGAAGGTGATGGCGGCGATCGAGCCGGGTTTGTAGCCGCACTCGCCGATGAGAAACGCGATCTTGTGGGTGATGACGCGGGTCTTGCCCGAGCCGGCGCCGGCCAGCACCAAGAGCGGGCCGTCGAGGTATTTCGCCGCTTCGCGCTGCGGCGGGTTGAGCGCGGCAAGCAGACTCATGCCGCGCCGAATTCGCGGTCGAGCCAGGCGATGATGGCGTCCGACTCGTACAGCCAGGTCACGGCGCCGTCCTCGCCGGTGATGGCAAGACACGGCACCTGCGATTTGCCGCCGCCAGCGATCAGTGCCGCGCGGTGCGGACCTGCGTGGCGCGCGTCGCGCAGTTCGATGTCGAGCGACAGGCGGCGCATGGCGCGACGCACCTTGAGACAGAACGGGCAGGTCGGGAAATGGTACACCGCGAGCCGGCGCGTGCGCGCGTCGACCGCCGCCTGTGCCGCGGGTGTGCGCACGACACCGCGCGGCTGCGCGATGGCGTGGCCGAGCAGCACGAAGGGCGTGAGGACAAGGCGGAGGGTACGGAAGAACAGGCGGATCAGGGGTCTCATGGCGCAGGCGTCACGGCAGGTTCGGGCGGGGGCGCTATGATTCGGGTCACACAACGCAGACGAACCCGTATTCTATATGCCCACCTATGCCATTGGCGACATCCAGGGCTGCCATGCTTCCCTCCTGCGCCTGCTGGATGTCATCCGTTTCGATCCCGCTGCCGACCGCCTGTGGTTTGTCGGCGATCTGGTCAACCGCGGGCCGGATTCGCTCGCGGTGCTGCGCTGCGTCCGGGAACTGGGCGAGGCCGCCGTATGCGTGCTCGGCAACCACGACCTGCATCTCCTGGCGCTCGCGGAGGGTTTCGGCCGGATGTACAAGGGTGACACGCTCGATGCCGTGCTGGCGGCGCCGGACCGCGACGAACTGATGCACTGGCTGCGCCATCGCAAGCTTGCCTGGCACGAGAACGGCTATCTCCTGGTGCATGCCGGCGTGCTGCCGCAATGGAGCGTGGACGACACGCTCGCGCGTGCGGCGGAGGTGGAGGCGGTGTTGCAGGGACCGCATTACGTGGAATTCTTCAGGCAGATGTACGGCAACGTGCCTGCGACGTGGGACGACGCGCTCGCCGGGATCGAGCGCCTGCGCGTGATCGTCAATGCCTTCACGCGTTTGCGCTACTGCTCCGCCGCGGGCGAGATGGAGTTTCACTACAAGGGCGCGCCGGGCACGCAGCCCGCGGGCTGGCTGCCGTGGTTCGAGGCGCCGGGGCGCAGGACCGTGGACGCGACGCTCATCATCGGCCACTGGTCGACCCTCGGGCTGGTCAATCGACACGATCTCGTCGCGCTCGATACCGGCTGCCTGTGGGGGGGCAGCCTGACGGCGTTCAGGCTGGAGGACCGGCAGGTGTTCGCGGTGCCGTGTCTGCAGGGGCGATCCCCAACAGCCTAGCCGTCGCCGCTTCCGCCGTGGCCGCAAGATCGCGCCGGTGACCGTTGGGCAGGATGGGTTCGCCGAAATGCAGCTCGGCGACGATGCCGGGTGCGCCGGTGACGGCGAGCAGGCTCTGCCACAGGCTCATGCGGTCGACGTAGGCCGCAGCCGCACTGTAGACGCCATCGAGCGTGCGATAGCGTAGCGCCGCCGGCACGATGGGGCAGTCAAGATCCACCGCCGGCTGCAGCAGCGAGGGGAGAAAACGGCGCAGGATGCGGCCGTCGCTGGTGGTGCCTTCCGGAAACACCGCCACCCATGCGCCGTCGCGCAGCAGGGCCGCCATGTCCCCGTTGACGCGCAGGGTGTCGGCGCGGCGGCCACGCTCGACGAACAGCGTGCCGGCCTTGTGCGCCAGCCAGCCGGCGACTGGCCAGGCGCGCACCTCGGCTTTGGAAACGAAGTGCACGCGGCGGGCGATGAAAATGACAAAGATGTCGAGCCAGGAAACGTGGTTGCACACCAGCAGCGCGCCGCCAGGCACCGTGGGCGCAGGGGCGACGACGGCGCGCACGCCCAGCAGTCCGAGCAGCATGCGCGACCACGCCACGATCAGCGCATCGCGCCGGCGCGAACCCAGCAGCGGCAGCGCCAGGGCCGCGAGCAGCGCCCCGGCGCTCGTGTGCAGTCCCAGCAGGGCGAGGCGGACCAGGCGGCGAAGAAAGACGGGTGCCCGTGCCGCGATCATGGGGGTCGTTCCCCGCCACATCGGCCGGGGAGTGTTGCGGTGTGCCTGCTCAGTGCGACACGCGCGTGGTGCCGCCGCCGGTGAGGACGCGCACGCGGTCGCCTACGCGGAATTCCTCGTCGGCGGCCTGGGTGATGGCGATGAGACGGCCGGAGTCGAGCTTGATGGTGATTTCGACGCCCTTCTGGCGCGTGATCGCTTCCTCGGCCGCGGCGCCACCGACGCCGCCGAGCACTGCGCCGACGGTCGCGCCGATGACGCTGCCGCGCCCGCCGCCGACCGTGCTGCCGGCGACGCCGCCGACCACGGCACCCGCGCCCGCGCCGATCGGTGTCTTGGTGCCTTCGATATTCACCTCGCGCACCGATTCGACCACGCCCATCTGCACCTGCTGCACCACGCGTGCCTGGTCACGGCTGTAATCCTTGCCGCCGACGCCGGACGCGCAGCCGCCGAGCACGAGGACAGGCAGCACGAGAAGAATGGGTACGAGGGTCTGCTTGTGCGTCATGGGAGTCCTTTGATCGATCGTTTCACTATAGGCCAGAAGGGGTCCGGAATGTTCCCGATCGAGGCGCGTCGATGCAGCTGCCGTCGCCTCAGAACGTCCAGCCGAAGGCGTCGTGCAGACGTGTGGAAATATCCTCGCGCGTAGGCGCATGGTTTTGTCCGCCGCGCCGTTCGATCTTCAGCGCGCCCATCACGCTCGCCAGCTGACCGGTGGCTTCCCAGTCCCAGCCGTGCGCGATGCCGTGGAGCAGACCGGCGCGGTAGGCATCGCCGCACCCGGTCGGATCGACCACTGCGTGGGCCGGCACCACCGGAACGTCGAAGCGGCGGCCGTCGACGTGAAAGCGCGAACCCGCCTCGCCACGCGTCACCACCAGGCATTTCACGCGTTCCGCCAGGGCGTCGAGCGCCTGGCCGGTGCGCGTCTGCAGCAGTTCGGCCTCGTAGTCGTTGAGCGTCACGTAATCGGCGAGATCGACCATTTCCAGCAGTTCCGCGCCGGAAAACAACGGCATGCCCTGGCCCGGGTCGAATGCGAAGGGAATGCCCGCAGCGTGGAACTGACGGCAGTGATTGAGCATCCCTTCGCGGCCATCGGGCGAGACGATGCCCAGACCGATGTCCGAAACGCTGCCGGCGTCGTTCTCGTGCGAGAAATTCATCGCGCCGGGGTGGAAGGCGGTGATCTGGTTGTCGGCAAGATCGGTGGTGATGAAGGCCTGCGCCGTGAAAGTGCCGGACAGGCGGCGCACCGCCTCGCGCGTGAGGCCGAGCGCATCGAGACGGTCGGCATAGACGCCGAAGTCGTCACCGACGGTGGCCATGATGACCGGATCGCCGCCCAGCAGTTTCAGGTTGTACGCGATGTTGCCCGCACAGCCGCCGAATTCGCGGCGCATCTCCGGCACCAGGAAGGACACGTTCAGCATGTGGATCTTGTCCGGCAGGATGTGATGCTTGAAGTGGTCCTGAAAGACCATGATCGAATCGAAGGCGAGTGAGCCGCAGATGAGGGTGCGCATGACGAAATCGGCTGAATGGAACAGAGCGAATTATCCTAGAAACCGCAGTTGGACGCGCCCGATGGTGCGTCTGATCGCGTGCCTGCCGCGAAGCAACGACGCCGCAGGCCGGGGCCTGCAAGGAGGCGCGACAAAGGCTGGCGCGTGAGCAGGCGTGCCAGCGGGTGCGTAG
>JANJXF010000097.1 GCA_024709165.1 Thiobacillus sp. | reverse complement strand
CAGGTGCTGAAAGCCGCGCATACCTTCAACCTGCTGGACGCGCGCGGCGCGATTTCGGTGACCGAGCGTGCCGCGTATATCGGCCGCATCCGCAACCTTGCCCGCGGCGTGGCGAAGAGCTACGTCGACAGCCGCGCGCGGCTGGGCTTTCCGATGGCGCCGCGTGCGTGGGCGGACGAGATCGTCGCGCAACTGGAACGGAAGGCGGCGGCATGAGTGCGGGGAATCTGCTGGTTGAACTGTTTGTCGAGGAACTGCCGCCGAAGGCGCTGAAGCGACTGGGCGAGGCGTTTGCCGCGGCGCTGGCGGAGAGTCTGGTGGTGCAGGGGCTGGCCGAGGCGAATGCCACGGTGACGAATTTTGCGTCGCCGCGTCGCCTGGGTGCGCATGTGGCCGGCGTGCTGGCGCGTGCCGCCGACCGTCCGGTGGCGACGAAGCTGATGCCTGTTGCGGTCGGTCTGGACGCCAGCGGCGAACCGACAGCGGCACTCCTGAAGCGGCTGGCTGCACTGGGTGCGGACGCGTCCGCGGCAGACCGGCTGCGCCGCGAAGGCGAGGGCAAGCAGGTGGCGCTGTTTCTCGACAGCATTGCGCCGGGCGTGGGTCTGGCCGACGGGCTGCAACAGGCGCTCGAAGCGGCGATGGCGAAACTGCCGATTCCCAAGGTGATGAGCTACCAGCTCGCCGATGGCTGGAGCACGGTGAACTTCGTGCGCCCGGTGCACGGCCTGGTCGCGCTGCACGGGACGGAGGTGGTGCCGCTGTCGGTGCTCGGCCTTGCTGCCGGGCGCACGACGCAGGGGCATCGCTTCGAGGCGCGAACGAACCCGGTGGTGCTGCGCTCGGCCGACGGTTACGCAGAACAGATGCGGGACGACGGCGCGGTGATCGCGGGTTTCGCCGACCGGCGCGCCGAGATCGCGCGCCAGCTTGCGGCGGCTGCGGCGCAGCTGGGGCTCGCGCCGATCGAGGACGACGCGTTGCTGGACGAGGTGACGGCGCTGGTCGAGCGTCCCAATGTGCTGGTCGGCAAGTTCGACGAAGCCTTCCTCGAAGTACCGCAGGAATGCCTGATCCTGACCATGAAGGCGAATCAGAAATATTTCCCGCTGCTGGATGCGGACGGGCGGCTCACCGACAGCTTTCTCATCGTCTCCAACATTTCTCCGGCCGACGCGTCGGCGGTGGTGGCGGGCAACGAGCGCGTGGTGCGCCCGCGCCTGGCCGACGCCAGGTTTTTCTTCGACCAGGACCGCAAGAAGACGCTCGATTCGCGCGTGCTCGGGCTGGCAAAAGTGGTGTATCACAACAGGCTGGGCACCCAGGGTGAACGCGTGACGCGGGTGCAGGCGATCGCCCGCGCCATCGGCGAGAGGCTCGGCGGCGCGCCGATGGCGCTCAAGGCCGACCAGGCGGCGCTGCTGGCCAAGGCCGATCTGCTCACCGACATGGTTGGCGAGTTTCCCGAACTGCAGGGCATCATGGGGCGCTACTATGCGCAGCACGACGGCCTTGCCGACGACATCGCCTTCGCCATCGAGGATCACTACAAGCCGCGCTTCGCCGGCGACGCCCTGCCGCGCAACGAGGTCGGCGTGTGTGTGGCCCTGGCGGACAAGCTGGAGACGCTCGCGGGCCTGTTCGGCATCGGCGAAAAACCTTCGGGCGACAAGGATCCGTTCGCGCTGCGCCGGCATGCGCTCGGCGTGATTCGCATGCTGACAGAGAAACCGGCGCTGCACGCGCTGCGCCTCGATGCGCTGCTGGAGGACGCGTTGGCCGCCTTCCCCGCGGGCTTGCTGGGCGATGTGCGGGCGGAGTTGGAGAACTTCATCTACGACCGTATCAGCGGGGTACAGCGTGAGCAGGGTTTCAGCGCCAACGAAGTCGATGCCGTGCTGAGCCTGCGCCCGCCGGTGCTCGCCGACATCGCCAGGCGGCTCGACGCGGTGCGCGCCTTCGCGGGCTTGCCGGAAGCGGCAAGCCTCGCCGCCGCCAACAAGCGCGTCGGCAATATCCTGAAGAAAGCCGAAAGCGATGCGGGTGCGGCACCGGATGCGGCGCGCTTCGTCGAAGTGGAGGAAAAGGCCCTGTTCGCCGCGCTGATGGAAATCGGACCACGCGCCGACACCGCTTTCGCGGCGGGTGACCATACGGCCTCGCTGCAGGCGCTCGCCGCGCTCAAGGCGCCGGTCGATGCCTTCTTCGACAAGGTGATGGTCAATGTCGACGACGCGGCGCTGAAGGCCAACCGGCTCGCCTTGCTCGGTCAGTTGCACCGTACCATGAACCGGGTGGCGGACCTGTCGCGCCTGGCGGCGTAAGATGGTCTTCCAGAGCACAGGAGTGTCGCCATGAAACTCATCATTCTCGACCGCGACGGCGTGATCAATTTCGGCTCCGACCAGTTCATCAAGTCACCGGAGGAATGGCGGCCGATTCCCGGCAGCCTGGAGGCCATCGCGCGACTGACGCGCGAGGGGTGGCGCGTGGTGGTGGCAACCAACCAGTCCGGTCTTGCGCGCGGCCTGTTCGAAATGGCAACCTTGAACGCCATCCACGCCAAGATGCACAAGGCGGTGGCGCAGGCGGGTGGACGTATCGAGGCGGTGTTCTACTGCCCGCATGCGGCCGAGACCGAATGTAACTGCCGCAAACCGAAAGCCGGGCTGTTCAACGAGATCGCCACGCGTTACGGGCGTGAACTGGCGGACGTGCCGGCGGTGGGCGATTCGCTGCGCGACCTTCTTGCCGCCGCAGCGGTGGGAGCGCGGCCGATACTGGTGCGCACCGGCAAGGGCGAGAAGACGCTGGCGGCCGGTGACCTGCCGGAGGATACGCCGGTGTTCGCCGATCTTGGCGAGGCGGTCGACCACTTGTTGAGGATCGCAGCTTGAATCTGCTGCGCTCGATGCTTTTCTCCGTGCTTCAGGCATTGCTGACGGTGTTGTTCAGCGTTGTCGCATTGCTGAGCTTCCCGTTTCCGCCGCATGCGCGCTACCGCATGATTACCGGCTACAACCATATCGTGATTTGGCTTGCGCGCTGGGTGCTCGGCATCCGTTACGTGGTGCGCGGCCGCGAGCACCTGCCCGACCACCCAGCGGTGGTGCTTGCCAAACACCAGTCGGCGTGGGAGACGGTGGCTTTCCTGTTTCTGTTTCCACCGGTGTCGGCGGTGATCAAGCAGGAACTGCTCAAGGTGCCGTTTTTCGGCTGGGCCTATCGCATGCTTTCGCCGATCGCCATCGACCGCAGCGCCGGGCGCGAGGCGCTGAAGCAGATCGTCAGCCAGGGTAGGGCCAAGCTTGAGCAGGACTTCTGGGTGCTGGTGTTTCCCGAGGGTACGCGCGTTGCGCCCGGCGAGAAGGGGCGCTACGGTATCGGCGGCGCCTGGCTGGCGGCGGAAACCGGCGCCCCCATCGTGCCGGTGGCGCACAACGCCGGTGAAGTGTGGCCGAAAAACGCCTTCATCAAGCGTCCAGGCACGGTCACCGTCAGTATCGGGCCGGTGATCGAACCGGCCGGCAGGACTGCGGCCGAACTTACCCGCGCCACCGAGGCGTGGATCGAAGCCGAAATGACGAGGTTGCCCCCTGCTGCCGCGCGCCAATAACGGCGTCCTGCAGCTCGGTGACGCCACGGTGCCCTACCGGCTGAACCGCTCGCGCCGCCGTCGCACGCTGGGTTTGACCGTCACCGCGCACGAGGTGCGCATTCATGCGCCGGTGTGGACGCCGCGCGAGGAAATCGAGAGTTACGTCCGGCATCAGCGCGACTGGCTGCAGCGTGCGTGGTCACGCATGCAGGCGCGTGTGCCGCAGGCCGAGCCCGTCAGCGAGGTGCGTTATCTCGGACGCGTGCTCGCCATCGAGGTACGTCCCTCGTTGTTCGGCGACGTGCGCCGTCGGGGCGCGCGCCTTTGCGTCCATGCGCCGCCGTCGGCGGATGTGGCCGCACTGGTGCGCGAATGGCTGGTCGCGCGCGCCGCGTGCCTGCTGGCATGGCGAATCGCCCGGATGGCGCGCCGGCTTGGCCGTGTGCCGGCACGCTTCGCGCTGTCCGACGCGCAGACGCAATGGGGCAGTTGTACACGGCGCGGCCATGTTCGCCTCAACTGGCGCCTGGTGCAGGCGCCGCTGGCGCTGGTCGACTACGTCGCCGCACACGAACTCGCTCATCTCGTCCATCTCGACCATTCGCCGCGCTTTTGGGCGCAGGTCGCGGCGCTGTGTCCGGACGCGCTGGCACGGCGCACGGCACTGCGCGGGATGAGCGCGGCGCTGTTCAGGATATGACGCGTTTTTCCGGCGGACAGGTCCGGTCGCACGCCGCCTGGGTGTTGCGGCGACGATGCCGGGTCGACCGCGATCTAGCGCCGGTGGCGCAGCGTGTCGAGTTCCTCCAGCAGGTCGGCGACCAGCGCCGCGAGTTCGGGTACGGCGTCGAAATCGCGTTCGAGCTCGCGCATGCGCCGCGCACGCACGAGGCTCGTACCGGAAAAACGCCAGGTGCCTGCGATGCTTTCCGCGTGCGGGAACAGGCCTTCGTCGATATGGCGCACGAGCCAGTCGGATTCGACGCTGCAGGCCGCAGCGACCTGCTCCAGCGTGAGCCATGAAGACTCCATGAGACTGCCGGTGAAGATGTCGTCGTCATGCATGGCTTATGCCCCCCCGGACCGACGCGGCTCGAACGCCAGTTCGCGCGCCATGGTTTCATAGAGCTCCCGCGCCTTCGGCGAGTCGGCAGGCGGTAGCACCACTCGCAGATCGAGCAGGAGATCGCCTGGTGGGTCGCTGGGCAGACCGTGACCGCGCACGCGCAACTGTCGCCCACTCTGCGCGCCTTGCGGAACGCGTACCTTGACTGCGCCACCGGGCAGCTCGACGTCGACAACGGCGCCGAGGGCCGCTTCCCACGGCGCCAGTGCAAGCGTCAGGTGCAGGTCGCGGCCCTCGGCGCGCAGGTGCGGATGGGGGCGGAATTGCACTTCCAGTAGGAGATCGCCGGCAGGCGCGCCGCCCATCCCCGGCGCACCCTGGCCCGCGAGACGGATCACCTGGCCGGCGCGCACCCCGCGCGGAATCTTCACATTGAGCGTACGGGTGGCAAGGTGCACGCGTCCCTGCGCGTCGAGCTGCGGCACGCGCAGGCCAATCTGCCGCGTGGCGCCCGTGAATGCGTCCTCGAGGTCGAGCAGCACCTTGGCGTGATGGTCCTCACCCTGTGCGCGGAAACCCGCATGGTGAGCGCCGCGCGGCGTGCCACCCATGTGGCCGAACAGCTCTGAAAAAAAGTCGCTGAAACCGGCCGCCTCGTGAGACGAGTAACCGTGCCCAGAAAATTCGAATCCGGCGTCCCAGTCGGGGGGCGGGCGGAATTCCTGCCCCGGCTGGTAACCGCGCCCAACTTGATCATAGGCGGCGCGTTTCTCTGGGTCGGACAGCACCGCGTGGGCCTCGTTGACCTCCCGCATGCGGGCCTCCGCGTCCGCCTCCTTGGAGACGTCCGGATGATACTTGCGCGCGAGCTTGCGGAAGGCCTTCTTCACGTCGTCTGCGCTGGCGTCGCGCGCCACGCCCAGCGTCTGGTAATAGTCCTTGAATTGCATGTGACTTCCCCATCGATTCAATCGCACACAAACCCCGATTCTCGACGAGCGCGCCGGCCGGGCTGAAAACCGATTTGCAGCCTCTTGCTTCCATCCGCCGGCGTCGCTGCGGAACATCTGCTTACATGGCGGCAACTGCGCCATGCTTCAAGGGATTGAACTTCTGTGCGCGGGCCTCAAATTGAAATGCGTCACCATCACTTCCGGAGGATGCCACAATGTACGGAAACCTGTTTTCGCGCGACCTGCGCGCCGAACTCGACCGCCTGCAGCGCGACATGCAGCAGCGCTACGAGCTTTCTCCCGGCATCCGTGGCCTCGGTCGCGGTGGATTTCCCACAATCAACGTCGGCAGCACGCTGCAGGCGGTGGAGCTGTACGCGTTCGCGCCCGGAGTGGATCCGGCGAGTTTCGATGTGCAGGTGGAAAAGGGCGTGCTCACCATCGCCGGTGAGCGAAAACCGGCTGCGCTGGGCACGGAGGAAAAGACCATGCTGCATATCGACGAGCGTTTCGCGGGGCGTTTTCGCCGGGTGGTGAATCTGCCCGACGATATCGACGCCGCAGCCATCGAGGCGAGCTACCGCGACGGTGTGTTGCACCTGCACATCCCGCGCTTGCAAGCCGTGCAGCCACGCCGCATCGAGATTCAGTAAGGAGCCGACCATGAGCGAAACCACCCGCACCGCCGCCGCGTCCGCACGCAACGATGCAACGCTGATTCCGCCGGTCGACGTCTACGAGGATGCCGCCGGCATCACGCTCTACGCTGATCTGCCGGGTGTGCCGAAGGGCAGACTCGCACTGAACATCGAGGTCGACACCCTCATGATTGAGGGCGAGGTGATGCTCGACATCCCTGCCGGCATGGAGCCGAGTCACGCGGAAGTCGGTTTACCGCGCTATCGGCGCAGCTTTACGCTGTCGCGCGAGCTCGACGTCGAACACGTGGATGCGCGCTTTGAGCACGGCGTGCTGGTGCTGCGCATCCCCAAGGCCGCGCATGCGCAGCCACGCAAGGTCGAAGTCCGTGTCGACTGAGCTCGTCAGCCGGCGACCACCGGCAGAACCCACAGCTCGACGCGGCGATTGAGTGCACGGCCGGCTTCGGTGGAATTGTCGGCGCGTGGCTCGGCTTTGCCCTTGCCGTAGGACTCCAGACGCAGCGGGTTGACGTTGCGTGCGGCGAAGTGATCCATCACCGCCTGTGCGCGCTGCTCGGATAGCGCCTGATTGTACTCGTGGGTGCCGATACTGTCGGTGTGGCCGATCACGCTCACCGTGGTCTTGCCGTACTGGTTCAGCACCTGGGCGATCTTGTCCAGCGTCGGCAGATAACCCGGTTTCAGCACGGCAAGACCAGAATCGAAGCCGGTGTTGGCGGTCATGCTGACGAGCAGCGCGTTGTCGCGCGCACGTTTTTCGACGGTGATTTCGCCGCGCTGGATCTGCGACTGCAACTGCTTCTCGAGGTCCTTCGCCTGCTGGTCCATGTAATAACCGACTCCGGCACCGGTGAGGCCACCGCCGACCGCACCGATCAACGCGCCCTTGCCGCGGTTCCGGTGGTTGATGACGGCACCGAGCACGGCGCCGCTGGCGGTGCCGATGATTGCGCCTTTTTCGGTCTTGCTGAGATCGCGGCGGTCGCCCAGATCGTTGGTGGCGCAGCCGGCGGCGAACAGGCTTGCGAGAAGCGTGGCAGCAAGGGGACGTTTCTGCATGGATGGTTCCTTGTCGAAAAAAATCAGTGCGGACTGTCGATGCACTGACAGGAGACCGCGCGCGGGATCAATGACTGCATTCCCGATTGCGGGGGCATGAATAGGACAATGCGGCGCGCCGAGGTTCCCGTGCGACGTGGGCTTGCATTTTTTCCGCAGCGCGCCATAACTATCACTTCCAGATTTTTCCAGAAGGATACGTCCGTGACCGACCTCTTCGCCCCCGCACGTTTTGGCATCCTCGATCTACCCAACCGCATCGTCATGTCGTCGCTGACACGCTGCCGTGCCGGCGCCGGCAACGTGCCGACACCCTTGATGGCCGAATATTACCGTCAACGTGCCGCGGCTGGCCTCATCCTCAGCGAAGCTTCGCCGATCTGCGCTGAAGGGCATGGCTATCCGCGCACGCCGGGGATCCACACGGCGGAACAGATCGCCGGCTGGACGCAGGTGACCGCGGCCGTGCACGAGGCGGGCGGGCGCATCGCACTGCAACTCTGGCACGTCGGACGCATTTCGCATCCGTCCCTGCAACCGGGGCGGGCGCTCCCGGTGGCGCCATCGGCGATTCGACCGCCGGGGCAGGTGTTCACCGGCCGCAGCATGGAGGATTACGTGGTTCCGCGTGCGCTGGAAACGGACGAATTGCCGGGACTGGTCGCACGCTATGCCGAAGCGGCGCGCCACGCCATTGCGGCGGGTTTCGACGCGGTCGAGGTGCACGCCGGGAACGGTTATCTGCTCGACCAGTTCCTGCGTTCGTCCAGCAACCGGCGCGCCGACGCCTATGGCGGCAGCCAGGCGAACCGCGCGCGCCTGCTGTTGGAAGTGATGGCGGCGGTGTGCGAGGCGGTCGGCAGCGCGCGCGTCGGCGTGCGCCTGTCGCCGGTGACGAGCGCCAACGGCCTGTTGGATGACGATCCGCAGGGGCTGTTTGAGTACGTGGTGGCGCAGTTGAATCCACTCGATCTCGCCTTCCTCGACATTCTGCGCGGTACCGGCGGCGCCTCGCAGGAGAAATGGGTGCCATTCGACTATGCGCGCCTGCGTGCGCTGTACCGAGGCAATCTCATTCTCAACAACGCCTATGATTACGCCAGCGCGCAGGCGGCGCTGCACGCCGGCGAGGCCGACGCCATCGCGTTCGGCCGACTGCTGCTCGCCAATCCGGACCTCACCGAGCGGTTCCGCCGCGGCGCGCCGCTCAATACGCCCGATTACGAAACCTTCTACAGCGGTGAGGCGAAGGGGTACACCGACTATCCCGCACTCGCGGACTGAGCCGTGAGGCGGCGCGCCAGTGCCTCATAGTCGGCAATGGCGAGTGCCTCTGCGCGCAGCCCGGCGTCGATGCCGAGGGCGGCGAAATCGGTGGGTGCAAACAGACTGCCGAGCGTGTTCCGCAACGTCTTGCGGCGTTGCGAGAAGGCGGCGGCAACGACGCGTGCGAACAGCTGTTCGTCAACCGGCGTGATTTCGGCGGGTGTTTTGGGAATCAGGCGCACCACTGCCGAGTCGACCTTGGGTGGCGGATTGAATGCAGCGGGTGGCACGTCGATCAGCCAGTCCATGTGGCAGCGGCGTTGCAGCATGATCGACAGACGGCCATAGTCCGGTGTCGAGGGCGTGGCAACCATGCGTGCGACCACTTCCTTCTGCAGCATGAAATGCATGTCGCGGATGGACGGCGCGAAATCCAGCAGATGGAACAGCAGCGGGCTGGAGATGTTGTAGGGTAGGTTGCCAACGATACGCAGATCGCTGCCGAGACTGCCGAAATCGAATTTCAGTGCGTCGCCTTCGTGCACCGTCAGCCGCTCCGGCGGCCAGCTGTGGCGTAGCCGCGCGACCAGGTCGCGGTCGAGCTCCACGACGTGCAGGTGTGGCGTCCGTTCCAACAGCGGCCGCGTCAGCGCCCCCAGCCCCGGACCGATCTCCACCAGCGTTTCTCCTGCCTGGGGCCGAATTGCGCTGACGATGGCGTGGATCACGCCATCGTCAACGAGGAAGTTCTGGCCGAAACGTTTGCGAGGGGTGTGGTTAATCGGTTTGGGCATCACGTTTGCGCCCTCTCCCGCAAGCGGGGGGGAATTGGAGAGAGATGCTGCGTGGGCATGGGGAAGTGGCAAATATCCTGCTCGCGGCTCACCGTTCCCCGCTCGCCATGTCAATCGCCATATCGATCGCCGCCAAGAGGCTGCCGATTTCCGCACGACCGCTGCCGGCGAGATCGAGTGCGGTGCCATGATCGACGGAGGTTCGGATGAAGGGAAGGCCGAGGGTGACGTTGACGCCTGCACCGAAGCTCGCGTATTTGAGTACGGGCAGGCCCTGGTCGTGGTACATGGCGAGTACGGCGTCGCACGGTTCCTGGCGGATGCGGGAAAACAGGGTGTCGGCGGGCAGCGGGCCGACGAGATCGAGACCTTCTCCACGCAGACGCATAAGCACAGGTTCGATGATGTCGATTTCCTCGCGCCCGAGGTGGCCGGATTCGCCAGCGTGTGGATTGAGGCCGGCGACGACGATGCGCGGGTGCGCAATCCGGAATTTCGTGCGCAGATCGGTGTCGAGAATGCGGATCACCTCGGCGAGTAGCTGCGGTGTGATGACGTCGGCGACGGCCCGCAAGGGGAGGTGGGTGGTGGCAAGTGCGACGCGCAGGCCGCCGCCGGCGAGCATCATCACCACGCGTGGCGTGTTGCCGCGTCGGGCAAGATATTCGGTGTGGCCGGTGAAAATGATGCCGGCGTCGTTGATGATGCCCTTGTGTACCGGGGCCGTGACGAGTGCGTCGTAGCTGCCGTCCAGGCAGCCGGCGACCGCCGCGTCGAGCAGCGCCAGGACGTGCGCGCTGTTGGCGGCGTCGAGGACGCCGGGCGCGACTGGCGCGGCGGCGTGCAGGTGGCGCACGTGCAACATGCCCTGGCGGTGGGACGGGATGTCCGTACCCTGGGTGATCCCGATCTCGACGCCGAGCCTGAGGGCGCGGGCGCGCAGCACGTCGGCGTCGCCGAGCACGACCAGGCGGCAGGGCAGTGCCCGTGCCGCCAGTGAAACGCAGAGATCGGGGCCAATGCCGGCGGGCTCGCCGGCGGTGAGGGCGATGACCGGAAGCTGCAATGCGGAGCCCGTCAACGAATCCTGCTGCGCTCAGTCGAGCGGGCGCAGCTCGACGTACGCCGAGTCACGGATCTGCCGCACCCAGTCCTGGAAGGACTCCTCGGCCTTGCGCTCGCGGATCGCCTGGCGTGCCATGAGTTTCTGCCTTTCCTGCGTCACGTCCTGGTCGCGGCGCTCCAGCACCTGGATCAAATGCCAGCCGAACGGCGACTGGATCGGTGCACTGACCTCGCCCGGCTTCAGCGCGTTCATTGCCTTTTCGAAATCCGGTACGGTATCGCCGGGGTTGATCCAGCCGAGATCGCCGCCCTTCGAGGCGCTGGCGTCCTCGGAATGCAGGCGCGCCAGCTCGTCGAACTTCACGCCGTGGTCGATGCGTTCCTTGAGCTGCTGCAGGCGGGTGCGGGCATCGGTTTCCGAAACGAGCTCGTTGGTCTTGATGAGAATGTGGCGCGCGTGCGTCTGTGTGACGCTGAGCGTGGCATCCAGGCCGCGCTTGTCGTAGAGCTTGAGGATGTGGAAGCCGTTGCCGCTTTTCAGTAATGGCGCGACCTCGCCGGGTTTTAGCGGCTTGAGCGCGTCATGGAAGAGAGCAGGAATCTTGCCCCCCGCACGCCAGCCGAAGGCGCCGCCCTGCAGGGCATTGGAAGCGTCGGAATGGCTCGCGGACAGCTGGGCGAAATCGACGCCCTTGGCAAGCTGGGCGAGGATGTCTTCGGCGCGTGCGCGGCGCGCCTGTATCTGTTCGGGCGAGGCGTTTTCCGGCACGGTGACGAGGATGTGCGCGAAGTCGTATTCCGTTTCCGCGCCCTGCTGTGCCTGCGTCTGCAGGTAGCCTTCTATCTCCGCGTCGCTGACGGCAACGCGGTTGTCGACGTCGCGTTCGCGCGCGCGTGCGATCAGCATTTCGTCGCGGATCGTGGCGCGCATGCCGTCCAGACTCTGACCCTCCTTTTCCAGCGCGGCGGCGAGGCCGGCGAGGTCGAGCCGATTCTGTGCCGCGATGCGTTGCAGCGCCCGTTCCACCTGCGCGGCGTCGACCCGCACGCCGGTGCTGCGCGCGTGCTGCTGCAGGGCCAGCTCGGTGACCATGCGTTCGAGCAGCTGTTTTTCCAGCGTTCCGCGGGACGGCAGTGGTGTGTTCTGACGTACCAGATTGCGCTCCACTTCGCGGTAACGGCGGGAGAGCTCCTGGCGCGTGATGACTTCGTCGTTGACCACCGCGACGATATGTTCGAGCGGCGTTACCGCGGCATGTGCCGGCAGCAGCAACGAAGCGGCGAGCGACAATGCCGCGACCCACAGTATGGTGCGATGTTCAGGGCGTTTGAAGAAGATCATTGCTGGTCCTGTAACCGGGGACACTTTGTTTCAACACGTCGAGCGGATTGGCGCCGATCCGCCCCATGCCGCTCAGCTCGAGCTGGAGGAAGAACGCGTCGGTCGACTGGTCTTCCTTGGTCGCCAGACGCTGGAATACGCCGCGCACAACCCAGCAGCCGCCATTGTATTCAAGACCGGCCAGACCTTCGACCAGCTTGTCGTCCTGGAACGAATAGTTGTAGCGGAACATGCCGTACCAGCGCGGCGCCAGCGGCCATTGTGCCGAGACGTCGACCTGCTCGGTGGTTTGGTCAATGAAACGGTAGCCGAAGTTCAACGTGCGGCCGGGTCCCGGGCGGTAGGCTGCGCCGAGATTGCGACGGATGGTGACCCCGTTCTGGGTGTCGACCTGCCACGCGGTGTCGATGCGCCAGTCGCGGGTGATTTGCCCGCTTGCCGCCGCGAGCAGGTCGGTGGCGTTGCTGCTGCGTACCGGGTCGCCGGGACTGAGCGTGACCTGCTGGTCGCTGAAGTAATAGCGCTGGCCGACGGTGACCTGCAGGCGCTCCAGCCCGCTGTCCGCGTCGGTGAAGCGGCTGGTTAGCGCCAGGGTGAGCTGGTTGGCGTCGTTGACGCGATCGCCGCCGACGAACTGGTTTTCGGTGAACATCTGCGCATAGCTGAAATCGAGCAGCGCGGTGTCGAAATTGGGAATGGTGTCCTGGTCGCGGTAGGGGGCAAAGACATAATAGGCGCGCGGTTCGAGGGTCTGCTCGAAGCTGCGCCCGGCGAATTCCAGCGGACGTTCGAACACCACGCCGCTGTCGAGGCTGAAGATCGGCACGTTGCGCGCGATGCGCGATTTCGCCGCGTCGTCGTCGAGCGCATAGTAACTGCTGTGCCAGCCGAGCTGCGGCGTGACGAAGCCGAATGCCGTGTCGAGCGGCAGGCGCAGCGTAGGGTAGGCAAGGGCACGCGTACCTTCCGGCTGGCTGGCGTCGGGATGGGTGAAGCGCGTCACTTCGCTGTCGAAACGGAACTCAAGACCATTGGCGAAGGTTTGTGCCGTAGCGAAGCGCGCTTGCGGCAGGCGTGCGTAAAGGTCGGCAATGGGTGTGGCGGCGGTCGAGTCCTGCAGGGTCTGGAAGCTTTGCGCGCGCAGCTCGGCGGTCCAGTTGGCGCGCCGGGTGGTGATCCATGCCTCGCGGTTGACATGGGTCTGCGAGGTGACGGCGATCAAATTGGACAGATCGCGGAAATAATCGTCGTCGGAGACGCGATCGAACAGCATCCCCGCACGCGTGTTGGCATCAATTTCATATTCGTTGTGCAGTGCCACGCTCCAGCGCGAGCGTCCCGCTTCGTTGTCGTTCGGCAGGTATTCGAGACGGTTCTCGCCGCGCGCTTCGTCGAACAGATAGCGGAATTCGCCCCCCAGTTGCACGCCACGCTTGGACAACAGGCGCGGAGACAGCGTCGCATCGTAGTTCGGCGCGAGATTGATGTAGTAGGGTATCAGCACGTCGAGACCGCTGCGTTCGGTGGTGCCGAAGGTCGGAGCGAGGACGCCCGTCTTGCGTTCCTCGTTGAGCGCAAAGTCCATCCATGGCGTGTAGAGGATGGGCGTTCCCAGAAAATGCAGCGAGGCGTGGCGCGCGGTGCCGATGTTGCGTGACTTGTCGATGTCGAGTTCGCCGACCTTGAGAAACCAGTCGTCGTTGTCGACGGTGCACGTCGTGTAGGTGGCGTCCTGCAGCGCGAAGCGCTCCTTGTCGATGAAGTCGATGTGTTCGGCGTTGCCGCGCCCGGGCTGCGCGGTGAATTGATAGGCTGGCCGGGTCATGGCACCGCTGTAATCGTCGAGGTCGAGCTTGAGCGTGTCGCCATGCACGAGCAGACGCTCCTGTTCCAACCGGACCGCGCCGCGTGCCTCGATGGCATTGAGCGTGGTGTCGTAGCGCAGCCAGTTCGCCGAGAATACCTGCCCCGCCTGGCGCGCCTCCACCTTGCCATGGGCTTCGACGATGTTCGGCGTACTGGACTCGATGCGTTCGGCGGAGAGGAACATCGGTGCGCCCGCATTCGCCGCCGCAGACCCTCGCAGCTCGACGTCCTTCCTCAGGACGAGCCCGTCCGCCACAGCGGGGCCGGTGGCCAGCAGCAGCGCGACGAGAACAAGACCGGACAGGGAGGACAAGCGATGTAGAATCCGCGTTGGGTTATTCGGAGCGGCAGGACCGTGGAACGTTTGCAGGCTTTACAGGATTGGGCGGCCCGCCAGCTGGGCGGCGATGCGGTGGACATCGCGCCGGCGTCGGCCGACGCCAGTTTTCGCCGCTATTTTCGCGTCACTGCCAAAGGCCGCGATTATATCGTGATGGACGCGCCGCCGGCGCACGAGGATTGCCGTCCCTTCATTGCCGTCGCGCGCCTGTTCGGCGATGCGGGCGTGCACGTGCCGCAGGTGCTGGCCCAGGATCTCGACCAGGGCTTCCTGCTGCTGACCGACCTCGGCAGCACCACCTACCTGGCGGCGCTGAACGACGGCACGGCGCGCGAGCTGTATCTCGCATCGAACGACGCGCTCATCCGCATCCAGCAGGCGAGCCGGCCCGATGTGCTGCCCGAATACGACCGTGCGCTGCTGACGCGCGAGCTGATGCTATTTCCTGACTGGTACGTGGCGAAGCACCTCGGCGTCGCCATGAATGACCAGCAGCGCGCCATCCTCGACACCGTGTTCGAGCGCATCCTCGCCAACAACCTCGCACAGCCGCGGGTCTACGTGCATCGCGACTGGCATTCGCGCAACCTCATGGTGAGCGACCCCAACCCTGGCATTCTCGATTTCCAGGACGCGGTCTACGGCCCCATCACTTACGATCTCGCGTCGATCTACCGTGACGCCTATGTCGAGTGGGACGAGGAACGGCAACTCGACTGGGTGATCCGCTACTGGGAGAAGGCGCGCGCCGCCCGCCTGCCGGTGCGCGAGGACTTCGGCGACTTCTGGCGCGACTTCGAATGGATGGGCGCGCAGCGCCACATCAAGGTGCTCGGCATCTTCGCCCGCCTGTACCACCGCGACGGCAAGGACGGCTATCTGAAGGACATGCCACGGGTGATGCGCTATCTGCGCAAGGTGTGCGAGCGGTACGATGAATTGAAGCCCATGCTGTTTTTGCTCGATGCGCTGCAGGATAAGCAGCCGCAGGCGGGGTACACGTTTTGAATGCAGCCACCGCGATGATTCTCGCCGCAGGCCGAGGCGAGCGCATGCGTCCGCTCACCGACCACACGCCGAAGCCGCTGCTGGCGGCTGGGGGCAAGCCGCTGCTCGTCTGGCATATCGCGCGCCTGCGCGCGGCGGGCTTCACCCGCATCGTCATCAACCACGCTCACCTCGGGCAGCGGATCGAGGATGCGCTGGGGAACGGCGCGGCGTTGGGGGTGTCGATCGAGTATTCGCGTGAAGGTGTTGCGCTGGAGACGGCGGGGGGGATTGCCACCGCGCTGCCATTGATTGAAAGCGAGGTGTTTCCAGTGGTCAATGGCGACATCTATTGTGAATACGATTTCAGCCGGCTGGCCGAACCGCTGGCGCGGCTCGCTGCCGGCCACGACCAGGCACACCTGGTGCTGGTCGACAACCCGCCGCATCACCTCGAGGGCGACTTCGTGCTGGATGCTGGCCGCGTGGTCGGCTCACCGTTTACCACTCGCCACTCACCACTCACCTTCTCCGGCATCGGCGTCTACCATCGTACGCTGTTTGCCCACACACCGGCGGGCCAGAAGACGCCACTGGCGCCTTTGCTGCGACTGGCGATCGATGCCGGGCGTGTTTCCGGCGAGCACTACACGGGGCGCTGGGTCGACGTCGGTACACCGGCGCGGCTGGCCGCGCTCGACCATGAACTGAGGCAAATCCATGCAGCCTGATACCGCGATCTACCGCGCCCGCCGCGAGCGGGTCATCGCCGAGATGGGCGAGGGGGTGATGGTCATCGCCACCGCAGCCGAAGTGCCGCGCAACCGCGACACGCACTATCCCTACCGCCACGACAGCTATTTCTACTGGCTCACCGGCTTCACCGAGCCGGAGGCGGTCGTGGTACTGGTGGGCGGCGCCGAGCCGCGCCACATCCTGTTCTGTCGCGAACGCAATGAGGAACGCGAGATCTGGGACGGTTTTCGTTACGGCCCGGCGGCGGCACGCGAGGTGTTCGCCTTCGACGAGACTTTCGCATTCGATACGCTCGATGCGGAACTGCCGAGACTCCTGGAGAACCAGCCGCAGCTCGCCTACATTATCGGCCGCGAGATGGCGTGGGATACGCAGGTGATGGGTTGGCTCAATGCCGTGCGCGCGAAGGCGCGCAGCGGTGTGCATGCGCCGGTGCGGCTGGTCGATGCGCGTGTCTGGCTGGACGAGATGCGGCTCATCAAGGATGGCCATGAGCTCGTCATGATGCGCCGTGCGGCGGAGATATCCACCCGCGCGCACGGCATCGCGATGCGCGCGACCCGGCCAGGGCGCCACGAATACGAGATCGAGGCGGAGATGCTCTGCGCCTTCCGCAGCGGTGGCGCCGAGGCACCGGCCTACACCTCCATCGTCGCCAGCGGCGCCAACGCCTGCGTGCTGCACTATGTGTTCAACAACCAGCCACTCGCCGACGGCGACCTGCTGTTGATCGACGCTGCCGCGGAGTTCGGCAGCTACGCCGCCGACATCACGCGCACCTTCCCGGTCAATGGCCGCTTTTCCGCGGCACAGAAAGATGTTTACGAACTCGTGCTGGCGGCGCAGGCGGCGGCGATCGCTGCGGTGCGTCCGGGTGCGGTGTGGAACGATCCGCACGAGGCGGCGGTCCGCGTGCTTACCGCAGGCATGGTCGATCTTGGCCTGCTGCACGGTGCGGTCGACGGCCTGATCGAGTCGGAGGCGTACAAGCGCTTCTACATGCACCGTACCGGGCACTGGCTCGGCATGGACGTGCACGATGCGGGCGACTACAAGGTGCACGGTGCGTGGCGGTCGTTCGTGCCGGGGATGACGCTGACCGTCGAACCGGGGCTGTACATCCGCGCGGCCGACGACGTTCCGGCGGCGTTCCACAATATCGGCATTCGCGTCGAGGACGATGTTGCGGTGACGGCGGACGGCTGCGAGGTGCTCACCACACCGCCCAAAACGGTGGCGGAAATCGAAGCATGGATGCGGGGCTGAGCGAAATTCTCGTGGTTGGTGCAGGCCCGGTCGGTGCCGTGTGCGCATTGGCACTTGCACAGCAGGACGTCGCCGTGCGGGTGCTCGAAGCCCAACCCGCCGACGCGCGCGGCGATGCGCGCACACTCGCTCTGGCGCACGGCGCGCGGCTCATTCTCGATCGCCTGGGCGTGTGGGACCGCCTGACCGACGTCACGCCGATCGCGCACATCCACATTTCGCAGCGCGGTGCACTGGGTGTGGTGCGGTTGTCCGCCGATGAGCTGGGCGTGCCGGCCCTGGGTTACGTGCTGCCCTATGCGCAACTCGCCGAGGCCCTGAAGGACGCGCTGCGGGAAGCGGGTGTTGCCGTCGAATATGCTGTTGCGGTCGACCGTATCGGCGCCGGGGCGGACGCTGCGACGCTCGCTACGCGCGACGGCCGCACGCTTGCCGCACCGCTGGTGGTGGTTGCCGATGGCGGTCGTGGCGAGGGGACGCCGCCGCCGTGGTTCGAAGCCGATTACAAACAGACCGCGGTGGTGTGCGACGTCCTCAGCGAACAGCCCCATGCCAACCGGGCCTACGAGCGCTTTACACCGACGGGACCGGTCGCGCTGCTACCCAGAGGCGAGCGCTACGCTCTGGTATGGACCGCCCCGCACGCCGATGCCGAGCGCATCGCTGCATTGCCGGACGCGGATTTTCTCGCGGCCCTGTACGAGCACTTTGGCGGGCGTCGGGGCCGGTTTCTCGAAGCCGGAGTGCGCAGGACCTTTCCGCTGCGGCTCACTTACACCGGCAGCACCGCCGCGGGCCGTGTGGTGCGCATCGGCAATGCCGCGCAGACGCTGCATCCGGTGGCGGGGCAGGGATTCAACCTCGGGCTGCGCGATGCCTGGGAGCTTGCCGCCCTGTGCGCCGATGGCGCGCCGGGTGCGCGCGGCGATGCGGCGATGCTCGCAGCCTACGTGCGCGGTCGGCGCGTCGACGTGTTGGGCGGTGTGGGAGTCACCGATTTCCTGGCGCGGGTGTTTGCCAACGATCTGGCCGTGTTGCGCCACGCGCGCGGCCTGGGGTTGATGGCGCTCGAAGCGTTGCCGCCGCTCAAGACTTTCGTCGCGCGCCGCATGATGTTTGGAGCGCGGGGATGAGTCGATCAGGGCATCGCGTCCGCTTCCTCTCCCGCTTGCGGGAAAGGGTTGGGGAGAGGGCAGCATGAATCCTGAACGCTTCCAGGTGGTGGTGGTCGGTGCTGGCCTGGTCGGTGCGGCCACGGCGCTGGCGCTCGGCCGTCAGGGTTTGCGTGTGGCGCTGGTCGAACGCCAGGTGCCGCCACTGCCGGCGGCGGCATGGGACACACGCATCTACGCCATCAGTCCGGCAAGCCGGCGTTTTCTCGAACGCCTCGGCGCCTGGTCTCGGCTCGACGCGGCGCGTGTCCAGCCGGTTTTTCGCATGGACGTCGCCGGCGACACCGAAGGCGCGCTGCGGCTCGACGCCTATACTGCGGGCGTGCCGCATCTTGCATCCATCATCGAAAGCGGAAGGCTGCAGCACGCGCTGTGGCAGGCGATCGTCGACGACGGCAGCGTGACGCTGCACTGCCCGGCGACGATCGCCACGCTGGCGCGCGAGGACGATCGCACGCGGCTGACGCTGGGCGACGGCACAACGCTGGAAACCGAGCTTGTCGTCGGCGCCGACGGAGCCGCCTCGCGCATTCGCGACTGGGCGGGGCTCGCGGCGGTGACGACGCCTTATGGGCAGAGCGGGGTGGTGGCGAATTTCGCCTGTGCGCAGCCGCATCGCGGCACGGCATTCCAGTGGTTCTTCGACGGCGACATCCTCGCCTGGCTGCCGCTGCCCGGGAACCGGATGTCGATGGTATGGTCAACGTGTACATCGCAGGCCGACGAGTTGCTTGCGCTGACTTCCGTGGCTCTGGCCGAACGGGTGCGCATGGCGGGGCACGATCGGCTCGGTGCGCTGGAAACGCTTACCCCGGCGGCGGCGTTTCCGCTGCGCCTTATCCGCGTGGAGACGCCTGTTGCCCCCGGCGTCGCGTTGGTCGGCGACGCCGCGCACGGCGTACATCCGCTTGCGGGGCAGGGCGTCAATCTTGGCTTTGGCGACGCGGAAGCGCTTGCCGAGGTGCTGGCGCAACATCGCCGCATGCCGGGCGACCTGCGCGCGCTGCAGGTCTACGCCCGTCGGCGCGCCGGACCGGTTGCGCGCATGCAGGCAATGACGCACGGTCTGCATCATCTGTTTGCCGAGCCGCGCGCCGCGTGGCTGCGCAATGCCGGGATGACGCTGCTCGACCGGATGCCGCCACTCAAGGCGGCGCTGGTGCGCGAAGCGATATCCTGATTTCTTGTCCACTCTGGAGTTCCCGATGAAATTCACCCCCCTGGCGTTGGCCGCAACCCTCATGGTCACCGCGACGGCACAGGCCAACGAGTCGGTGATCCGCAAGGCGATCACCGCCCAGTTCCCGCAGGCGCGCATCGAATCGGTGCAGAAAACGCCGTACAGCGGCCTGTTCGAGGTCTATCTCGATGGCCAGATCGTGTATGTGGATGCCAAGGGCGAATACATCTTCGCCGGCGACGTCATCGAGCTGAAGAGTCGTGCAAACGTGACGCAGCAACGCCTGAGCCGCCTGCAGGCGGTGAAGTGGGACACCCTGCCGCTCGCCAACGCGCTGAAGACCGTGAAGGGCAAGGGCGAGCGCAAGCTGGCGGTGTTTTCCGATGTCGATTGCCCGTTCTGCCGCAAGTTCGAGGCCGAACTCGCGCAGGTGGACAACATCACCGTATACACTTTTCTCTATCCGATCGAGGGCCTGCATCCGAAGGCGGTGCAGATCTCGAAGCAGATCTGGTGCGCACCCGACCGCAACAAGGCGTGGGACGACTACATCACACGCGGCAGCGTGCCGAACAACGATGGCAAGTGCGCCAATCCGGTCGACGCCACCGTCGCGCTGGGCAACAAGCTGAAAGTGGGCGGCACGCCGACCCTGGTGTTCGCCAACGGCGTGCGCGTGCCCGGCATGGTGCCGGCCGCGCAGCTGGAACGGCTGCTTGTCACGAACGCCAAGTGAGCCGGGAGTTCTGGGATACACGCTACGCTACCGAGGGGTACATTTTCGGTACGGCGCCGAACGTGTTTCTGGCGAGCCAGGCGGCGCGCATCCGGCCCGGCATGCGCACGCTGGCGATCGCCGACGGCGAGGGCCGCAATGGGGTATGGCTCGCAGAGCAAGGCGCGCGGGTGCATGCCATTGATTTTTCGCCCTTTGCGCTGGACAAGGCGAGGAAACTCGCCGCGGCGCGCGGTGTCGCCATAGACACCGAGCAGGCTGACGCGCTCGGCTGGCACTGGCCCACGGCGGCCTACGATCTGGTGGTTGCGATCTTCATCCAGTTCGCGCCACCGCCCGCGCGTGAGCGCATCGTCGCCGGCATTCGCCGCACGCTCGCGCCAGGTGGTCTGCTCATCCTGCAGGGCTATACGCCGAAGCAGATCGAATTCGGCACCGGCGGGCCGCCCGATCCTGCGCATATGTACACCGCCGATCTGTTGCGTAGCTGGTTCGGCGACTGGGATATCCTGCATCTTGCAGAACACGAATCCTTCATCAGCGAAGGCACCCATCATCACGGACAATCCGCGCTGATCGACCTCGTCGCACGCAAGCCTGCCTGATCAGTCCGCGTTGCGCAGCCGCTCGTCGCGCGCCAGCGCACGCAATCCGCCGAGTGCCTGTGCCAGCGAGTCGCTGTCGTGGCGGCGCGGATAGACCATCCACACCGGAACTCTGAAGCGCGGGCTGTCTGGCACCCGCCACAAATGGCCTGCCGCGATGTGCTGCTGCACCAGACGGCGCGGGAAATAGCCACTGCCGCCGAAGGCGAGCAGCTGCTGCACACCCAGCCAGCCGATGTTGGCGACCAGCGTCGGCGTTGGCACATGGGGAAAGTGCTCGGTGAACTGCTCGTGGAATTCCGCTTCCCAGTCGATGTGGATGTAGCCGGGGTCCGGCCAGCCGCGCGCGAGATCGCTCGTCACCAGAATCAGGTCCTCCTCGAACAGCAGGTCGGCTGCGAGGCCGGGACGCGCACTCGACGTGTAGATCACGCCGATGTCGATCGCACCCTCGACCAGGTTCTGCATGATGTCCGCTTCGAAGCCGATTTCCAGACGCAGCGAGACGTCCGGCGCCTGGGCGCGCATCCACGCCACCCAGTGCGGCAGAAACCCCTCCCACAATGCGATACGCGCCGACAGCGCGACGACGTCGTGATAGCCCTCCGGCAACCCGATGTCGTGACGCGCCTGCTCCATCGTGCGCACCAGGTTGTTGGCGTGGCGCAGAAAACGTCTGCCCGCCGGGGTAAGCGTCGCACCGCTGCGGCCACGCTGGAACAGGCGTCTGCCCAGTGTCGTTTCCAGAGTCTGGATGCGTGCGCTCACTGTCGACTGAGTGACGTGCAACCGGCTTGCCGCGGCGACGAAGTTGCCGCTGCTGGCGACAGCGAGGAAAGTGCGTGCGAGTTCGGTATCCATGTAAATATAGTCGTATTTGTATGTTCGATATTAAACCGCAAAATTTATCGCTGGATGAATACTTTTTAGTAATTTAGACTCCGTCCATCCTGAACAAGCCAGTGCTCGTGGCAGGACGGCGCTCCGGGTCATGAACGTCCGTCCATTCGCTCGCTCCGTCGGCCTCCCTCCGCTCCGCGGGCGGGCGAGAGGGCAGGAGATGGCTTTGGTTCTCAACATTCTTGAGGAATTCGACATGAATCAGCCCGCCCGCCAGGCAAGCCTGGCGTCCGCGCCAGGCGACGGGGGCGCAACCCTGCCGCAGCCCCGCGTTGCCGATGCGCTGTGTGTCCTCCGGCAGCTCGCCATGCGCCTCGGCCGTGCAGTCCACGCTCGATTCCGCGCGTTTCTGCTTTACTCCGGTGCCGGACAGGCAGGCGGTATCGGCAGCGTACGGTCGCTGCGCACAGCGAACCTGGGCTGAGGGGCGGCACATGCGCAAACTTGCCTATTCGGTTTCGACGCGGGAACACTGGATTTCCGGCCTGGGCGGCTTCGCCGGCATCCTCGCGGCGCTGTGGGTCACCCAGTTCTGGCTGGAGGGACACAGCGTCCTGTTTGCGGTCGCGTCCATTGGATCCAGCGCGGTGCTGCTGTTCGCCGCGCCGCATGGCGCCATGTCGCAACCCTGGCCGGTGGTGGGTGGACACCTGGTGTCGGCCTTCATTGGCGTGGCCTGTGTGCGCTGGTTCGGCGACGATCTCATGGTTGCGGCGTCGCTCGCGGTAGGGCTGTCGATTACGGCAATGTACGGCATGCGCTGCCTGCATGCACCCGGCGGCGCCACAGCCCTGTACGCCGTGCTTGGCGGGCCGGCCGTTCATGCGCTTGGCTATTCTTTTGTCTTCAGCCCGGTGCTGTTGAACGTGCTGGTGCTGGTGGCCGTGGCGGTGGCATTCAACTACCCGCTCGCGTGGCGACGTTACCCGCAGATCTGGCATGCACGCTGCCACGACCCGGTCACTGGCGCCAAGGAAATGTGCATGATTCCTCACAGCAGCCTGGTCTATGCGCTGTCGCAGATCGATACCTTCGTTGACGTCAGCGAGGAGGACCTGCAGCAGATTTACACCCTGGCGATGCACGCGCACCACGAGAATCCGCCTGTCGCACTGGGGCAACCGGCGATGGCAAGCGCCTGACGGCGTCGTTCCGGGGTGGAGTCAGCCCAGGGCGGTGTCCAGCAGCAGCATCACCACGAAGCCGCCGATGAGGCCGAGGGTGGCGGCCTGCTGGTGGCCCTTGCGGTGCGTCTCCGGGATGATTTCGTGGGAGACCACCCAGATCATCGCGCCGGCGGCAAAGCCGAGCCCCGCGGGATAGAGCGGCGCGAATCCCGAGGTCAACGCGACGCCGGCGACGGCACCGACCGGTTCGGCAAGTCCGGTGAGAGCCGCGGCGAGCGCGGCCTGCCACGGCGCGTAGGCGACGGTGCGCAGCGCCACGGCGACCACCAGACCTTCCGGAATGTCCTGGATCGCAATCGCCACAGCCAGTGGCACGCCGACGGCGAGATCGGCGCCGGAAAAACCGACACCGATCGCCATGCCTTCCGGAAAATTGTGCAGGGCGATCGCGAACACCATTAGCCATACCTGCCGCAGGTGCAGCCAGTCTGGACCGTGGTGGCCCGCCTGCGCATGCTCGTGCGGCACCACCTTATCCGCCAGCAGCAGCAACAACGCTCCCAGCAGCAGACCGCCCGCAACCAGCGCGGAGCCCGCCGGCCGGCTGCCGAGAAGATCGGCACCGGCGGCCACGCCCGGCAGGATGAGCGAGAAGCTCGCCGCCGCGGCCATGACGCCGGCGCCGAAGCCGAGCATGATGTCCTGCCAGCGCGGTGAAATCTCGCGCACGAACAGCGCCGGCAGCGCACCCAGCGCAGTGGCGAGTGCCGCCGCCGCGGAGCCGGCGAGCGCGTGCCCCATCGGCGTGTCCAGACGTGTGCCGCCCTGCGCGATGGCGACCCACGTCAGCCCCGCCAGCAGGAGCGCACCGAGGGCCCACGCGCCAAAACGCAGGCTGCGGGTATGGCGCGGGTCGGTGAGGTACGCCCGCAGGGCGCGTGGGCTGGAATTCATGCGTGTCCGGTCTCCTTGTCGTGCGGCGTGCCCAGTAACGGGAGCGGCGCATCGCACGACAACCGGATTTAAGACCAGTCGGCGGCACTTGTCACGTGAATGATCTAGAATGGATTCATTGACAAAATCGAACGCATCCCATGACCCTGCAGGAATTGAAGTACCTGGTGGCGCTCGCTGACCATGGCCACTTCGGCCGTGCGGCGGAAGCCTGCTTCATCACGCAGTCGACATTGTCGACCCAGATCAGGAAACTGGAAAACTTCCTCGGCGTCACGCTCATCGACCGCAGCCTCAAGCGTGTCACGCCGACGCCGATTGGGTGGGAGATCGTCGCTGCGGCGCGCAATGTCGTCGAGGAGGCGGAGCGTATTCGTGATCTCGCCAGGCACGCGCAGGATCCGATGGCGCGCACGGTCCATCTGGGCGTCATTCCCACGCTCGGACCGTATTACCTGCCCCATGCACTGACGCTGGCCCACAGGATGCATCCGGGCCTGCGTTTGCTGTTGCGCGAAGAAATGACGCCGCAGATCCTCGCCCATCTCGCCGACGGCAAGCTCGACGCCGGCCTGCTTGCCCTGCCGGTGCACGACGATGCGTTGCGGGTCGAGCCGTTGTTCCACGAGCCGTTCTACGCAGCCTTACCCGCGGGGCACGAACTGGCGACGCGCAGTACGCTGGAGGTGGCCGACATCATGAACGAGAAACTCCTCTTGCTCGACGAAGGGCATTGCCTGCGCGACCAGGCGCTCGACGTGTGCGGCGCACGCCAGAACCGTCGCGAGGAAGTGCGCGCGACGAGCCTGGAGACACTGCGGCAGATGGTCGGCATGGGATTGGGGCTGACGCTGCTGCCCGCGCTCGCGGTCGACGCCGGACCGCGTGTGAGCAGAAAATCAGTCGAGATCCGGCCGTTCCGGGCGCCGCCGCCGGGGCGAACCATCGCCATGGCATGGCGCAAGCGCGCACCGTTTCCGGAAACGTTCGAACGTCTGGCGACGACGTTCAAGGCGAGCCTGCCCGCAGGCGTGGAGGCAGCGTGAAGTCCGCCCTCGACGATCCGCGGGTCTTCTTCGCGGCCGAGCGCACGCTGATGGCGTGGAATCGCACGGGTCTGGCGCTGATGGCGTTCGGTTTCATGCTGGAGCGTTTCGGCTTGCTGTTGCATACGCTGCGACCCTCTCTCGGGCATGTAGGGCGCGATCTGTCGTTCTGGATCGGCGTCGGTTTCGTCATCCTGGCGCTGGCCTTCATCGCGCTCGCCGTCGTGCAGTTCCGGCGCGTGCTCGCAACCCTGGGGCCCGGCGAAATTCCGCAGGGCTATCTCACCTGGCCGGGAATCGCCATGAACGCGGCGGTGCTGGTCCTGGGCTGCGCCCTGCTGGCGTATCTGTTCCACGAACTGTAGGCACGCCACGATTGCTCCGCGGTCCCGTCACGGCGATGCGCTCCACCTGCGCGATAGCGGTGCCGCGCGAGGGCCGGCGTCAGCGCTGGTTTGCGCGATGTGGGTGAATTGGCGCGGACCCGCAGGTGTGGCGCATGATCCCCGGATTGGGCCCGGACTCCTTTAGAATCGGTGCATCTTGAGACGTCTGCTATTGATTCCTTTCTGCTTCGTCGGGTCGGCTGTCGCGGCGCTGGATCTGCCCGCGAATCCGGGCGCGTTCTGGCTGCGGCCCGATGTGCCGCCCGTTCCTGTCTCTGCGCCGGCTGGCACGTCCGATACCGTGCGCTTCGCCAGTCTGGCGGCGCTCACAGAACATGCGCTGCGCACACGCGCGGCATCGCGTGCGGCGTGGCTCGTCATCCAGGCGGAAGCCGCACGGCTCGATGAGGCCGAAGCGGCCCGCTGGCCGACGCTCACCGCGCAGTTCGCATTCACCCGGAGTCGCGCATTGTCGAGCTCGGGCGCGGCCGCGCCCACGCTGCATCGCTATGGGCCGAGCCTGACCCTGAGCTATCTCATTCACGATTTCGGTGCGCTCAGCGCCGGTATCGAGGCGCAGCGCTACCAGTTGATCGCACGGCTGCTGCAAAACAACCGGCTGCTGCAGGACGTGATCGCCGAGGTCGAGGCGGCCGCCTTCGCGCTCATTGCGGCCCGCGCGCGCGTCGACGCGGAAGCCGAACAGGAAGACGCCCTGCGCGCCAGTCTCGACGCCGTCGCGATTCGCCTGCGCGGCGGGCTCGCGTCGCGTGCTGATGAACTGCGCGCGCGCGCCGCGCTCGCCGAGGCGCAACGCGCACACCAACTGGCCGAACGCGACCGCGCCAAGGCGGATGCGGCGCTGAAACAGGCGGCCGGCCTGGCGCAGACGCAGACCTTGGTCCTCGACTGGGAAAGTGCGCCGCCACCGGAGGCGCAGGCGCTGCTGGCCGACCTGCTCACCGAGGCGGAACGGCAGCGCCCCGATCTGCAGGCGCTGCGCGCCGCGGCCGCCGCGGCACGGCAGGATGCCGTGCAGGCGCGGGCGGCGCGCTGGCCCAGCCTGTCGCTGAGCGCCACCACGGGGCGCACGTTCTTTCTGGAAGACGACCGCACCCCGTCGAGCACCTACAATGTCGGTGTCAATGTCGTCCTGCCGCTGGTCGACGGCGGGCGTCTGCGCGCGGCAGCACGCGCCGCCGAGCGCGAGGCCGCACGGCTCGACGCCGAGGCCGACGCGGGATACGCCGACGTCGCGCGCACCGTGGCCGAGGCCTGGCACGATGCGCGTAGCGCGCAGGCGGCGCGCGCGCTCATCGCCGCGCAGTTCGACAGCGCGAGCGAATCGGCGCGCGCCGCGGCGGCCCGTTACGAAGCCGGTGTCGGCAGTCTGCTCGAACTTCTCACCGCGCAGGCCGATCTGGCACGCGCCCGTCAGGCGCGAGCGCAGGGCGACACCGACTGGCTGACGGCGTTTTCGCGCTTGAACCATGCGCTGGGCCGTCTGCCCGACGCCCCGCAGGAAGGACATCCATGAAGATTCGCATTGTCGTCGCGCTGGTCGTGCTCGCGCTCGCCGCAGGCGTGGCGTGGCGCCTGCAGCAGAACGCGCCTACGAAACGCGCGGCAGGAGACGATCGTGCAATCGCCGTGCGCACCGTGCCGGTCACGGTACGCGATTTCCCTGTCGTGATCGAGCTTTCCGGAACGGTCGAGGCGGCGCAGCAGGTCACACTTGTCGCGCAAGTCGGTGGAACCGTTCTGCGCCAGTACGTGCAGGAGGGCGACAACGTGAGTGTGGGGCAACCGCTATTCAGCCTCGACGCCCGTCCAGCGCAGGCGCGCATCGAACAGGCGGGCGCGGCGCTCGTCGGCGCGCGCGCCGAAATGAACGAGGCCGAAAAGAAACTAGCGCGCCTCGCGCCCTTACAAACATCCGGCTACATCAGCCGCCAGGAATACGACGACGCGGTGGTCGCGCTGGAAGCCGCGCGTGCACGCACCGGCACCGCCGAGGCCGAGATGCGGGGCGCTCGACTCGATGCCCAGTATGCGCGGCTGCGCGCACCGATAGCCGGGCGCATCGGCCGCATCACGGTGCGCGAAGGCAGCCTGGTGCAGGCCGGCGGCGACGCGCTGACGACGATTCTCGCGCCGGGTACGCTCGACGTGCGTGCCGCCGTCGCCGCGCAGGACTGGCCGGCGCTCGCCGCGGCGCGTGCGCGCGGCCGGGTCGACGCCGAGGTGTTCGACGACACGGCGGCTGCACCGCCGCTGCGCGCCGAGCTCGTGTTTGCCGATGCGCAGTTCGATGCCACCACGGGCACCGTACCGCTGAAACTGCGGCTCTCTGGCGGTGCGACGCTGCTTTCCGGGCAGGGCGTGCGCGTGCGTCTCCTTGTCGGTGCCGAACCTGATGCGCGGGTGGTGCCGGAGGCCGCGCTGCAACACGGGCAGCAGGGCGATTACGTGTATGTCGTGCGCGACGGCAAGGCGACGATGCAACCGGTACGCCTGCTGCGTCAGCTCGATGGTGAAGCCGCCCTCGCCGGCGAACTGCGCGAAAACGAAGCGGTGCTGACGGAAATTCCCAAACGCCTGAAGGCAGGCAGCAAAGTGAAACACGAAGCAGGCCGATGATCTGCACCGGGACAAACGGAGCCTGCCGGATGCGTGCCGGACGGGGAACGCCGCGCCGGCCTGATGCGGACGGCGCGTGCCACTTCGGCTTCGTGTCGCGGCGCGTTCTTCGTGGATAGGAAAACCCGTCGCTCATGAATATCTCGCGCCCCTTCATCGAACGCCCCGTTGCGACCCTGATGCTGGTGTTGGCGATGGCGCTGCTGGGTATGCTTGCCTATCGCTTGCTGCCGGTCAACGACCTGCCGCAAGTCGATTTTCCCACCCTGCGCGTGTCCGCCTCCCTGCCCGGCGCCAACCCGGAAACCATGGCCGCCACGGTGGCGCGGCCGCTGGAACGGCAGATTGCCACGGTGGCGGGGATCGAGTCGATGAGTTCGCAGTCGAGCCAGGGTGCGACCAGCATCACCCTGCAATTCACCCTCGACCGCGACATCGACGCCGCCGCGCAGGATGTGCAGACCGCGATGGCGCAGGCCATGAGTCGTCTGCCGCCGGGCATCGACCCGCCGCAGCTGCGCAAGCTCAACCCGGCCGACTCGCCGATACTCTACCTCGCGCTGTCCGCGGAACGGCTGCCGCTCACCGAGCTCGACGCCATCGCCGACGCACGCGTGGTGCAACGCCTCACCGAGCTGCCGGGGGTGGCGCAGGTGCTGGTGTTCGGCGGCCAGAAATACGCCCTCAGCCTGTATCTCGACCCCGCACGCCTGCAGCATCGGGGTCTCACCTTTGCCGATGTCATCCGTGCGGTGCAGGCGGCCAATCCCAACCTGCCGTCCGGCACACTCGACGGCGCGACACGCTCGTACACGGTGAAGGCGCCGGCCGCGCGCGCCGATGCCGAGGATTTCGGCGATGTCATCGTCGCCTATCGGGACGGCGCGGCATTGCGCGTGCGCGACCTCGGCCGCGCGGAAGACGGCGTGGAGAACGACAAGGCACGCACCTGGTACAACGGCACGCGCGCCATCGTGCTGGCGGTGCAGCGTCAGCCCGGCGCGAACACCGTCGAGGTGGCCGAACGTATCCGCGCCATGCTGCCGGAGATCGAGGCGGAACTGCCAGATGGCGTGCGCCTGCAGGTGCATTCCGACCGTTCGCGCTTCGTGCGCGACTCGCTGCGCGAAGTGAATTTCACCCTGCTGCTGGCGCTCGCGCTGGTGATCCTGGTCATCTATGCCTTCCTGCACAATCTGCGCGCGACGCTTATCGCCGCACTGGTGCTGCCGAGTTCGCTGCTCGGCACCTTTGCCTTCATGCATCTGGCCGGCTACAGCCTCAACAACCTGTCGCTGATGGCCATCACCCTGGCGATCGGCTTCGTCGTCGACGATGCGGTGGTGATGATCGAGAACATCGCGCGCCACCTCGACATGGGCAAGTCCCGCGTGCAGGCGGCGTTCGACGGTGCGCAGGAAATCGGTTTCACCGTGGTGTCGATGACCGTCTCGCTCGCCGCGGTGTTCCTGCCCATCCTGTTCATGGGCGACATGATCGGGCGCCTGTTCCAGGAGTTTGCGGTGTCGATCGGTGTCGCCGTGCTGCTCTCCGGCGTGGTCGCGCTGACGCTCACACCCATGCTGTGTGCACGCGGCCTGGCGCCGGGGACGCCGGACAACGCGCTGTCGCGCGCGTTCGATGCCGCATTCGGCCGTTTTCGTGATGTCTATGCCGCCACGCTGCGTGCCTCGATGCGTCATCGCGGCGCCATGCTTCTGCTGTCGGCCGCAGTGCTCGGCGCCATGGTGTGGCTGGCCGGTGAAGTCAAACAGGGCTTCATTCCACGCGTCGACTCCGGCATGATTTTCGCCAGCGTCCAGTATCCCGAAGGCATCCCCTTCGAGGAACTATCGCGGCGCCAGCAGGAACTCGCCGCCCGCGTGCAGGCGCATCCGGCGGTCGAAGGTCTGATGTCGTCGGCCGGGCAGGGTGGCGGCGGCACCACCGGCAGTAACCTCGGCCGTCTGGTGATCCGTCTCGCCCCGCGCGATACGCGTGCCGGCGCGGATACGATCATCGACGAGTTGCGCGCGGCGACGCGCGGCCTCGGCGGCGCCAACATCACCTTCACCAATCCGGCTTCGATCAACGTCGGCTCGCTGATCTCCAGCAGTGACTACCAGTTGACGCTGGTTGCGGGAGACTTCGATATCCTCAAGCAGGCGGCGGTCATGGTGGAAAAGCGGTTGGACGAGTTGCCGATGCTGGTCGATGTCAGCAGCAATCTCGAACTCAACAATCCGGAGCTGCGTGTCGTCCCCGATGCGCTGGCTGCCGCCCGTCTCGGCATCAGCGCCGAGCAGTTGCAGCAGACAGTCTACGATGCGCTCGGCGGGCGGCGCATCGGCGAGATCTACGCCGCCGCGGACCAGTACGTGATACGCGTCAAGGCGCTGCCCGAAGCGCAGCTCGACCCGACGGTGATTGGACAATTGCCACTGCGCACCGCGAGCGGCGCGATCGTCCGCCTCGATGCCGTGGCGCGCGTGGAGGCGGGTGTGGGGCCGGTTGCCGTGCACCACTATGGGCAGCAACCGGCGGTCACCCTGTCGTTCGGTCTGGCACCTGGCGTTTCGCTCGACACCGCGCTCGCCACGGCACGGGCGGCGGCGCGCGAAGTCGTGCCGCCCGAGGTCGCCGTGCAGTTTACTGGCGCGGCACAGAAATTCCAGGAATCGACGGTGCAACTGCCGCTGTTGCTGCTGTTTACCGTCATTGTGATCTACATGGTGCTCGCGGTGCTCTACGAGCACCTCGGCCATCCGCTCACCATCCTCACCGCACTGCCGCTGGCCGGGTTCGGCGCGCTGCTCGTGCTGCTGCTGACCGACGCCGAGCTCAACGTGTTCAGCTTCGTTGGCATCATTCTCTTGGTCGGGTTGGTGAAAAAGAACGGCATCATGATGATCGACTTCGCCCTCACCCGGCAACGCGCGGGTCTCACCGCGGAGGAGGCCATCGTTGAAGCGAGCCTGGTGCGCCTGCGGCCGATCATGATGACGACGTTTGCCGCCATCTTCGCCACGCTGCCCATCGCCATCGGCTTCGGCGCCGGGGGTGAGGCCCGCCGACCCCTCGGCATCGCGGTGGTCGGCGGACTGGTTTTCTCTCAGCTGTTGACCCTGTATATCACGCCGACCTTCTACGTCAGCATGGCGCGTCTGGAAGCCGTGCTGCGACGCATGCACCCGTCGGCGAGCCGACCCCCCTCATCACCCACGCATGATTGATAGTATCAATCAAATCTATCTATATTATTCGCTGGACTGAATTATCGCTTTTGTCTAATATCGCACCTGTCTTGATTGACATCGTAAATCAACCACAGGAGCCGATCATGCAGAACATCAAATCCCCCACCATCCAGAATCTCGAAGCCGCGTTCGCTGGCGAGTCGATGGCCCACATCAAGTACATGTGGTTCGCGCGCCTGTGTCGCAAAGTCGGCGACGAGGAAACCGCCCGCGTGTTCGAGGAGACCGCCGCCCAGGAAATGCTTCATGCCTTCGGCCACGCCGAGCTGCTGTTCGCCGCCGAGACCATGACTCCGGAAAAATGCCTGCAGTATGCGATCGAGGGCGAAACCTACGAATACACCGAGATGTACCCGAAGTTCCGCCACGAGGCGATGATCGAAGGCCGTACCGATGCGGTCGCGGAGATCGACGAGCAGATCGCCGAATCGAAGGAACACGCGGAAATGTTCAAGAGCGTGCTGGAAAAAGCGGCCAAGCGCTTCGCCGCGCTCGCCAAGGTCGAGGAAAAGCACGCAAAGCACTACCAGGCACAGAAAGACGCAATCAGCGCCTGAACGACGATCACATCGACTGACTTACTTTTTGAAAGGAAACACCATGAAAGCCTGGCAATGCATTGTGTGCGGTTACATCTACGACGAAGCCAAAGGCGATCCCGAACACGGCATCGCTCCCGGTACCCGCTGGGAAGACGTGCCCGAGAGCTGGGAATGCCCGGATTGCGGCGTGGCAAAAACCGACTTCGAGATGATCGAGATCGCCGCCGCCTGAGTCCCATCGCCACCCGGAGGCTGCGTCAGTCGCAGCCTCCCACGAGGAGAATCCCATGGATGACGCCCACTCGCCAACCCTCGTCCCCCAGCGGGAGGAGGACTTCCTGCCGCAGCCGGACGGCCCGGTCGTCATTGTCGGTTCCGGTCTCGCCGGCTACACGCTGCTGAAGGAAATCCGCAAGCGCGACGCCGCGGTTCCGGTCACGCTCGTCACCGCGGACGACGGCGCCTTCTATTCCAAGCCCAACCTGTCCAATGCGCTTGCCGCGGGCAAGGCGGCCGCCGCCCTGGCGAGCGCCCGTGCCGAAAAGATGGCGGGCGACTACGGCGCCACGGTGCTCACGCACACCCGTGTGACGGCGATCGACACGCAGGCGCGGCGTCTGGCCACCGACCGCGGCGAGATCGCCTATGGCCGCCTGGTGCTCGCGCTTGGTGCCGATCCCTTCCCGCACGGTCTCGAGGGCGATGCCGCCACTGCGGTGCTGACAGTGAACGATCTCGCCGGCTACGCCGTGTTCCGCGATGCCATCACCGACAAGCGACGCGTCGTGGTGCTGGGCGGCGGCCTGATCGGCTGCGAGTTCGCCAACGATCTCGCGCAGGCGGGTTACGCGGTCGACGTCGTGCATTTAGGCGACTGGCCGCTCGAACGGCTGTTGCCCGCCGAAGCCGGGCAGCGGCTTGCCGACAGCCTCGCCACCCTGGGCGTGCGCTGGCACTTCGGCCGTACCGGCCGCGCCGTCGTGTACAGCGCGCAGGAGCTCGAAATCGCGCTCGACAACGGCGAGACGCTCGCCGCCGACGTGGTGCTGTCGGCGATCGGGCTGCGGCCGCGCACCGTACTCGCCGCGGCGGCCGGCATCGCCACCGGGCGCGGCATCAAGGTCGACCGCCTGTTGCAAGCCAGCGTCCCGCGTGTCTACGCGCTGGGTGACTGCGCCGAAGTGGATGGTGTCAACCTGCCGTATGTGCAGCCCCTGATGGTGCAGGCGCGCGCGCTGGCCGCGACGCTCACCGGCACGCCGACGCCCGTCATCTACCCGGCCATGCCGGTGATGGTAAAGACGCCGGTGCATCCGGTGGCGGTGCTGCCGCCGAAACCAGGCAGCATCGGCGGCTGGCAAGTGGCATGCGGCGAGCGTGGAGTCTGTGCACTGCACGTCGATGCCGACGGCCGGTTGCAGGGATTCGCGCTCACCGGGACGGAAACCGCGCAGCGCACGCGTCTGGTGGGCGAACTTGCCGTGTAGGCAAGCAGCGAGCTGTCGTCACCCCGACATGCGTCGGGGACAGCGAGCCGCGTGTCTGCCCAGTGAAGCTTGCAACCGCTCTCGTCCGGGCGCAAAGGAGGGTCCCTGCGCACGGGGTCGCGACCTCGCGGCGGTGCATGCGTCGTGCGTGTCGCGTCACGGACGAAAGCGTTCTTTCAGTTATGATTCTCGGTTACATAACCATATTTATCGGAGATTCCACATGATTCGCATCCTTGCTTTCCTCGCCGCGTCCGGTCTTGCGGCGGGCGCCGCGCAGGCGGCCGATCTCGCCCGAGCCGAGGCCATCGTTTCGCAGATCTGCCATCTCTGTCACGGCCAGGACGGCGAAAACTCCAACGCCGTGTATCCGCGTCTTGCAGGACAGAATGCGGCTTATGTCGCCAAGCAGCTGGCGGACTTCAAGAGCGGGCTGCGCAAGGGCACGATGAATTCGATGGCGGCGGGACTCGACGACGCCGACATGGCGGCGCTCGGCGCCTACTTCAGCAGCAAACCGGCGAAGACGCATCGCGTGTCCGAGCCTGAGCTGGCGGCGGTGGGGCAGTACATCTACCAGAACGGCAACAAGTGGTCGGGGGTGGCGAGCTGCGCTTCATGCCACGGCGCCGAAGCTGCCGGTACGGACAAGCTGCCGCGTCTGGCCGGACAGCACGCGCGCTATCTGGTCACCCAGTTGAAGGATTTCAACACCCGCGAGCGCACCAACGACAACGCGGTGATGCACTCGATCGCTTCCAAGCTCACCGAGCTGGAAATCGAGGCGGTGGCACGCTATCTGAGCGGCAAGTAGGGGTGCGCGGGGTCAGGGTCAGTCGTCGCCCCGGTCGTTGAGGACGCGCTGGATCACGTCCGGTGCGAAGCCCCGGCCCTGCAGGAAACGCATCTGCTTCGCCCGCTCGGCGGGGTTTGCCGCGGGGATGCCGAACTTCTTGTCCCACGCGGTGCGGGCGCGGGCGGCTTCGCTGTCGCGCTGACTCGCCAGCACGTCGTCGATGAGCGCTTCGGCGACGCCGTGCCGGCGCAGGTCGAACGCAAGCTTGATGCGGCCTGCGCGATCGCGGTGATCGGCGACCCAGCTCTCGGCGAAGCGGCGGTCGGACAGCCAGTTGCGCGCCTCGAATTCGTCGAGCAGCGGCTCCACGTCCCCGGCGGCGAAGCCGCCGGCCACGAGCTTGCGTGCGAGTTCGGTGCGTGTGTGCTCGCGCCGCGTCAGGTGCGCCAGCGCACGCCCGCGCAGGTCGCCGGCCTCAGGCTTCCTCGAATTCGGCTTCATCCTCTTCCGTCACGACCGGGTTGTTGACGCCGACGGCGGCGCGGATCTTCGCCTCGATCTCGTGGGCGATTTCCGGGCGCTCGCGCAGAAATTCGCGTGCGTTGTCCTTGCCTTGGCCGATCTTCTCGCCGTTGTAGGCGTACCAGGCGCCGGATTTGTCGATGAACTTGTGGGCGACGCCGAGCTCGATGATTTCGCCTTCGCGCGAAATGCCCTGTCCGTAGAGGATGTCGAAGTAGGCCTCCTTGAACGGT
>JANJXF010000090.1 GCA_024709165.1 Thiobacillus sp. | reverse complement strand
GACAAAGGCAGGCGCACGAGCAGGCGTGCCATCGGGTGCGTAGCGGTCTCACCCATCAGATAAACGGTATCGAAGGCAAAAAATCTTGTACTCATGCGACTTTCGTGAGGATTATGAGCGGTCAACTGCAGTTTTTAGGATAATCCGCAAAACCTCGGTGGGACGTGCCAGCGGGCGCGTCGTGGTTTCAACCGGCAGGCGAAGGTGAGCAAGCACAGAAGCGGACATTCATGCGATGCGGGCGGACGAACGAGCGGTCAACTGAGGTTTTTAGGATGATCTGCTGGTGAAGGAAGGCAGGCTCCGATGGATGGCGTTGTGCGCACGGTGTCACAAGGCATTCGTGGGACTCGTGAGGCATGCAGGGCTCAGCGCGTCTCACCCGGTGGCAGCGTGCGTGCCGCCACCCAGCAGCTCACTTCGCGCGCGCCGGCGCGCTTGAAGGTGGCGGCGAGCTCGTCGAGGCTGGTGCCGGTGGTCATGACGTCGTCGACCAGAGCGAGATGCAGGCCGGCGACGTCGCCACTGCAGGCGAACGCGCCACGCACGTTGCGGCGGCGCGCGTCGTATTTCAGCGCGACCTGCGGCGGAGTGTCGCGCACGCGGCGGCAACAGCCGGCATCCAGCGGCACGCCGAGCTGTTCGGCGACGATGCGCGCGAGTTCGGTGGCGGGATTGAAGCCGCGCTGACGCAGTCGCGCGGGATGCAACGGCATGGCGACAAGACGGTCGGGACGCGGCGCGTCGACGGCGGCTTCGGCGAGACAGGCGCCAAGCAGCGGTGCGGCGGCGAGCTGGCCGCCGTATTTCAGGCGCGGCACCAGGCGGTCGGCGGGGAAGGCGTAGGCCAGTGCAGCGACGGTACGATCGAACGCCGGCGCGCGTTTGAGACAGGCGCCGCAGGTCGCCCCGCCGGGCGAGGGGCTGGCGCAGCGCGGGCACTGCGGCTGAACGTGCCAGGGCAGGTCGTCCCGACAGGCGGCGCAGACGGGATGCATTCCGGCGTCCGCCCCGCACAGCAGGCAGGCCGGCGGAACGAGTTGCCTGAATATTGAGCGAATGTTCAATTTGTCCTGGTTCCTTGTTTGACAGCCGTGGCGGCGCCGCAGACAATGCGCGGCATGACCGCGCACCGCCTGATCCCCGCGTCCTCCTGCCGCCGTGCCGCGCAACTGTTCAACATTTTTACCGTGGCGGCGCTGCTGGTCTCGCTCACCGCGCTTCTCGTCGGCAAGCTGCTGGCCGATCAGCACGTCACGTTTCTTCCCCTGGTGATGTCGCTGCCGCCGTTGATGATCTGGCTTGGCGCGTCGATCTTCGTCTACGCCAGCATCGCCCACCATCCCGATGCGCGCGCCGTGCATTACAACAAGTGGGCAGGCTACCGTTTTTATGGCGTGATGGGGAGCCTGATGGTGCTCGGACCGGGGATCTATGGCCTGCTCGACGGCTGGCAGGGACTGGTTCTGGTGCAAGGACTCGCGGTCGCGATCATCGTGCCGTGGGCGCTTTACGACATTTTCCGCGCGGCGCGCGAGCCGTGGCAGGACATGGATATCGAGGTCGAGGAATGAATGACATGACGACGCCGGACATCGGCGCTGCTTCCGTTGCCACCGCGGAGATTCCGCCGCGCAGCCTCGACGCCATTCGGGCGCTGTTCGAACTGCCGTTCGCCGACCTGATGTTCCGTGCGCAGACCGTGCATCGCGCGCATTTCGATCCCAACCGCATCCAGCGTTCCACCCTGGTGTCGATCAAGACCGGCGGCTGCCCGGAGGATTGCAGTTACTGTCCGCAGTCGGCGCGCCACGACACCGGCGTCGAGAAGCAGGCGATGCTCGCGCTCGACACCGTGCTGGACGCCGCACGCGCCGCGCGCACCGCCGGCGCCACCCGTTTCTGCATGGGCGCCGCCTGGCGCGGACCGAAATCCAATGATCTCGACTCGGTGGTGGAAATGGTGCGCGAGGTGAAGGCGCTGGGAATGGAAACCTGCGCCACCCTGGGCCTGCTGAAGGACGGCCAGGCGGAGCAACTGAAGGCCGCCGGTCTCGACTATTACAACCACAACCTCGACACCGCGCCCGAGTTCTACGGCGAGATCATTTCCACGCGCGAATACCAGGATCGCCTCGACACTCTGGCGCGCGTGCGCAAAGCGGGACTGAACGTATGCTGCGGCGGCATCGTCGGCATGGGCGAGTCGCGCGTGCAGCGCGCCGGGCTCATCGCGCAGCTCGCCGCGCTCGACCCGCAGCCCGAATCGGTGCCGATCAACATGCTGGTGCGCGTCGAAGGCACGCCACTCGCCGATACCCCGGCACTCGAACCTCTCGAATTCGTGCGCACCGTAGCGGTGGCGCGCATCGCGCTGCCGCGAAGCCTGGTGCGCCTGTCCGCCGGGCGTCAGCAGATGAGCGATGCCACGCAGGCGCTGTGCTTCCTCGCCGGCGCCAATTCCATCTTCTACGGCGACAAGCTGCTGACCACCGGCAACCCCGAATGGGAGCGCGATCAGCGGCTGTTCGATACGCTGGGACTGACGCCGCTGTGAGCCATCCGGCGCTGGCCCGCCTGCAGCAGGGGCTGGCGGCGGCACGGGCCGAACACCTGGAGCGTCACCGCCCGCTGCGCGATGGTATGCAGGGCGCAGCGCTCGAAGTCGACGGCGAGACGCTGCTCGCGTTCTGCAGCAACGACTACCTGGGCCTTGCCGCCGATCCGGCGCTGGTCGCAGCCGCCCGCGCCGCGCTCGATGCGTGCGGCGTCGGTGCCGGCGCCGCGCATCTCGTCAGCGGCCAGCACCGCTACCATCATGACTTCGAAACCGCATTCGCGCGCTTCGTCGGCAAGCCCGCCGCGCTGCTGTTCTCCTCCGGCTACCAGGCCAATCTCGGCGTCATCACCGCGCTCGCCGGGCGGCGCAGCGAAGTCTTCGCCGATCGCCTCAACCACGCCTCGCTCATCGACGGCGCGCAGCTTTCGGGTGCCGCGTTCACCCGCTATCGCCACCTCGATCTGGCGCAGCTCGAAGGCCAGCTCGCCGCGAGCAAGGCGGCGGACAAGCTCATCGTGTCCGACTTGGTATTCAGTATGGACGGCGACATCGCGCCGGTCGACGCACTGCTCGATCTTGCCGAGCGCCACGACGCCTGGCTCTATCTCGACGACGCGCACGGCTTCGGCGTGCTCGGCAATGGCCGGGGCGGGCTCACCGACCGCGCCCGCGCCAGCGACCGCGTGGTCTATCTCGCCACCCTCGGCAAGGCGGCCGGCGTCGCCGGCGCGGCGGTCGCGGCGCACGCCGACCTCATCGCCTGGCTGGTGCAGACGGCGCGGCCCTATGTCTACACTACCGCCTCGCCGCCGCTGCTCGCCGCCTGCCTCATCGAAAGTCTGCGCCAGATCGAAGCGGGCGATGAGCGCCGCGCGCGCCTCCACGCCCGCATCGCGCAGTTGCGCGCCGGGCTCGCCACCCTGCCGCGCGGCACGCTCATGGATTCGACGACGGCGATCCAGCCGCTGCTCATCGGCGCCAACGCCGAAGCGCTGCGCGTCGCCCAGGCGCTGCGCGCGCGCGGCCTGTGGGTGCCGGCGATCCGTCCGCCCACCGTGCCGACCGGCACCGCGCGCCTGCGCATCACGCTGTCGGCCGCGCACAGCGAGGCCGACGTCGCCCGCCTGGTGGAGGCGCTGCATGCCGTCGTCTAGGCCGGTTCTTGCGCTGGTTCACGGCTGGGGCATGAACGCCCGGGTGTTCGACGTGCTCGCCGAGCGCCTCGCCGACGACTTCGATGTGCGCGCCTTCGACCTGCCGGGACACGGCGGCCGCGCGCCGCTTGCAACGAACACGCTCGCGGCCTGGGCCGCCGATCTCGCGCACGCCTTGCCCGACGGCGCGACACTTGCCGGCTGGTCGCTCGGCGGACAGGTCGCGCTGCGCGCCGCGCTCGATCACCCGCAGCGTGTCGCCCGCCTGGTGTTGCTGGGCACGACGCCGCGTTTCGTCGCTGCCGATGGCTGGTCGGCCGGCATCGCGGCCGCTGATCTCGATGCCTTCGGCGCCGCCCTGCTCGCCGACCCCGAGGCCACGCTGATGCGCTTTCTCGGTCTGCAGACGCGGAGCGTGGAGGGGCAGCGTGCACTGCTGCAACGGCTGCGGCAGACGCTCTTCGCCGGTGGCCCGGCCGATCGCAGCGCTCTCGCCGCAGGGCTCGACATTCTGCGCAACACCGACCTGCGTGCCGAGTTGCCGCGCGTCGCGCAGCCGACGCTGGTGCTGCACGGCGCGCTCGACACCCTCATCCCGCCCGGCGCGGGCGCGTGGATGGCCGCAACGCTGCCGCACGCCCGGCATGTGGACATCGCGCGCGCCGCGCATGCGCCGCACCTGTCGCATCCCAATGCGGTGGCGGTGGAAATTGGAGGGTTCGTCCGTGGGGAATGAGCGGGATCATCGCGCCTGCTCCGCCCCACAAGCGGGCGAGGGAACAAACGTCGCGCCCGGACCGGTCCATGCACTTGATTTCGCCGAGGTGCGCCGTGCATTCGACCGCGCCGCGCCCGGCTACGACGCCCATGCCGTGCTTCAGCGCGAAGTCTGCGACCGCCTGCTGGCGCGGCTCGATTTCATGAACCTGCAACCGCATCGCATACTCGATGCGGGATGCGGCACGGGTTATGGCCTCGCGCATCTGCGCACCCGCTATCCCGACGCCGACCTTTGCGGCCTCGACATTGCGCCGGGCATGCTCGCCGCGGCGCGTGCGCGGCTGCCGCAGCCGGGCTGGGCGCAGCGTACCTTGCAACGTTTCACGCCGCACGGCGCGCACCCCGTGCATCTGCTGTGCGCCGATCTCGGCCGCCTGCCGTTGGCCGGGGGCAGCGTACAGATGGCCTGGTCGAGTCTCGCCCTGCAATGGGCGCACGACCTCGAAGCCGCGCTGAAGGGTTTTCAGCGCGTGCTCGCGCCGGGCGGCCTGCTGTTGTTTGCCACCTTCGGTCCCGACACGCTGAAGGAATTGCGCGCCGCTTTTCGTGCGATCGACGATGCGCCGCACGTCAACCGCTTCGTCGACCTGCACGATATCGGCGACATGCTGGTGCACGCCGGCTTCGCGCATCCGGTGATGGAGATGGAGATGCTCACCCTCACCTATCCCGACCTCGCCGCGCTGATGCGCGATCTCAAGGGCCTCGGCGCGCACAACGCGGCGGCCGCACGCCAGCGCGGCCTGTTCGGCAAGGCGGCGTGGGCGCGGCTGCAGGCAGCCTACGAAGCGCACCGCGTGGACGGCCGCCTGCCCGCCAGCTTCGAGGTGATCTACGGCCACGCCTGGGCTGGCGACAAGACCCGTCTCGAGGACGGTCGCCAGGTGATCCAGATGAAAATCGCCCGCAAGCGCGCCGGCGGCTGAACATGGCCGCGCACTACGCCTCGTGTCCAGTGCCGCGCGGCTATTTCGTCAGCGGCACCGACACCGGCGTCGGCAAGACGCGCGTCGCCGTGGCGCTGGTCCATGCGCTGCGCGCGCAGGGCCTGCGCGTCGCGGTGATGAAGCCGGTGGCCGCAGGCTGCGCGCCGGGGGCGCCGAACGAGGACGTGAGCGTACTGATGCAGGCGGCGAATGTCGCGGCCGACGTCGACGACGTCAACCCCTACCGCTTCGACGCGGCAATTGCCCCGCACATCGCCGCCGCACAGGCGGGCGTGCGCATCGAACTGGACCGTGTCGCCGATGCGTTCGCGCGTCTGGCGGCAGGCGCCGACACGGTCGTGGTCGAAGGCGCGGGCGGCTGGCGCGTGCCGCTCAACGACCGCGAAGACATGGCCGACCTCGCCGCGCGCCTCGGCCTGCCGGTGCTGCTGGTCGTCGGCCTGCGCCTGGGTTGCCTCAATCACGCGCTGCTCACCGCGGATGCGGTCATGCGACGCGGCGTGCCGTGGGCGGGCTGGGTCGCCAATGTCATCGACCCCGCGATGGCGTGTGTGGAAGACAATCTCGCCACACTGCATCGACGCCTGCCCGGTCCGTGTCTCGGCATCGCACCCTGCGAAGCCGGGTGGCCGGAGGTGTCGAGCTGGCGGCCTGACGTGTGCCCCCGGTGATCCGCCGATCGGGGTGCGCGTGCTCCGGGGACATCGGAAACGGATTTTCGGCACCGCCCGCGCTGAAATTCCGGGATCTGCGCCCGGCCGGGCTCGCCAGAATACCCCCGCGTTCGGTGTGCGATTAACTGGATATTCGGACGGCATTGTTTTATATTGCCTCGAGGCCCGATCCAGAGTCTTGAAATGATTCTCTCCAGAACCAGCCAGTACGCCGTGCAGGCGCTCATCTACATGGCGACGCAGCCGAACGCGACGCCCGTGTTGAACAAGGACATCGCGTCCAAGCTCGGCGTGCCTGCACCCTATCTCGCCAAGATCCTGCAGAATCTTGCCAAGGGCAACCTGCTGTTTTCCTTTCGTGGGCGGCTCGGTGGCTTCTGTCTGCGCGAATCGGGCGCAGAGATTACCCTCATGAATATCCTGCTTCTGACCGAAGGTCCGGCGTTCACCCAGAGTTGCTTGCTGGGCCTGAAGAAATGCAGCGACGAAACCGCCTGCCCGCTGCATTTTCGCTGGAAGCCGGTGAAGGCGAAAATCATCGACCTGCTCGAGGACACCACGCTGGAAAAACTCGCCAAGGCGGTGGAGTCGGGCAAGTACCGGTTGGCCGACATGCCCGGCCAGCTCTTCGAACAGTTGAAGGCGTGAAGGCCGGCATCGCGGCGCTGGCGTGCGCGGCCCTGCTCGGCCTCGCCGCGTGTCAGCCGCAGTCGCCGGCCACGCAGTTCCTCGCCACCGACATTACCGATGCCGGGCTGGGAGGCGATTTCACCCTCGTCGACCATACCGGGCGCAGCGTTACCCTGGCGGATTTCCGCGGCAAGGCCGTGGCGATGTTCTTCGGTTACACCCATTGCCCGGATGTCTGTCCCACCACCCTGTCCGACTTCGCCGAGGCCATGCGCCAGCTGGGCCCGGACGCCGCGCGCGTGCAGGTGATCTTCGTCACCGTCGACCCTGAGCGTGACACCCCCGAGCTGCTGGCGCAGTTCGTTCCGGCGTTCGATGCGAGCTTTCTCGGCGCCCATGCCGGCTCCGGCGAGCTCGCCCGCCTGGCGAAAAGCTTCCGCGTGGTCTATCAAAAAACGGTGGAGAAGGGTCCCAACGATTATCTGATCGACCACAGCGCGGGCACCTACGTCTTCGACCCGCGTGGCCGTCTGCGCCTGCTGATGCCTTATGGCAGCAGCCCGACCGCCATCGTTCAGGACCTGCACACCCTGCTGGCAACGCCGGTCCCGCATTGATCGGATGAAGTGGCGCCGCTTGCGGGCGGATGGCGGGTTATCTATAATCCGCCCTCTTCAGCTTATACCAAGAACAATCTTTAATAGTCTTTTAGGCGGTAAACCCGTTCACGGGAAAAATAGGAGAGGTCCATGGCGACTGACACGCCTTCCGGCGCTGAACCCGCAGAGCAGTACAACTTCGACATCGTCAAGAAATTCGCCGTCATGTCCCTGGTTTGGGCGGTGGTCGGCATGTGCGTGGGGGTGTGGATCGCCTCCGAACTCGCCTGGCCCTTCCTCAACTTCGACAGCCCGTATTTCTCCTTCGGCCGTTTCCGCCCGGTTCACACCAGTGCCGTGATCTTCGGCTTCGGCGGTTCGGCGCTGTTCGCCACGTCCTACTACGTCGTTCAGCGCACTTGTCAGGCGCGCCTGTTCCCCGATGGTCTCGCGAGCTTCACCTTCTGGGGCTGGCAGACGGTCATCGTGCTCGCTGCCGTCTCCTACGTGCTGGGCTACACGCAGGCCCGCGAATACGCCGAGATGGAATGGCCCATCGACATCCTCATCGAAGCCGTGTGGGTGAGCTACCTGATCGTGTTCGTCGGCACCATCATGCGGCGCAAGCAGCCGCACATCTACGTCGCCAACTGGTTCTACCTGGGCTTCATCCTCGCCACTGCGCTGCTGCACACCTTCAACAACCTGGCCATGCCGATCGACCTGTTCTCGATGAAGTCGTACAGCCTGTTCGCCGGCACGCAGGACGCGATGACGCAGTGGTGGTACGGCCACAACGCGGTGGGTTTCTTCCTCACCGCCGCCTTCCTCGGCATGATGTACTACTTCGTGCCCAAGCACGCCGGCCGGCCGATCTATTCCTATCGCCTGTCGATCGTCCACTTCTGGGCCCTGTGCTTCATGTACATGTGGGTCGGCGGCCACCACCTGCACTGGACTGCGCTGCCCGACTGGACCTCGTCGCTCGCCGCAGCGTTCTCCATCCTGCTGCTGATGCCCTCCTGGGGCGGCATGATCAACGGCATCATGACCCTGTCCGGTGCCTGGGACAAACTGCGCACCGACCCCGTGCTGCGCTTCATGATCGTCGCGCTGTCGTTCTACGGCATGTCGACCTTCGAAGGCCCGATGATGTCGCTGAAGGAAGTCAACGCGTTGAGCCATTACACCGACTGGACCGTCGGTCATGTGCACTCCGGCGCGCTCGGCTGGGTGGCGATGATCTCCTTCGGCTCGCTCTATCACATGATGCCGCGCCTGTGGAACACCCGCATGTGGAGTCCGCGCATGATCGAGTGGCACTTCTGGCTCGCCACCATCGGCATCGTGCTCTACATCGTCGCGATGTGGATTTCCGGCATCACCCAGGGCCTCATGTGGCGCTCCTTCGACGAATTCGGCAACCTGCAGTACTCGTTCGCCGAGTCCGTCGCGAAAATGATGCCCTTCTACGCCATGCGCGCCATCGGCGGCATGTTCTTCCTCACCGGTACGGCGATGATGGCCCTGAACATGTTCATGACCATCCGCCAGGGCCAGCGTGAAAATGCCGCCGCGGTGGCGGGCAAGCTGGCGCATGCGTGACAGGACAGGGAACCGGACATGAACTTCAATTTCAAGCACGAATGGGTTGAAACCAACGTCGGCCTGATGGCCGTGCTCACCATGCTGGCGATCAGCGTCGGCGGCCTGGTCGAGATCGCCCCCCTGTTTCTCATCGACAAGACCGTGGAGAAGGTCGAGGGCGTGCGACCCTATACGCCGTTGGAACAGCGCGGTCGCGACATCTATATGCGCGAGGGCTGCTATACCTGCCATTCGCAGATGATCCGTCCCTTCCGCGACGAGAAGCTGCGTTACGGCCATTACTCGCTCGCCGCCGAGTCGCAGTACGACCATCCGTTCCAGTGGGGTTCCAAGCGCACCGGGCCGGACCTGGCGCGCGTCGGCGGCAAGTATTCCAACGAATGGCACGTGCAGCACCTGGTCGCGCCGCGCTCGATGGTCGAGGTGTCGGTGATGCCCAACTATCCCTGGCTCCTCACCACCAAGCTCGACATTTCCGATATCGAGGCGCGCATGAGGGCGCTGCGCAAGGTTGGCGTGCCGTATTCGCTGTCCCGCGCCGAATACGACGCCAACGTCACCAAGTTCGGCGAAACCGTCGCGCCCCAGCTGCACATTCCGGACGCCCGCAAGAACCTCGTCGAGCAGGCCAACTTCGGCAACTACGACGGCGATCCTTCGGGCATCTCCGAAATGGATGCGCTGGTCGCCTACCTGCAGGTGCTCGGCACCATGGTCGATTTCAGCAAGTACAGCGACGACGCCTTCGTCGACGTTCGTTGAGCGCACGCGCCAGGGGCTGACATGGAATGGCTAACGTGGTTTTCCCGTCCGGAGAACACCAAGCCGCTGGCGCTGATCATTTTTTTCGTCACCTTCATCGGCATACTGATCTACGTCTATGGCAGCCGGAAGCGCGGGCAGAAACTCGAGTCCTACCGCGATATCCCCTTCCTTGACGAACAGGACGTCAACAAGGACAAGCAATGAGCGATCACAAACCGTCAGCCCACTCCGTACAGACCACCGGCCACGCCTGGGATGGTGATCTGCAGGAATACAACAACCCGTTGCCTGCATGGTGGGTGTGGACCTTCTACGCGACGGTGGTCTTTTCCATCGTCTACTGGATCATCTATCCCGCGTGGCCGATCGGCAACACCTGGACGCCCGGCCTCAAGACGATCACCTACGTCAACAGCGAGGGCGAGACCAAGACGCACGGCTGGAACACGCGCGCCCTGTTGATGAGCGACCTCAACAAGGCCGCTGTCGCGCAGAAGCCCTATTTCGACAAGGTCGCTTCCATGGCCTACGACGAGATCGCCAAGGACCCGGAAATGAGCGGCTTCATCCTGTCCGCCGGGCGGGCCCTGTTCT
>JANJXF010000076.1 GCA_024709165.1 Thiobacillus sp. | reverse complement strand
GACAAAGGCTGGCGCGTGAGCAGGCGTGCCAGCGGGTGCGTAGCGAACTCACCCGACAGGTGAAGGCGGTCGAAGGCAGAATGTTCAGCGTTCATGCGGCATTCACGGAGGCAGAGAACGGTCAACTGCGGTTTTTAGGATTATACGCAGTGCGTCCTGCGGATTCGTGCTCCGTCCACGGTGGTCGCGCCGTCGCGTGAAAGCCGGGCGTGTGTTCAGTGCGCGTGCGGCAGCGCGTCCTCGGCGATCGCGCGCAACAGCAGGAGGTCGCGGTAGGCGCCCGGTTCGAAGCCGATGCGCGTGCCGCCGCGATTGTCGTAGATGAGCTCGCGGAAGAAAGCGTCGATGTCGGCGGACTGCCACACCTGTATCAGACGATCCGTGACGTGAGGGTAGGCCTCCAGGCCTGGTCCGGGTTCGACGTCGACATCCTGGGAAACCGGCGGCCGGCTGAGATCGATGTTGTAGTGGCGGCGGCATTGTGTGCTGGCGGCGGCATACCCGGCACTATCGCCGTCGCGATGCAGCAGGTCGAGCAGCAACAGCCACGGCACCGGCGACTCGTCCGGCGCTTCGCGCAGGTGCTCCTGCAACAGGTGGATGGCAAGTTCGCCGTGGCCGTGCGCCATGAACACCTCGGCCTGGTCGAGGATGTCGTCCCGCACTTCCGTGCTGTCGTCCGCGGGCGTCATGCCGAACATGGGCTCGGTGCGACGTTGCGGCTCGACGGCAGGTGCGCGTTCGGCCGCATCGTCGGTCATCCGTATCGGCTCGGCGGCATCGGCCCAGTCGTCCGCGGCGGGGGTCGCGACGGCAAGCGGTTGCGGCGCCGGCGGGTGTGCCTGCCATGCGTCGTCCGGCAGATTCAGGCCGGCGCGATTGCGGCGCCGCATCCAGACGACGAGGCCGCCCGCCCCGGTGACGAGGCCGGCGAGCAGCAGATAAAGCGGCCACTGCGGCCGGCCGGCGGGTTGTGGCGCGCCGGCGGGTGCGTTCGCTGTATTCGAGCGCGTGGGCTTGCGCGTTTCGAGCGCCGCGTTGCGCCGCTGCAGCTCGACCAGCTGGGATTCCAGGTGCGCCAGCTTGCGGGTCAGTGCGGTGTTCTCGTCCGACAGTTCGGTGGGCGTGAGCGTTTCGGTGCGCGGGCGGTCGAGATCGGGCAGACCGGTATCGAGGCGCAGCGCCAGACCGTCTGCCCCCACGTGGGCGAGCCGGCGGCCGGATAGCACCAGACGAGGGGCTGCCGGAGCCTGCGTGCGCGGACGGGCGCTTGCGTTTCGTGCGCGCATCCTGTCCGGCCTGGAGGACGCCTGGGCCGGTTTGGCCGGTTGCGCCGACCGGGCGGTGGCCGCATTGACGGCAGCCGGGGCTGCAGGGAGCGCGTCGGTCACCGCGGGCGGCGCGATCACGCTGGGGGGATCGAGCAGCAGCACATATTCACGCTGCAGGCGGGTTTCGCATTCGGTGGTGACGGAAAATTGCAGGATCGGATCGTTGACCGACTGTGCCGAACGAATGTGCAGCAGGGTCTGCTCGCCGCGACGTTCGAGATCGAGCCGAGTGCGTGGCAATGCCGATACGGCGTCGGCGGCGGGTTGCAGGGTGAAGCAGTCGGCGGCATCGACCGCGCCCGCCGCGATGATCCTCACCGTCGCATGCAGCGGTTGCCCGAGGGCGGAACGCACCTCCAGATCGCCAAGCCCGAGCGCCATCGCGGAATGGACATGGGCGAGGCACAGCAGCAGGCAGGCGGGTTTCAGGTTCACGCGGTCGAGGTCAAACGCACATGCTTGTTGTTCGGGTTATGCAAAGCGCAGCCGGATTGCAGTATGGGCCCTTCGACCTGCAATCATCGTGCCTGCCGTGAAGCGGCACAATTATTGACCATTCAGCCGAACAAGACCAGCCCCCACACTGCCAGCACGTTCGCCAGTGCGAGCATCACCGCGGCGCTGCCCATGTCCTTGGCGCGCTGGATGAGCGGGTGGCGCTCCAGCGACACCCGGTCGGCCAGCGCTTCCAGCGCGGCATTCAGCAATTCGACGATGAGGACGCCGAACAGCGGGGCGATCAGCAGCGCGCGCTCGATGCCGGTGTCGCCGAGATACACGGCGAGCGGCAGCAATACCACAAACATCAGGACTTCCTGGCGGAACGCGTCCTCGTGGCGCAGGGCCGCCCGGAGCCCGGCCCAGGAATAGCCGGCTGCACTGAGAACGCGCTGCACACCGGTCTTGCCCTTGAACGGACTGACCGGCTCGCCCATGTTCACCCCGCCGGCCGGTACGCCAGATCGAGCTCGCGTGCGGCGCGCACGTCGTCGAGACGGCGCACCGGCAGGGTATGCGGAGCGCCCTTGACGAGTTCGGGATGGGTTTCGGCTTCGTGGCGGATCGCTGTCATGGCTTCGACGAAACTGTCGAGTGTTGCACGGCTTTCCGTCTCGGTCGGCTCGATCAGCAGGCATTCCGGCACGAGCAGCGGGAAGTAGGTGGTCGGCGCGTGGAAGCCGTAGTCGAGCAGGCGCTTGGCAAAATCCATCGCGGACACGCCGGTGGCGTCCTTCAGTTTCTTCAGCGTGACGATGAACTCGTGACTGGCGCGGCGCTCGGGGTAGGCAAGCTCGAACCCCGCATCGCGCAGCTTCGCCATCAGGTAGTTGGCATTGAGCGTGGCGTATTCGGCGACGCGCAGCATGCCGGCGCGGCCGAGCATGCGCGCGTAGACGTAGGCGCGCATCAGCACGCCGGCATTGCCGAGGTTGGCCGACAGGCGACCGATCGACTGAGGGCGGTCGGTTTCGGTGGCAAGGCGGCAGAAGCCACGGTCGTTCAGCACCAGCGGAATCGGCAGGAAGGGCAGCAGGCGTTCGGACACGCCCACCGGGCCCGCGCCGGGACCGCCGCCGCCGTGCGGGGTGGAGAAGGTCTTGTGCAGGTTGAGATGGATGACGTCGAAACCCATGTCGCCGGGACGCACCTTGCCGAGGATGGCGTTGAGGTTGGCACCGTCGTAGTACAGGAGACCGCCGGCGTCGTGCACGATCTTCTGGATGTCGACGATGGTCTTCTCGAACACGCCGAGGGTCGAGGGGTTGGTCAGCATCAGCCCCGCCGTCTGCGGCCCCACCGCCGCGCGCAGCGCGGCGAGATCGACCGAACCGCTCGCGTCGGTGGGGATTTCCTTCACCGTGTAGCCGCACATCGTCGCGGTCGCGGGGTTGGTGCCGTGCGCGGCGTCGGGCACGATGATTTCGCGGCGTGCGGTGTCGCCGCGCGCGTCGTGATAGGCGCGGATCATCGCCACCCCGGCGAATTCGCCGTGCGCGCCGGCCATCGGCGCCAGCGACACCGCGGCCATGCCGGACACTTCCTGCAGCATCTCCTGCAGTTCGAACATGCAGGCGAGGAAGCCCTGGCCCGTGTCGTCCGGGCTCGCCGGGTGACGCGCGAGAAATTGCGGCAGCATCGCCAGCGTGTTGCATGCGCGCGGGTTGTACTTCATGGTGCACGAACCGAGCGGGTAGAACTGCGTGTCGATCGAGAAGTTCTTCTGCGAAAGCCGCGTGTAGTGGCGCACCACATCGAGCTCGGACACCTCGGGCAGCGCGGGCGCGTCGCGGCGGCGCAGCGCTGCGGGCAGGTCGTCGAGGCTGCCAGCGGTGGCAGGCAGCTGGGCCGTGGCGGTGCGGCCGTGACGGGAATGATCGAAGATCAGCATGGTTTTCAGGAATCGGCGAGCGGGGCTATTTCAAGGCGGCCAGCGCGGCCTCGTAGTTCGGCTCCTGCTTGATCTCCGGCACGAGCTCGGTGTGCAGCACCTTGTTGGCTTCGTCCAGCACGACGACCGCGCGCGCGGTGACACCGGCGAGCGGGCCGCTGGTGATGTCGACGCCGTAGTTGCGCTTGAATTCGGCACCGCCGCGCAGGGTCGACAGCGTGACGACGTTGGGGGCTTCGGCGCCGCAGAAGCGGCTTTGCGCGAACGGCAGGTCGGCGGAGATCACCAGCACGGCGACCGTGTCGGAGGCGGCGTCGTTGAATTTCTTCGTCGAGATGGCGCACACCGGAGTGTCCAGACTCGGCACGATGTTGAGGATTTTCTTCTTGCCCGCGAACCCGGCGAGCGAGACGTCGGCCAGATCCTTGTCGACCAGCTTGAAGCCGGGTGCCGTGTCGCCGACCTTGGGGAAGTTGCCGGACACTTCGATGGGGGTGCCGCCTAGTGTGACTGCCATGTTTGCTCTCCTTTGAAAATCATTCATCCGTGAAGGACGCGAAGGTTCGCGAAGAAAAACGTGAATCGTCCCTGGGGTTCCTTCGCGTCCTTCGCGGACAAGAAATCAGCTCTTGTACGCGCACGGCGGCGCCTCGCGCCGCTTCGACAGGATACGCTCCATTTGCTGCACGTAATGGTCGAGATCGGCATCGGTCTTGGTTTCGGTGACACACACCAGGATGGCCTGGCCAAGCTCCGGATACCAGCCGGAGATGTCGAGCCCACCAAGGATGCCCTGTGCGCGCAGCGCGCGCAGCACGTCGTGTGCGTTGTCCTTGAGTTTGAGCACCACTTCATGGAAAAACGGGCTCGCGAACGCGCGGGTCACGCCGGGAATCGCGGCAAGGCGTTCCGCCAGCGCGACGGTGCTGGCATGGCTCGTGGAGGCGACGCGAGCGAGGCCTTGCGGGCCCAGCAGCGACAGGTATTGTGTCGCCGCAGTGACGACCAGGCCCTGGTTGGTGCAGATGTTGGAGGTCGCCTTGGAACGGCGGATATGTTGCTCGCGGGCCTGCAAGGTCAGCGCGAAACCGGGTTTGCCGTCGAGGTCGACGGTGCGGCCGACGATGCGGCCCGGCATCTGCCGCACGAAGGCCTGGCGGCAGCACATGAAGCCGAAGTAGGGACCGCCCGAGGCCATCGGCGCGCCCAGCGGCTGGCCTTCGCCCACCGCGATGTCGGCCCCGGCCGTTCCCCACTTGCCGGGCGCTTCCAGTACCGCCAGCGTCGTCGGGTTGACCAGCGCGATCGCCAGCGCGCCGTTTTCGTGCGCCCAGTCGGTCAGCGCGTGCACGTCTTCCAGCACGCCAAAGAAGTTGGGCTGCGGAATCACCAGACCGGCGAAAACGCCGGCGTCGGCGGGCAGTACCGTCCTGCCGCTCGCCGCATCGTAATCGAGCTCGACCAGTTCGATGCCCTGATTCTTCACCGTTGTGAGTGCGGCGCGGCGGTAGATCGGGTGCACCGTCTTCGGCACCAGCACGCGGCGCGAGGTCTTGTGCGACCTGACCGCCATCAGCACCGCCTCCGCCAGCGCCGAGGCCCCGTCGTAGAGGGAGGCGTTCGACACGTCGAGCCCGGTCAGCCGCGTCATCATCGTCTGGTATTCGTAGATCAGTTGCAGCGTGCCCTGACTCGCTTCGGCCTGATAGGGCGTATAGGCCGAATAGAACTCGCCGCGCGTGGTGATCTGCCAGATCGCCGCGGGAATGTGGTGTTCGTACACCCCGGCGCCGATGAAATTCGACCAGAATCCGTCGGCCGAGGCACGCGCCTGCATCAGCCGCGCCACCGCCATCTCGGACAGTCCCTCCGGAACATCGTCGAGCGTTCCGCTCAGAAGCGCGGGCGGGATTTCGTCGAATAGCGCGTCGATGCTTTTCGCGCCGATGGCGCCGAGCATGGCGGAGACGTCTTCTTCTGTGTGGGGGATGAAGGGCATTTGGGTCAGGGGTCAGGATTCAGGGATCAGGATTCAGGGGGAGGATTCAGTGCCCGGCTCAGGTGCGCGGCGAAGCCGCACATTCCCTGACC
>JANJXF010000068.1 GCA_024709165.1 Thiobacillus sp. | reverse complement strand
GCTACGCACCCGCTGGCACGCCTGCTCACGCGCCAGCCTTTGTCGCGCCTCCTTGCAGGCCCCGGCCTGCGGCGTCGTTGCTTCGCGGCAGGCACGCGATCAGACGCACCATCGGGCGCGTCCAACTGCGGTTTCTAGGCTTATTCGACCATGAGCGACAGGCTCACCATGCCGTCCACCACCCGTACCGGATAGCGCGCGGCGCAGCCTTCGTCGGGCGCGGCAGCAAGTCCGGTTTCCAGGTTGATCTTCCAGTCGTGCATCGGACACGTCACCCGCTTGCCGTGGACGATGCCCTGCGACAGCGGACCGCCCTTGTGCGGACACTTGTCGGCGAGCGCGAACACTTCGTCGTCCGCGGTGCGGAATACGGCGATGTCGCCGGTGGAGATGGTGACGACGCGGGCGCCCTGGCGCGGGATGTCCTCGATGCGGCCGATGCTGATCCAGGTTTCAGCGTCTGTCATGGTTGCAGTTTGCATGGTGGTTCTCCGGTAAAAAGAATTGCTTGTCCGCGAAGGATGCGACGGGACGCGACGAAAGATTTGTGCGGTTTGGCCTTCGTGCCGTTTCGCCCCCTCCGCGGATAAACGCTCTTACTCACAGACAATCTCGGCCAGCGCGGTGAATTCGTGCGCTTCATCGCCTTCGGCGCGTGCCGCCCAGGGGTCGGTCTGGGCCGTCTGCTGTGCGCGGTGGAAACGCCCGGCAAGCGTCTTGCGGGTGGTCGCGTCGTCCACCACCTTCGCCTTGATATGGGCCAGCCCCACTCGTTCGACCCACGGCGCGGTACGCTCGAGGTAATGCGCTTCTTCCCGATACAGCTGGGTAAATGCGGCACAATGCTCCAGGACCTCCGCCTCGGTTTCGACCTTGCACAGGAGGTCGGTGATGCGCACCTTGATGCCGCCATTGCCGCCGATGTGCAGCTCGTAGCCGGAATCGACACAGACGACGCCGAAGTCCTTGATGGTGGACTCGGCGCAATTGCGCGGGCAGCCGGACACGGCAAGCTTGAACTTGTGCGGCATCCACGAACCCCAGGTCATTTCCTCGAGCCTCACGCCGAGCCCGGTCGAATCCTGCGTGCCGAAGCGGCACCAGCGGTTGCCGATGCAGGTCTTTACCGTGCGCAGCGCCTTGCCATAGGCGTGGCCGGAGACGAAGCCGGCCTGGGTCAGGTCGGCCCACATGGCAGGCAGGTCTTCCTTCTTCACTCCGAAGAGGTCGAGCCGCTGACCGCCCGTGACCTTCATTTCCGGTACCTGGAATTTTTCCGCGACGTCGGCGATGGCGCGCAGCTCGCGCGGGTTGGTGAGCCCGCCCCACATGCGTGGCACCACCGAGAAACTGCCGTCCTTCTGGATGTTGCCGTGCGCGCGCTCGTTGATGAAGCGCGACTGCGCGTCGTCCCGGTATTCGTCCGGCCAGGCGCACAAGAGGTAGTAGTTCAGTGCAGGGCGGCATTTTGCGCAACCGTCGGACGTCTTCCATTCAAGGAAGCGCATCGTGTCCGGCATCGTCTTCAGGCCGTGGCCCAGGATGGTGGCGCGGACCTCGTCGTGGCTGTGGTCGGTGCAGCCGCACAGCGGCTTCCTCGACGGTGCGGCGGAGTAGTCGCCGCCCACGGTATGCGCCAGCAGGGCTTCCACCAGGCCGGTGCACGAGCCGCACGAGGCCGAGGCCTTGGTGTGTGCGCGTACTTCCTCCAGCGTGAACAGTTTCTTGTCGCGGATGGCGTTGACGATGTCGCCCTTGCACACGCCGTTGCAGCCGCAGATTTCCGCCGTATCCGGCAGCGCCGCCACCCGGTCGGCATTGCCGTGGCCCGAGTCGCCCAGGTGGCTCTGGCCGAACAGGATGGTCTTGCGTAGCTGCGAGATGTCGGTGCCCTCGCGCAGCAGGTCGAAGTACCAGGCGCCATCCAGCGTGTCGCCGTAGATGCAGGCGCCTACCAGCCGGTTGCCTTTGATGACGAGCTTCTTGTAGGTGCCGGCGGCGGCATCGGAATAGACCAGCGATTCGGTGCCCTCGCCGCCTGCGAAATCGCCGGCAGAGAACAGATCGATGCCGCTGACCTTGAGCTTGGTCGAGGTCAGCGAGCCGGTGTAGCGCGCCACGCCGTGCTCGGCGAGGTGGTTGGCGCAAACCTTCGCCTGTTCGAAGAGCGGCGCCACCAGGCCGTAGGCGATGCCGCGATGGCTGACGCACTCACCCACGGCGTAGATGCGTGGATCGTAGGTCTGCATGGTGTCGTTCACGACGAGGCCACGCGTGCAATGGAGTCCTGCGGATTCCGCAAGCTCGGTGTTGGGACGGATGCCGACGGCCATCACGACCAGGCCGGCGGGAATGGTCTTGCCGTCCCTGAATTGCACGGCGCCGACCCGCCCCTGCGTGGACGGCAACAGCGCCGCGGTCTGCGCCTGCAACAGGAACCTGATGCCCTTCGCTTCCAGGCTGCGTTGCAGGAGCCGTGCCGCCGGCTCGTCGAGCTGGCGTTCGAGCAGCGTGGCGCCGAGATGCACCACCGTGACCTCCATGCCGCGCCGCTTGAGACCGTGCGCCGCTTCCAGCCCCAGCAGGCCGCCACCGATGACGACCGCGTGCCGCTGTTCCGACGCCGCGCGGATCATCGCCTCGACGTCGGCGATGTCGCGAAAGCCGACCACGCCCGGCAGGTTCGCACCGGGGATGGGCAGGACAAAGGACTTCGATCCGGTGGCCAGCAGCAGGCGGTCGTAGGGCGCGCGGGTACCGTCGTCCGCCTCTACACAACGCGTCCGGCGGTCGACCTTCACCACCTTCCTGCCGGTGAACAGGGTGATGCCGTTCTCGGCATACCAGTCGCGGCTGTTGAGCACGATCTGCTCCACGCTCTGCTCGCCCGCCAGCACGGGCGACAGCATGATGCGGTTGTAGTTGGGGTGCGGCTCGTCGCCAAATACGGTGACGTCGTACAGGCCGGACGCCGCCTTCAGCAGTTCTTCCAGCGTGCGCATGCCGGCCATGCCATTGCCCACCATCACCAGTTTCGGCTTGCTGCCCGCCGGGGCTGTGCTCATGTCCATGTTGCGACTCCTTTGTCTCGATCGGGATGGCTGCGCGTCTGAATTCGGTGCAGGTGCGCGCGCCTACACGGGTTCAGCAACGCCCGTGCCAGGGACCGTGCGAGTCCCGCAAGGCGCGCCGATTCGAGACCTGGCGCATGGCGACGGAATGGGTTGCGGGAAATGCCGCACCAGTCTGGTGCGGTCTGAACCCTGGCGCGGCACGCCGGATCTCTTGACGGCTCGGGGCTGTGCGACACTGCCGCACCGGATGTCTCGGCGTTTCTGGCAAAGGGCCGAGGCCCTTGATTTGTCGGTTTGCGGGCCTACATTGGATGCAGGGCCGCCTGTGCGGCGGTCATTCGCCAACCCGTTCTGGAAAGGAGACGATGATGGCAAATATCTCCCGTTACGACCCGTTCAGCCTTGCCCGCCTGGATCCCTTCGGCGATATCGACGATTTCTTCAAAGGCTTTTTCGTGCGCCCCATCGCCTTCGAAGGCAAGCCGGAAATGCAGATCAAGATGGACCTGAAGGAGGACGACAAGGCTTACACCGTGCATGCCGACATCCCCGGCGCAAAGAAGGACGACATCCACGTCAGCATCGAAGGCAACCGGGTGTCGATCAGCGCCGAGACCCGTTCCGAAAAGGAAGAAAAGGAAGGCGAGAAAATACTGCGCTCCGAACGCTATGTCGGCAGCGTTTCACGCAGCTTCACGCTGGCGCAGGACGTTGACGAAGAGAAAGCGCAGGCCAGATACGCAGACGGCGTGCTTGAGCTGACGCTACCGAAGAAGGCCGCCAGCACGGCACGGAAACTGGCCGTGCAGTGACCCTGCAGAGACCGTCAGGCGGTGCGGTGCCTGACGGTGTTTGCGAATGCGCCCGGGGCGTGAGAGATTGCCGAGCGTCATCGTGCCGCAACTGCTGATCCGGCGCGGACATTCCAATTACCCGCCGGCTGAAGTCCGGCACGTAAGATTTCAGATCCAGCCGCGCCGCTTCAATCGCCGGTGCAGGATCACCACGCCCACGCCGGTGATGACGAGCAGGGCAGGGTAGGCCCACGGCCATCTCAGTTCCGGCATGAACTCGAAATTCATGCCATACAGGCTGAATATCACGGTCGGCAGCGCCAGCAGCGCCCCCCAGCCGGCGAGCTTCTGCACCGACTCGTTCTGCTTCAGCGACAGCGACGCGAGATGGAATTGCATCGCGTCGGAGGTGGCGATGCGCAGGCGGTCGATGGCGGCCGACACGCGCACCGCGTGATCGTAGATGTCGCGGTAATAGGCCTTGAGTTCGCGGGTACAGAGGTTCGGGTGCACGCGGATGAGATCTTGGGTGATGTCCTGCATCGGCTCGGCGATGTCGCGCAGCAAGGTGAGGTCGCGCTTCATCCCGTAGAGCTTCTCCAACGTGTCGCGGCCGGTTTTGCTGCCGCTGGTCAACTGGCTTTCCAGCGACTGGAAACGGTCCTGCATGCTTTCGATCACCGGACGGAAACGGTCGACGATGAGGTCGAGCACCAGGTAGAGAGCGTAGGGCGTGCCGGCCATGATGCCCGGCGGACGCCGCTGCAGGCGCTCGCTCACGCGCTGGAAGCCGCTGCCGCTGTCGTGGCGGATGGCGACGACGTAGTTGCCGCCCACGAATAGGTGCGTTTCACCCATTTCCATGTGCGATTCCCACATCTGCACGGTGCGCGCGGCGATGAATACGTGGCGGTCGTATTCCTCCAGCTTGGGGCGCTGGTGTGTCGAGATCGCGTCTTCCAGTGCCAGCGCGTGCAGGCCGAGCTCGTCGCCCAGCCGCTCGATGGTGGCGGTGTCGGGCGCGCGCAGTTCCACCCACACGAAACGATCTGCCTGTCCGACATGCTCGCTGATGGCGTCGAAGGCGATCGCTTCGGGCTGGGCGCGGTCGCTGAAAAAAAGCAGGATGTCGATGAGGACCTCAGCCTGTCAATCCGTCGCGGGGCGCGCCGACGACGCTGGAGCCTTGCGCACCATGTTCAGAACGGCAATGTGAGACCCGGTGCCGCCTCGTGGAACACGCGGCGGAAATCCGCCTGGATGCGTTCCAGGGCAGCGGCATTGTCGGCCTCGAAACGCAGCACGATCACCGGCGTGGTATTCGACGGTCGCGCCAGTCCGAAGCCGTCGGCGTACTCCACGCGCAGTCCGTCGAGCGTGATGATTTCCTGCGCATCGGGGAAACGCGCGGTTTTCTGCAGACGTTCCATCAATGCGTAGTGCTCGCCTTCGGCCATCTTGATGTTGAGCTCGGGCGTGTTCACCGTGTCCGGCAGGCCGTGCAGGGTGGCGTCGATGTCGGCCTGCCTCGACAGGTATTCCAGCAGGCGTGCGCCGGCATAGAGCCCGTCGTCGAAGCCGTACCAGCGCTCCTTGAAGAACACGTGGCCGCTCATCTCGCCGGCGAGCAAGGCGCCGGTTTCCTTCATCTTCGCCTTGATGAAGCTGTGACCGGTTTTCCATAGCAGAGGACGGCCGCCGCGTTCGCGGATCCAGTCGAACAGCTTGCGTGTCGACTTGACGTCGAAAATGACTTCCGCGCCGGGGTTGCGGCTGAGCACGTCGTCGGCGAACAGCATCAGCTGGCGGTCGGGGAAGATGATGCTGCCGTCCTTGGTGACCACGCCGAGGCGGTCGCCGTCGCCGTCGAAGGCCAGCCCGATCTCGGCGTCGCTGGCCTTCAGGTGCGCGATCAAATCCTGCAGGTTCTTCGGCTGCGAGGGATCGGGGTGGTGGTTAGGGAAATTGCCGTCGACCTCGCAGAAGAGTTCGTCGACCTGGCAGCCGAGTTCGCGGAACAGCTGCGGCGCGAATGCACCGGGCACACCGTTGCCGCAGTCGATGGCGATCTTCATCGGCCGTGCGAGCCTGACGTCGGAGACGATGCGCGCGAGATATTCCGGTGCGATGTCGTGCGTGCGGTAAACGCCCTCGCCGTGCGCGAGTCGATTGTCGACCAGCCGCTGACGCAGCGCCTGGATCGCGTCGCCCGCCAGCGTCTCGCCACCGAGCACCATCTTCAGGCCATTGTAGTCGGGGGGGTTGTGGCTGCCGGTGACCATCACCGCGCTGTTCGTCCCGAGCTGGTAGGCGGCGAAATACGTCATCGGAGTGGCGACCATGCCGAGGTCGACGACGCCGACGCCAGCCTTGCGAATGCCGCGCGCCAGCGCTGCGGCAAGATCCGGACCGGACAGGCGGCCGTCGCGGCCGATGCAGATTTCCTTCTGCCCGCGCGCCAGCGCTTCCGAGCCGATGGCCTGCGCGATCGCCTCGACGATCTCGGGCGTGAAGGTCTTGCCGACGATGCCGCGGATATCGTAGGCCTTGAAGATTTCCTTGGGGTATTCCACAGCGCGCTCCACCGATAGTGTCGATCTAAGGATTCTACCCGCAGTGGCGCAGCGGAGCATCAGGACGGTTACGCAAGAACAGGCTCTTCCCACAGCGTGCGTCAAGCGTCGCATTGCTGTGCGGTGGCGTGGCATGAATCTTGGTAGAGGAAGCCGGTGTCTTTTACGAATCCGAAGGATTTATGCGACGACCCGCCTCCCGGCCTCTGCATCCGATACGCCAGGCAGTCATCATGCTGTTCATTGCCGTGGGTTTTTGGTACCTGTACTGGCGCCTCGGTACTTTCAACGACGCGCATCCGGTGTTTTCCCGCGTCCTGTATGGCGCCGAGCTGTTCGGCTTCTTCACGGCACTGCTCAACATCTTCATGACCTGGCGCCTCACCGAGCGCCAGGCGCCGCCGCCGCCCGATGGCCTCAAAGTGGATGTTTTCATCCCGACGTACAACGAGGATGTCGAGATGGTCAGGCGCACTGCGCTGGCGGCACGCGCGATGGATTATCCGCACCAGACATGGATTCTCGACGACGGCAATCGACCGGCGATGCGCGAAATGGCGGCAGCGCTGGGCCTTCGTTACCTCGCGCGCAGCGACAATGCCGACGCCAAGGCGGGTAACCTCAACCACGCCTTGCCGTGCAGCGACGCCGAACTCATCGCGACGTTCGACGCCGACCATGCCCCGCGGCGCGATTTTCTGTTGAAGACGCTGGGCTATTTTGCCGACGCACAGGTTGCGTTCGTGCAGACGCCGCAGGATTTCTACAACCTCGATTCGTTCCAGAACCGCACCGATTCCCGCAACCGGATCGCCTGGTCCGAACAGTCTTTGTTCTTCCGCGTGATCCAGCGCGGCAAGGACGTCTGGAATGCCGCCTTCTATTGCGGCAGTTGCGCGGTGATTCGCCGCAGTGCGCTCGATAGTATCGGCGGTTTCGCAACCGGCACGGTGACGGAGGACATCCACACCAGCCTGCGCCTGCACAAGCGTGGATATCGCTCGGTCTACCATTGCGAATCGCTGGCTTACGGTGTGGCGCCGGCGAAGATCGAGCCATTTCTCAAGCAGCGTGTGCGCTGGGGCGTGGGTGCGATGAACGTGTGGCGCAAGGAAGGAATTCTGTTCACCCGTGGCCTTACCCTGGCGCAGCGGGTCAACTACCTGGCAACGGTGCTGGCGTATTTCGATGGCTGGCAGAAGGCGTTTTTCTATTTCGCGCCCGTTTACGTCCTGATGGCGGGTGCGATGCCCATCAGTGTCGATGGATGGGTGTTCCTGCTGCATTTCCTGCCCTACCTTGCGCTCAATTTCCTGTCTTTCGAGGAGATCGCGCGAGGCTATGGTCGCAGTCTCCTGATCGAGCAATACAACATGGCGCGGTTCGCCAGTTTTGCCTGGTCCACTCTGGGCGTGCTCAAGGTGCGTACCCGGTTTGGCGTCACTGCCAAGGCCCTGCGTGAACGCTCGTCGACCCTGCAATATCTTTTGCCGCAGATCGTCGTTATCGGGCTGAACGGGGCAGCGATTCCGGTGGGCATCCTGCTGTTCCATGCGACGGGACACTTACCCGCCGACGGCTTGTGGGCCAACGTGTTCTGGGCGTCGGTCAACAGCGCGCTGGCCCTGAGGGTGGTGCGTTTTACACGCCGCCAGGACGATAACCGCCGCGACGAATATCGTTTCCAGTTCCCGGTCGCGGCCCGGCTCAACGGAGTGCTTGGCACGGTGGACGATCTCTCGCCGCGGGGATTGAGCTTCTACGGGGCGATCGGCGAGCCGATGACAGGCGAGCGGCTGCCGTTGGTTCTGTATCTGCCGGATGGCCCGCTTGCGGCCGAATTCGAGGTTCGTGGCACGGTGAGCGCCGAGCAGGGCGAATCGCGCTACACGCGTCTGGTCGGTGGGGCGTTCCGCCAATTGCCACTCGCCGAGGAGCAACGCATCGAGCAGTTCCTCTACGGGTCGAGCTTGCAGTGGGAATTGAACCGCTATCGCGAGGACAATCCCACGCCGCTGCAAAAGATGGGTTGGGTGCCCAACACGGAAACGCTCCCGGCGGCGCGCTACTGGTCGAGTTGCGAGCTTGTCCCGAACGCTGCTGCGGATGCGGCGCGGCACATTGGCCTGGTGGGCACGCTGCCGCGGCAGGATGAGATCGACCTGCTGGTCAACCGCATGATCGATTCGGCGCAAGCGCTCGCGGTCGTGGTGCATTCCAGGACGGGTGCCCGTACCCTGCATGGGCGAGCGTCGAAATGCGACGTACTCGCCACCGGCGGCGGCACCTTGTATCGCTACCGCGTACATCTGGTGCAGGAGGCGGTTGCCGCAGTCGCCTGATTGGGCATAATCCCGCACGGGATAAAGAAAGAACGAACGACGATGAACAGGACTTGGATCGGGCTCGTTGCCTGCGTGTTGGCGCTGCCGGCAAAGGCGCAGACCGGCGTCGCGCTGGCCGGTATCGAGGGCGCGAACGACACGCACTCGGCTTATCTGGGCACCGTGCTGCCCCTGCGCGGAAGCGCGCTGGGAAAGGGCTGGGTGCAGCGCTACTGGCTGGACTACACGACTTACCGCTACGAAAAACTGCCAGGCCAGGACATCGATGCCAGAGTGGCCGGAGCGGAAGCCGCACTCGGATATCAGGACAGTTCGGAGCGCGGATGGTGGAGCGCCTATCTGGGGGGGCGTTACAGCAACACCCGGCTGAGTCCGGACGACGTGTCCAACGAAGACCGCGGGGGCGATTTCAGCGCCAAGCTGCAACTCGAAGGGGAAGCCGTGTTGTCGTCCAAATGGCGGCTGAACGCCATCGCCAGCCACGTGGTGGGACATTCCAGCTATTGGGCGCGCCTGCGCGCGCAGACCGGCCTGGCCGGTCATCTCCTGATCGGTCCCGAAGTGGTCGCGCAGGGCGACCCGCTCTATCATCTTTTCAAACTCGGTGCATATCTTGGCGGAATCCGCCTCGGCGACGATGCTGCACTGACGGTCAAACTCGGGCTGAGCAAACTGGATTCGGATTCGGCGCGTGCCTATGCAGGCATCGAGTGGTACAAGCCGTATTGAACCTAAAAACCGCAGTTGACCGCTCTCTGCCTCCGTGAATGCCGCATGAACGCTGAACATTCTGCCTTCGACCGCCTTCACCTGTCGGGTGAGTTCGCTACGCACCCGCTGGCACGCCTGCTCACGCGCCAGCCTTTGT
>JANJXF010000044.1 GCA_024709165.1 Thiobacillus sp. | reverse complement strand
CCAGCGCTTCTCGACCAACACCTGGCCGCAGTGGCGGCTGGCGCAGCCGTTCCGCTATCTCGCGCACAACGGCGAGATCAACACGGTGCAGGGCAACCGCACCTGGAGCCGCGCGCGCGAGCAGAAGTTCGAAACGCCCATGATCCCCGACATGGACGCGGTGCGCCCGATCGTCGGCACCAAAGGCTCCGACTCGATGAGCCTCGACAACATGGTCGAGGGCCTGGTGATGGGCGGCGCGGGCCTGTTCCGCGCGCTGCGCCTGGTGATTCCGCCGGCCTGGCAGAACGTCGAGGCGATGGACCCCGACATCCGCGCCTTCTACCAGTACAACTCGATGCACATGGAACCGTGGGACGGCCCCGCCGGCGTCGTGCTGACCGACGGCCGCTACGCCGTGTGCACGCTCGACCGCAATGGTCTCCGGCCCGCGCGCTGGGTGCTGACCAAGGACCGCATCCTCACCATCGCGTCCGAAGTCGGGGTGTGGCCGATCGACCCGGCGAACGTCGAGCGGAAGGGCCGCGTCAAGCCCGGCCAGATGGTCGCCGCCGATCTCGAAAGCGGGCGCCTGCTGATGTCGGAGGACATCGACAAGGCGCTGAAGGGCCGCAATCCCTACCGCGAATGGCTTGCGTCGAGCGCGATCGGGCTGGATCTTCCGTCCAGCCAGGACGCCGGCCTCGCGCTGATGGATGGCGCCAGCCTGCTGACCCACCAGAAGCTCTTCAACGTCAGCTTCGAGGAACGCGACCAGATTCTGCGCGTGCTCGCCGAGGACGGCGCCGAGGCGATCGGCTCGATGGGCGACGACACGCCGATGGCGGTGCTCTCGCAGAAAGTCCGTTCGCCGTTCGACTACCTGCGCCAGCAGTTCGCCCAGGTGACCAACCCGCCGATCGACCCGATCCGCGAGGCGATCGTCATGTCGCTCAACACCTCGTTCGGCCCCGAGCGCAACCTGTTCGAGGAAACGCCGGCGCACGCGCACCGGGTCGAGGTGCACAGCCCGCTGTTGTCGACAGACGCGTTCGACCGGCTGCTCAAGCTCGACGACCCGGCGTTCGCCCCCTGCACGCTCGACCTCCACTACGACCCGGTGGCGACGGTACTGGAAGGCGCGCTGCGCACCCTGACCGCGCGGGCGGTCGACGCCGTGAAGGCCGGCAAGGTGATCCTGGTGCTGTCCGACCGCAACGTCGCCCGCGACCGCATGCCGATCCACGCGCTGCTCGCTACCGGCGCGGTGCATCACGCGCTGATCGCCGCGGGCCTGCGCTGCAGCGCGAACATCGTCGTCGAAACCGGCACCGTGCGCGATCCGCACCACTACGCCTGCCTGATCGGCTACGGCGCGACCGCGGTGGTTCCCTACCTCGCCTACCAGGTCATCGGCGAATTCGTCAGGACCGGCGAAGTCAGACCCGCCCTCGACCAGGCGCTGGCCAACTTCCGCAAGGGCATGGACAAGGGCCTGTACAAGGTGCTCTCCAAGATGGGCATCTCGCTGGTCGCGAGCTATCGCGGCGCGCAGCTGTTCGAGGCGGTCGGGCTGCACGAGGATGTGGTCGAGCTGTGCCTGAAGGGCACGGTGTCGCGGCTTTCCGGCGCCAATTTCGGCGATCTGGAAATCGACCAGATGGCCCTGCATCGCGCCGCATTCAACCCGCTGAAGCCGCTGTCGGCCGGCGGCCTCCTGAAGTTCATGTTCGGCGAGGAGTTCCACGCCTACAACCCGGACGTGGTGCAGCAGTTGCAGAAGGCGGTCAGGACCGGCGACTACGCCGAGTACAGGAAGTATTCCGCGCTGGTGAACACCCGCCCGGTGGCGATGATCCGCGACCTGATGGAGCTCAAAGCCGCCACGCCCATCCCGCTGGACGAGGTCGAGCCGCTGGAGGTCATCCTCAAGCGCTTCGACTCCGCCGGCATGTCGCTCGGCGCCCTGTCGCCAGAGGCGCACGAGGCGCTCGCCGAAGGCATGAACCGCATCGGCGGCCGCTCCAACTCGGGCGAGGGCGGCGAGGATCCGAAGCGCTACGGCACCGTCCGGATGTCGAAGATCAAGCAGGTCGCCTCCGGCCGTTTCGGCGTCACCGCGACCTATCTGGTCAACGCCGAGGTGCTGCAGATCAAGATGGCGCAGGGCGCCAAGCCCGGCGAAGGCGGCCAGCTGCCGGGCGACAAGTGCTCGCCGCTGATCGCCAGTCTGCGTCACTGCAAGCCGGGCACGCCGCTGATTTCGCCGCCGCCGCACCACGACATCTATTCCATCGAGGACCTGGCGCAGCTGATCTTCGACCTGAAGCAGGTCAACCCCGATGCGCTGGTATCGGTGAAGCTGGTCGCCGAACCCGGCGTCGGCACGATTGCGGCAGGCGTCGCCAAGGCCTACGCCGACCTCATCACCATTTCCGGCTACGACGGCGGCACCGGCGCCTCGCCGCTCAGCTCGGTCAAGTATGCCGGCACGCCGTGGGAACTGGGCCTGTCCGAAGCGCAGCAGGTGCTGCGTGCGAACGGCCTGCGCGGGCGGGTCCGGGTACAGACCGACGGCGGCCTGAAGACCGGGCTGGACGTGGTCAAGGCGGCCATCCTCGGCGCCGAGTCGTTCGGCTTCGGCACCGGCCCGATGGTCGCTCTGGGCTGCAAGTTCCTGCGCATCTGCCACCTCAACAACTGCGCCACCGGCGTGGCCACGCAGGACGAGACCCTGCGCCGCGACCACTTCGTCGGCCTGCCCGACATGGTGGTGAACTACTTCAAGTTCGTCGCCGAGGAAACGCGCGAGCTGATGGCCAGCCTTGGCATCCGCAAACTCACCGATCTCATCGGCCGCACCGATCTGCTGGAACTCGGGGCAGGCGACACGCCGCGTCAGGGACGACTGAAGCTCGATGCGCTGCTCGGCCAGGGCGACATTCCGGCCGACGCACCGCGCTTCGCCCAGCAGGAACGCAACCCCTCGTTCGACAGGGGCGAACTGGCCGAGCGCATGCTCGCCGACGCCCGCGACGCGATCCGCGCCGGCACCACGGCCGAGTTGCACTATGAAGTATGCAACGTCAACCGCTCGATCGGCGCACGCCTGTCGGGCGAGATCGCCCGAATGCACGGCAGCGCAGGTCTGCCGGACGACACGATCCGTATCCGTCTCGATGGTTCGGCCGGCCAGAGCTTCGGTGTGTGGAACCACAAGGGACTGACGCTCACGCTCGAAGGCGACGCCAACGATTACGTCGGCAAGGGCATGGGCGGCGGCCGCCTGGTGATCCATCCGCCGCGCGCCGCCACCTTCGAGGCGCACCGCAACACGCTGATCGGCAACACCTGCCTGTACGGCGCCACCGGCGGCGAACTCTACGCCGCGGGCATGGCAGGCGAGCGCTTCGGCGTGCGCAACTCCGGCGCGCTGGCGGTGGTGGAAGGCATCGGCGATCACGGCTGCGAATACATGACCGGCGGCACGGTAATCGTGCTGGGCGAGACCGGCCTCAACTTCGGTGCCGGCATGTCGGGCGGCATGGCCTTCGTCGTCGACGAGACGGGCGATTTCGTCTCCCGGCTCAACAAGGAGATGGTCGAGATCACCCGCATCGTCAGCGACGACACCGAGCCCTACCGCGCCTTCTTCAAGGCGCAGATCGTGCGCCATCAGGGCTACACCGGCAGTACGCGCGCCAGAGCCCTGCTTGCCGATTTCGACACCACCCTGGCGAAGGTCTGGCTGGTCAAGCCGAAGCGGATTTCGCTCGGCGACCTGATCGAGGACATTCTCGGTCCGGCCCGCGTTGCCGTGGGGGCATGATTACTACTGATACAGGCTCCGATATGAGCGACGTATTCCATTTCCTGAAACAGACGCGGCGCGACGGAGCGAAGACACCCGCCGATGTCCGCAAGCACGAATTCCGCGAAATCTACGCGCTGATGGCCCCGGCGCACGCGCAGGAACAGGCCGACCGCTGCCTTGGCTGCGGCAACCCCTACTGCGAGTGGAAGTGCCCGGTGCACAACTACATCCCCAACTGGTTGAAGCTCGTCACCGAGGGCCGCCTGTTCGAGGCCGCCGAACTCTCCCACCGCACCAACTCGCTGCCCGAAGTCTGCGGACGCGTCTGCCCGCAGGACAGGCTGTGCGAAGGCGCGTGCACCCTCAACACCGATGGCTTCGGCGAGGCCGTCGGCGGCGGACCGAATGTCGGCGGATTCGGCGCCGTGACCATCGGCCAGATCGAGCGCTACATCTCCGAGGAAGCGTTCAAGGCCGGCTGGCGCCCCGACATGTCGAACGTCGTGGCCACCGGCAAACGTGTCGCGGTGATCGGCGCAGGGCCGGCGGGCCTCGCCTGCGCCGACGTGCTGGCGCGCAACGGCGTGCAGGCCGTGGTGTACGACCGCTACGAGGAGATCGGCGGCCTGCTCACCTTCGGCATCCCCGAATTCAAGATGGAAAAGACCGTCATGAGCCGCCGACGCGAGGTGTTCGAGGGCATGGGCATCGAGTTCCGCCTCAATACCGAGATCGGCCGCGACGTGTCGATGCAGGCGCTGCTCGACGACTACGACGCCGTGTTCATGGGCATGGGCACCTACACCTACATGAAGGGCGGCTTCCCCGGCGAGGACCTGCCCGGCGTGCTCGAGGCGCTGCCCTTTCTGATTTCCAACGTGAGAAAGTGCCTCGACTTCACCCAGCCCGGCGAAACCTTCCACGACATGCGCGGCAAGCGCGTCGTGGTGCTGGGCGGTGGCGACACGGCGATGGACTGCAACCGCACCAGCATCCGCCAAGGTGCGGCCTCGGTGGTCTGCGCCTACCGCCGCGACGAGAAGAACATGCCCGGCTCCAAGCGCGAGGTCGCCAACGCCCGGGAAGAAGGCGTCGCTTTCCTGTGGAACCGCCAGCCGGTCGAGATCATCGGCGACGACAAGGTTGAAGGCGTGAAGCTCGTCACCACCGAGCTCGGCCCTGCGGACGCGCGCGGCCGCCGCACGCCGGTGGTGGTGCCGGGGTCGGAAGAAATCATCCCCGCCGACCACGTCATCGTCGCCTTCGGCTTCCGTCCGAATCCAGAGCCCTGGTTCGCCGAGCACGGCATCGCCACCGACGCGGGCGGGCGCGTCATCGCGCGTGACGGCCGGCATCCCTATCAGACCGGCAACCCTAAGGTGTTCGCCGGTGGCGACATGGTACGCGGCTCCGACCTGGTGGTGACCGCGGTCTGGGAAGGGCGCGAGGCAGCCAAGGGCATCCTCGCCCATCTCGGCCTCGCCTGACGCCGGCGCGGACACCGGTGTGTCCGCCGAATCGCGGTATGCTGTGGGGTTTCCGCTCCTCACTGTGCGCATGACGGCCGGCCCCTACTATCCGCGCTCGTTCACCATCCTGGTCATCGTCGCCATGGGGGTGCTGATCGTGCCGCTCGCCAGCGGCCTCATCAATGTCGTGCACGTGCTGCAGAATGTGGTCGACACGCAGCGTCAGTTCACGCGCAACAGTCTTGCCGTCACGCGCGACGTGCGCCAGGTCGGCGAATCGGTGAGCCAGTTCCAGCGCGCCGCTGGCCAGTATCACCTGCTGCACGACGCCGAGTTCGGCGACGCGCTCGAACGCGTGTACGCCGCCCTGCGCGCACGCCTGACGCAGCTCGACGCGCCGCTTGCCGACGCCGCCGCGCGTGCAACGCTGGCGCGCCTCGACCGCGCCAGCGCGGCGCTGTACCGCACCGTGCGCCCCGGCAGTTTTCTCGACAGCACGCACTTTCATGCGCTGGAGCCCGAATTCGGCGCGCTGCATGCCGCCGCGCGCCGGCTGCAGGAACAGGCCGACGCCGCCGTGCAGGCCAAACAGCAGGCACTGGAGGCCGCGATGCAGTCCACCCGCGAGCGCCTGATCCTGCTCGGCCTCGCGCTGGTGCCGCTCACGCTCCTGCTGGCGGCAGTGTTCTCCTGGCTGATCAACCGCCCCATCCGCCAGCTCAAGGCGGCGATCCAGCAGCTCGGCCAGGCCAACCTCGCGCCGCTGCCGGCAATCAGCGGTCCGCAGGACATGGTCGAGCTGGGGCGCGAAATCGACTGGCTGCGCCAGCGTCTGCAGGCGCTGGAAGCGCAGAAGACACGCTTCCTGCGTCACGTCTCGCACGAACTGAACACGCCGCTGGCCTCGCTGCGCGAAGGCGTCGCGCTCCTCAGTGACGAGCTCGCCGGCCGCCTCAACGCCCGCCAGCGCGACATCGTCGCCATCATGGACCAGGGCAGCCGCGACCTGCAGCGACGCATCGAGGAGCTCATCCGCTACGGCAACATGGTGCGCGAACCCGCCCAGTTGACAGCGAGCGAACAAGCGCTGGCAGACGTGGTGGATAGCGTGCTGGCGCGCCACCGGCTCGCGCTCGATGCGCGCCGCCTCACGGTCGACACAGAATTCGACGCCGCCGCCGTGCGCGCCGACCGCGCGCAACTGGAAACCGCACTGGACAATCTGTTGTCCAATGCCGTGCGCTTCAGCCCCGAGGACGGCCGCATCCTGGTGAAGAGCGCGCCGCAACAAGGGACGGTCGCGCTGTGGGTGTGCGACATGGGCCCTGGTATTGCCGCCGCCGAGCGCGATCGCGTGTTCGAGCCTTTTTTCCAGGGCGCGCACCAGCCGGCCAGCGCCGTCAGGGGCAGCGGCCTTGGCCTGTCGATCGTGCGCGAAGCGCAGCTCGCGGCCGGCGGCCGCGCCGAAGTCGTCGACCGCACGCCGTGGTCGACCTGTTTTTGTCTAACTTGGCCCGCATAGCGACTGTTGTACGATGAATCTGCAACCCGTTCTACTCGCCGCGTGGCTTTCGATGCTGAGTGCCTGCGCGCTGCCGCCGGAGAAACCGGCCCTGCCGCCGCCGGAGAGCGGACTGGGTGTCGCGGCGGTGTCCGCCGAGCTCGCGCGCGTCGCCGCCCTGGGCCCCGAGCAGCGCCGGCGCGAACTCGCGGCCCTGGATGGCGAACGCCGGCTCGACGACGCCAGGCGCTTTCAGCTGGCCGCCCTGCTGGAACGCGAGGAAGGCGTCGAGGCTTTCGAGCGCGCACTGAAAAGCCTCGCCGCGATCGACGACGCGAACCCGCGCGCCCGCGCAGTGATCGATCTCTTGAAGCGCGGGCTGCGCGCGCGCATCGAGCTGCGCCAGCAGAGCGCGCAGGCACAACTCTTGCAGGAGAAGCTGGACCAGATCAAGGCCCTGGAAAAATCGCTGCAGCAACACAGTGCACCCGTCCGCACACCATGAACGCTCGCCCGCGCACCGCATGAAGAAACCCGCCATCCTGGTCGTCGACGACGACGCAGCATTGCGCGCGCTGATCACCCTGCGGCTGGAGGCGAACGGTTTTCGTGTCGACGCCGTCGACAGTGGCGAGGCGGCGCTGACCCAGCTCGCCCTCGCCCGCCCCGACGCCGTGCTGACCGACATGCAGATGAAGGGCATGGACGGCATGGCGCTGTTCCGCGCCATCCACGCACGCGATCCGGCGTTGCCGGTCATCGTGCTGACCGCCCACGGCACCATTCCCGACGCGGTCGCCGCCACGCAGCAGGGCCTGTTCGGCTATCTCACCAAGCCCTACGATGCGCCGACGCTCATCGACCTGCTGCGACGCGCCACGCGGCTCGCCGGCAGCGCCGCGGACGCCGCGGACGACACGTGGCGCGGGGAGATCGTCACCACCAGTCCGGCGATGGAGACGCTGCTCGCCGAGGCACGGCTCGCCGCGCAAAGCGGCGCCGCGCTCCTGATCCAGGGCGAGTCGGGCACCGGCAAGGAACTGCTCGCGCGCGCCATCCACCGCGCCAGTCCACGGCACGCCCGTCCCTTCGTCGCGATCAACTGCGGCGCCATCCCCGCCGAACTGCTCGAATCCGAGCTGTTCGGCCACGTCAGGGGCGCCTTCACCGGCGCCGGCCGCGACCACCCGGGGCTGTTCCAGAGCGCCGACCACGGCACCGTGTTTCTCGACGAGGTCGGCGACATGCCGCTGCCCTTGCAGGTCAAGCTGCTGCGCGTGCTGCAGGAAGGCGAAGTGCGCCCCGTGGGTGCCACCGACGCGCGCAAGATAGACGTGCGCATCCTCTCGGCCACCCACCGCGATCTCGACGAGGCGATCGCCGACGGCCGCTTCCGCGAAGACCTGTATTACCGCCTCAACGTCGTCAACCTCATGCTGCCGCCGCTGCGTGCGCGGCGCGAGGACATCCCGCTCCTGGCGCAGCACTTCCTCGCCGCGCTCGCCACGCGCTATCAGCGGCGCATCCACGGCTTCGCACCGGACGCACTCGACATGCTGGCCGCGGCCGACTGGCCCGGCAACATCCGCCAGTTGCACAACGTGATGGAGCAGTGCGTCGCGTTATGTCCGACCTCGACCATCCCCGCCAGTCTGGTGGCGCGCGCGCTGCGCGACAAGCCCGCGGAGGTTCAGCCGCTCGCCGAAGCGCGCGCCGCCTTCGAACGCGACTATCTCGTCGGCCTGCTCAAGCTCACCCGCGGTCAGGCCAGCGAAGTCGCCCGCCTCGCCGGACGCAACCGCACCGAGGTGTATCGCCTGCTGCAGCGCCACGGCCTCGACCCCGTGCTGTTCCGCAACCGCGACGACGCCGGCTGAACGGGCTCCGGTCACTGTCGCCTACGAACGACAATTTATTTCAGTTGAAACAATGGCTTGCACGGTCAGGCCGGAGCTGTCGCTGACGCACGACAAAAGTCGCCATACAGCCTGCGCCATCGCCGCCATGGCAGAATCGGCACAACGATAACTTATTGATTAAATTACAACAATACAAACTGGCACGGTTGTCGCTTCATATCGTTCGGATGCCCCCGCATTCGACCTCGATTTTCACAGGAGATACACCGATATGAAATCCGTTTTGCACCCCATCCGCAATCTGGCCCTGTTGGGTGCGCTGGGCGCGTTCGCCGCTCCAGCGGCACTTGCCGGTGCGCCCATGGCCGACTTCAAGACGACGGACGCCAACAACGACGGCCGTATCAGCCTGGAGGAATTCCAGGCCGGTGGCGGCAGCGAAGCGACCTTCGTGGAAGGCGACGCCGATGGCGACAAAGTGTTGAGCCGCGACGAATTCGCCCGCGTGCAGGCCGGCGGCGCGAAGAAAGGCGAATGAGATGCGTCCGGAGAATGAGTCCAAGGTGTCCACCGCGTCCCGGCGCGCCACCATCGGCACGCTGGCGGTGCTCACCGGCCTGCTGACGCTTCATGGCTGCGACAGCGCCGGCCCCATCGATCAGGCGGCGGAACACGCCGCGCAGCAAGCGAAGGAACCCGCCGCCGGAATGGACGGCGGCACGGCAGCCGGGCCGGATCCGGCGGCAGTCCAGCCGGGATCGGCTCCAGCCGAGGCGGAGAAGGAGGATCCGCCGAAGCCGTAACCGGACGCAGGAGGCCGGGCCCCCATCCTCCCCCGGTCTTTTGCGTGCCGCCCGTTCAGAAGCGGTGGCTGAACATCACCTGCCAGTTGAGCTGGCTGTGGTCGATGACCAGGCCGCCATTCATCGCCCCCGTCCCCGTCACCGAATTCTCCGGCGCGTAGCTCAGCGCGAAGTTGACTTGCGAGCGTGCGTCGAAGGCGTAACCAAAGCCCGCCGTGTAGTGATGTTCGACCGTTGCCGGCCACAGATAATTGACGAAGTCATCCGGAATCGGATTCTTGCCGTGGTTGTAGCCGATGCGTCCGGTGAAGGCGTCGGTGAACCGGTACGCAAGTCCGGCCGAGACGACGACCTGGTTGCGCCAGTCCTGCTGGAACGGCGCTACCGTCATGCCGTTCTGCAGGATGGTCACGGTGTTCATGCTGTCGCCCCACAGCACGTCCTTGAGGTCGGCGGCGACCAGCAAACGCTCGCCCGCCTGCCAGGCGAGGCCCACACCGACCATGGCGGGCATGTCGAAGCCGGTGACCTTGTAGCCCGCGCCCTTGAGATCGGGCAGATTGCCGGCACTCTGGTAGACGCCGCCCACGGTGAGCGCGTCGTTCAGCCGGTAGGTGAAGCCCAGCTTGGCGGCGAGGCTGTAGCCCTTGGCGCGGCCGGTGAAATCGCTGTCGTCCTTGAAGTCGATGTCCTTGCTGCCATTCGCGTCGAGATCGGCCACCAGATCCATCCCCGCCCACACGACATCGACGCTGCCGCCGATCGTCAGGCGCGAGCTCGCCCGCCAGGCAAGCGGGAAGATGACGCGGCCGACGCCGACCTGCGCCATGTCGCCGCCGGCGTATTCGGTGCCCATGCCGCCCTGGCCGTAGATGCCGGCCCCCCAGGTGAAGTCGCCCTGTTTCGCCACGTAGCCGAATGCCGGCATGTAGAACGCGTCCGCGCTGGAAGCGGCGAACGTGCCGGGCGCCGATACGTCGGGACCGATATGGCCCAGCATCACGTCGACGCGGCGGCCGTCGGCCATCAGCGCGAGCGTGGCGGGATTGTTCGCCAGCGCGGCGCTGCCGTTGTCGTACGCCAGCGCGGCGCCGCCCATGCCGGTGGCGACCGGACCGTAGCCCTCCATGATCATGCCGTTGGTGGCGGCGGCAAGGCCGGGCAGGCAGGCGCTCGCCGCGACGAGGGCGGCGGCGAGTTTCGTGTTGCGCATCGGGTTCTCCAGTGGGGGGCGGCAATAAGGCAAAGGCCGCCGATTCTAGCCGAAGCCGGACTCGAATGGCGGCGCATCATCCGAGCAATCGGCAATGTTCGGCAAAACCTTAGGCCTGCCTGGCGGGCCTGCGTTACACACGGTTACACACTGTTGCAGCGCCTACACATGCCGCTCACACAGCGCGCCTACAGTGCAACCATCGCCAGCACACGTCGTGCCGGCGCTTCGACCCGTCAAGGAGCCCCTCATGCATACCAGATCACTCAAGCAAATCCTGATCCAGGCCGCCGTTGCCGGCCTCGCGCTCGCCGTGACCGGCGCACAGGCCGACTGGGGCCACCGCGATCGCGACCCCTTCGGGCCGGCGCAGGCGTTGCAACAGAGCCAGCAGTTCAGTCAGCAAATCGACGCCCGCCTGGCTTGGCAACAGGCCCGCATCGAAGCGGGCCGCCGCGAGGGTCAACTCAGTCTGCGTGAATTCCACGCCCTCACACGCCAGCAGGACGACATCGCCGCGATGAAACACCGGTTTCTCGCTGACGGCCGCCTCGACCTGCGCGAATTCCGCCGTCTCGATGCAACGCTGGATGCGTCCAGCCGCGCCATCCGCGCCGAAAAACACGACCAGCAGGCGCGCGGCTACCGCGACTATCATCCACGCTACAACTGAAGCGTGCGCCACTCCAGTTCCGCCGCGTAGCACCGTTATCTGACCAATCGTTCACCCGGGAGCGCCACGACATGAAACACGCCCTCGCCCTCGCCGTCTGCCTCGCTGCGCCGGTCTATGCCGACCCGCCGCACCACGCGCCGGCGCACGGACATTACAAGGAAAAGAAGAAGGCGAAGCACCGCCACCACGGCCGCAGCGGCGCCGTGTACGTCGCCGACTACGGCGTGTCGTCGGGGCGCTGCAACCGCGACGAAATCGGCGCGGTGATCGGCGGCGTGACGGGGGCGGTCATCGGCAGCCAGGTCGCCGACCGCGAGGACCGCGTGGTCGGCATGGTGGTCGGTGGCGTGCTTGGCGCGGTGCTCGGCCACGCCATCGGCGACAGCATGGACGACCGCGACCGCGCCTGCATGGGCCACGCACTCGAACTCGGACGTCCCGGCGTACCGGTGGTATGGAGCGGTGGCGGCCACCGCTACCACTTCACCCCGCGCGGCGATGCACGCGACGGCTGCCGCTACGCCACGCTGGCGGTCGACGGCCGCAAGCCCCGGGAGGTACTCGCCTGCCCGGGCGGGCGCGGCGAATGGAGTGTCCGCCGCATGTGATCCGGGGCCGCACGGGCCGGGCGGCGCCCGGCCTGCTAGAATCGGGGCTTTGCGTCCGCGCCCGGCAAGGGCTCCGTGCCATGTCCACCCTGAAAAACGATACCTTCCTGCGCGCGCTGCTGCGTCAGCCGACCGATTACACGCCGCTGTGGCTGATGCGCCAGGCGGGGCGTTATCTTCCCGAATACAACGCCACGCGCGCGCGCGCCGGCGATTTTCTCACCCTGTGCAAAACCCCCGACCTCGCCACCGAGGTCACGCTGCAGCCGCTCGCGCGCTATCCCCTCGATGCCGCGATCCTGTTTTCCGACATCCTCACCGTGCCCGACGCGATGGGCCTGGGGCTGTATTTCTCGCAGGGCGAGGGCCCGCGCTTCGAGCGCCCGCTGCGCGACGAATGGGAAATCCGCGACCTCACGGCGCCCGACCCCAACGACAAGCTCGGCTACGTGATGGATGCGGTACGCTCGATCCGCCGCGCACTCGACGGCGCGGTGCCGCTGATCGGCTTTGCCGGCAGCCCCTACACCCTGGCGTGCTACATGATCGAAGGCGGCAGTTCGGACGATTACCGCCATATCAAGACCATGCTGTACGGCCGCCCCGACTTGCTGCATCGCATCCTTGACGTCACCGCGCAGGCGGTGACCGACTACCTCAACGCGCAGATCGAGGCCGGTGCGCAGGCGGTGATGATCTTCGATTCCTGGGGCGGCAGCCTGACGCCCCACGCCTACCGGGAATTCTCGCTCGCCTACATGGAAAGAATCGTCGCCGGCCTGATCCGCGAGCGCGATGGCCGCGTCGTGCCGAGCATCGTCTTCACCAAGGGCGGCGGCAACTGGCTGGAAGCGATGGCCGGCATCGGCGCCGACGCCGTCGGGCTCGACTGGACCGTCGACATCGGCGACGCGCGCCGGCGGGTGGGCGGCCAGGTGGCATTGCAGGGCAACCTCGATCCCTGCGCCCTGCACGGTACGCCCGAGATCATCCGCGCCGAGGCCGAACGCATCGTCGACAGCTACGGCAACCATCCAGGCCACGTCTTCAACCTCGGCCACGGCATTTCGCAGTTCACCGACCCCGACAAGGTCAGCGTGCTGGTGGACGCGGTTCACCGCCGCAGCCGGGCCGTGCGCGCATGAGCGAACGCGCCGGCAACGAATCGAAAATATCGAATGCCGCGCGTATAAAAATCGACTTTTCATGAGACAGGGCCTTGCCCCACCATGTCGGCTCGCGTCGACGCCAACCCGGACGATCCATCTGGCGACCATGCGGTTCGCGCCGCGCCGAGGCCCGATCGACAGCCCGAACAAACCCCAATCAAGGAGCCGCACCGTGAAAACCTTCCTGATCAGCCTGTTCGCCATTTTCCTCGGTTTCGGCCTCGTCGCGCACGACGCCGAAGCCAAGCGCCTCGGTGGCGGCAAGTCCTTCGGCATGCAGCGCAGCGCGCCGGCCAAGAAGGAAGCCGCCCCCGCGCCGCAACGCGAGCAGACCGCGGGTGCCCCGGCGCAGAAGCGCAGCTGGATGGGGCCGATCGCCGGGCTCGCCGCCGGCCTCGGGCTTGCCGCCCTGGCGTCCCACCTGGGCCTGGGTGAAGAAATGGCCAATTTCCTCATGCTGGCGCTGCTGGCCATGGGCGCCTTCGTACTGTTCCGCATGTTCATGCGCCGCAACGCGCCGCAGCCCGCGATGCAGTATGCCGGCGTGCCGCAGCACGCACCGGCGGCTTTCGACGCGACCCCGGCCGCGAGCGGAAGCGGCCACGCTGCGCAGAGCTTCCCGCCCGGCTTCGACGCCGCCGCCTTCGCGCGCGAGGCGCAGGTCAATTTCATCCGCCTGCAGGCCGCGTTCGACGCCGGCAACCTCGACGATCTGCGCGCCTTTACCTCGCCCGAGGTGTTCGCCGAACTGTCGATGCAGATCGCCGAGCGCGGAACGGACGCGCAGACCACCGACGTGATGAACGTCGCCGCCGAGGTGCTGGAAGCGATCGATGAGGACACGCGCCATGTGGTGAGCGTTCGCTTCACCGGCAGCACCCGTGAGGCCGCCAATCAGCCCGCCGAATCCTTCGACGAAGTGTGGCATCTCAGCAAGCCGGCCAACGGCCCCGGCGGCTGGGTCATCACTGGCATCCAGCAGGCCTAAGTATTTGTTTTGATGACCTTTGGTGCCCTCGTTCGAGGGCACGGCGAGGTCTTTCACCCGCTTAGAAGCAACGACTTATACACAGTCTCAATTGAACCGGAACTTTTTTTGTGTCAAGGGCTTGACAGCCGTGGTGTCTTTATAAACACCTGATTTATATAAAAAACCCGTTTTGCCCGGTTTTTGGTCGCGGACGGATCGTCACGCAATGACGGGCTTTGCCGCCCATCCCGTCCAGTAACCCACAAAATTATCCACAGCTTTCGTGGACAAACCGCAATTTCACTTGCCAAACAGCGGGTTGTGCCATTTTACGCGACAGGTCCTGAACATCCGGCGGCAAACCGCCGTCCCCGAGAACGCGGGCGGATTGGGCATAATGCCCGGTCACGTCCCGCAAAGCCCGATCCCGCCGCATGTCCGTCATTCTCCAGGTCGCTCTCGACACGCCGCTCGACCGGCTGTTCGACTATCGTCTGGCGGTGGGCGGTCCGCCGACCCCGGGCACGCTGGTCGAAGTGCCCTTCGGGCGCACCCGCCAAGTCGGCGTCGTGTTCGGCGAGACCGCCGCCAGCGCGTACGCCGGCACGCTGCGCGACGTGCTGCGCGTGCTCGACGACCGCCCCGCGCTGCCGGCGGAACTCCTGCGCCTGGCGCAGTTCTGCGCCGGTTATTACCACCACCCGCTCGGCGCCGTGCTGCTCGCCGCGCTGCCGCCGCGCCTGAAGAACGCCGCCCCCTACGCGGTGGATACGCCCTGGCTGGTGTTGACCGAGGCCGGGCGCAGCGCCGACGTGCCGGCGCGCGCCCACGCCCCGCGCGCCCTGCTCGACGCCTTGCGCGTGGCGCCGGTCGCGCGCGAAACGCTGCGCACGCAGAAGCAGACGCGCCACGCCGCCGCGCTGGTGGCGGCCGGCTGGGCCGCCTGGACGGCCGACGCACCCGCCGCCGCGCCGGCGCCGCACGCACCGGCGCCGGCCCCCACCGCCGAACAGCAGGCCGCACTCGACGTCCTGCTTCCCGCGCTCGGCCGCTTCGGCGTGCATCTCGTCCACGGCGTCACCGGCTGCGGCAAGAGCGAGCTCTATCTGCGCCTGATCGACGCGGTGCTGCAACGGGGGCGGCAGGCTCTCGTGCTGGTGCCGGAGATCGCGCTCACCCCGCAGCTGGAACAGCATTTCCGTACCCGTTTTCCGGACCGGCGCATCGTCGCCCTGCACAGCGGCCTGACCGACCGCATGCGCGCGGAAAACTGGCTCGCCGCGCCCGCGGCCGACGTGCTGCTCGGCACACGGCTGGCGGTGTTCACGCCACTGCCGCGGCTCGGCGTCGTCGTCGTCGACGAGGAGCACGACGGCTCGTTCAAGCAGCAGGACGGCCTGCGCTATTCGGCGCGCGACGTCGCCATCGCGCGCGCCAAGCAGCGCGGCGTGCCGGTGGTACTCGGCTCGGCCACGCCTGCGCTGGAGAGCTACGCCCAGGCGCTGTCCGGCCGCTACCGGCTGATCGAGCTGAAAGCGCGCGCCGTCGCCAGCGCGCGCCTGCCCGACATCGAGCTCGTCGACCTGCGCCATCTGCCGCAGGACAACGGCCTCACCCGCCCCGCGCTCACCGCGCTCACCGAGACGCTCGCACGCGGCGAGCAGAGCCTGGTGTTCCTCAACCGCCGCGGCTACGCGCCGGCGCTGTACTGCCCGGGCTGCGGCTGGGTCGCGCCGTGTCCGCACTGTTCGGCGCGGCTGGTGCTGCACCGCAGCGCGCATCGCCTGAAATGCCACCATTGCGGCTTTGACACGCGCATTCCCGTGGCCTGCCCCGGCTGCGGCAACCCGGATCTGAAGCCCCTGGGGCAGGGCACGCAGCGGCTGGAAGAAACACTCGCCGCCTTTCTGCCTGCTGCACGTATCCGCCGCATCGACCGCGACACCATGCAGCCGCGCGCCTGGGCCGGACTGGGCGACGCGGTGCGCGCACGCGAGGTCGACGTGCTCATCGGCACGCAGATGCTGGCCAAGGGACACGACTTCCCCGACATGACGCTGGCGCTCATCCTCGATACCGACGGCGCGCTCTACAGCCCCGACTTTCGCGCCACCGAGCGCCTGTTCGCGCAACTGATGCAGGTGGCCGGGCGTGCCGGGCGTGCCGAAAAACCCGGGCGCGTGCTGATCCAGACCGCGTTTCCCGATCATCCGCTGTTCCGCTTCCTGCAGCGGCACGACTACGCCGGCCACGCCCGCGCGCTGCTCGCCGAGCGCCGCCAGCTCGATCTGCCGCCGTTCACGCGCCAGGCGCTGCTGCGCGCCGAAGCACCGGCCATGGACGCCGCGCTCGCCTTTTTGCGCCGCGCCGCCGCCGATGCACCCGATATGGCACGCGTCAGCGTCTTCACCCCCATGCCGGCGCCGATGGCGCGGGTGGCCAATCTGGAGCGCGCGCAACTGCTGGTCCAGTCGGCCTCGCGCGCCGCGCTGCAGGCCTTCGTGCGCGACTGGCGCGTGCGCCTGGAGGCGATCCGTCCGCGCGTGGCACGCTGGTCGCTCGACATCGATCCGCTGGTATTTTGATGCCCCCGCGCGCGGCGCTTATAATCGCGGGCTTCCGTTCGACACCGGAGACGGCGACGTCTTCCGGTCCGCCATGTCCAGCATTCATCCACTGAAAGAACAGCTCGCCCTTCTCGTCGGCGCCGCGCTCGAAGTCATCGCCCCCGACGCACCGGTGAGCCTGGAAATCGAGCGTCCGAAAAACCCGACGCACGGCGATTTTTCCAGCAATGCCGCGATGCAGCTGGCGCGCCCGCTGAAGAGGAATCCACGCGAGCTGGCGCAGGCGGTGCTCCTCGAACTGCCGCACTCGCCGCTCGTCGCGAAGGCGGAGATCGCCGGCGCTGGCTTCATCAATTTCCATCTCGCCCCGGCCGCGTGGCACGGCATCGTGCGGCGTGTGCGCCGGGAGGGTACGGCATTCGGCCGCGGCGACGCCGGTGCCGGACAGCGCGTGCTGGTCGAATTCGTCTCCGCCAACCCCACCGGCCCATTGCACGTCGGCCACGGCCGCCAGGCCGCGCTCGGCGACGCCCTCTGCAACCTCTACGCCGCGCAGGGCTGGGACGTTTACCGCGAGTTCTACTACAACGACGCCGGCGTGCAGATCGCCACGCTGGCAGCGAGCGTGCAGGCGCGCGCGCGGGGGCTGAAACCGGGCGACGCGGGCTGGCCCGAAGCGGCCTACAACGGCGACTACATCGCCGACATCGCCGCCGGCTTTCTGGCGACAAAGACTGTCAAATCCGACGATCGCCAATACACGGCGTCGGGCAATGCCGACGATCTCGATGCGATCCGCCAGTTCGCCGTCGCCTGGCTGCGCCACGAGCAGGATCTGGACCTGCAGGCCTTCGCGGTGCGCTTCGACAACTACTATCTGGAATCGGGCCTCTACACCGACGGGCGTGTCGACGCGACCGTGCAAAAGCTGGTCGATGCCGGCAAGACCTACACGCAGGACGGCGCCCTCTGGCTGAGAACCACCGAATACGGCGACGACAAGGACCGCGTGATGCGGAAATCCGATGGCAGCTACACCTATTTCGTGCCGGACGTCGCCTACCACATCGCCAAGTGGGAGCGGGGCTTCACGCGCGCCATCAACATCCAGGGCACCGACCACCACGGCACCATCGCGCGCGTGCGCGCCGGCTTGCAGGCGGCGGGACTGGGCATCGCGAACGGGTATCCCGATTATCTGCTGCACACCATGGTCAGGGTCATGCGCGGCGGCGAGGAGGTGAAGATCTCCAAGCGCGCCGGCAGCTACGTGACGCTGCGCGATCTCATCGAGTGGACCAGCAGGGACGCGGTGCGCTTCTTCCTCCTGTCGCGCAAGCCGGACACCGAGTACATCTTCGACGTCGACCTCGCACTGGCGAAAAACAACGACAACCCTGTGTATTACGTGCAATACGCGCACGCACGCATCTGCCGCGTGTTCGAGGAATGGGGCGGAGACCCTGACACGCTCGACGACGCCGACCTCGCGCCGCTCATCGCATCCCACGAACTCGCGCTGATGCAGCGCATCGCCGAGTACCCGGAAACCATCGCCACCGCGGCGAAGGAACTCGCCCCGCACATCGTCGTGCACTACCTGCAGGGACTGGCCGGCGACTTCCATGCCTGGTACAACGCCGAGAAGTTTCTCGTCGACGACGCAGCGATGAAATCCGCGCGTCTCGCGCTGGCCGACGCCGCGCGCACAACCATTGCCAACGGCCTCGCCTTGCTCGGCGTGTCCGCGCCGGAGAAAATGTAGACCTCATGGCGAAACCCGCATCCCGTTCCAGCAAGCGCAGCAGCAGTCCGGTCTTCACCGGCGTCTTGATCGGCCTCATCGTCGGCGCGCTGCTCGCCGTCGGCGTCGCGCTGTGGGCGACCGGCAACAACCCGTTCCAGCCGGCGAAACCGGCCGCCCCCAGCGCTTCGGTGCCAACCCCCCCCGCCGCGCCGGAGCCGGCGCCCAGCTTCGATTTCTACAAGGTGCTGCCCGGCGGCGCGCCGGCCGAACCGCCCGCGGCGCCGGCCGCAAAGCCCGCCCCGCGCCTCTACCTGCAGGCCGGCGCCTTCATCAATCCCAACGACGCCGACAACCTCAAGGCGCAGCTTGCCATGCTGGGCATCGAAGCCGCCATCCAGACCGCCGAAGTGCCGGACAAGGGTGTGCTCCACCGCGTGCGCATCGGCCCGTTCGCAAGCGCCCACGACGTCGACACCCTCCGTGCGCGCCTCACGCAGAACAATATCGCGGTCACGCTGGTCAGAGAAGAACCCATTTCACAGGAGACACCTTGATGTTCGTTCGCGCCTGGGCCCTTCTGGCCGCTGCCCTGCTTTCCCTGTCCGTGTTCGCCGCCGCCCCCGACGAACCCTTCGAAGGTCACGACTATGCGCGCGTCGCCGCGCCGAAACCGGTGGCGACCGGAAACCGCATCGAAGTGCTGGAATTTTTCTGGTACCGCTGCCCGCACTGCAACCAGCTCGAACCCGCTCTCCAGGCCTGGCTGAAGACCCTGCCGAAGGACGCGCAGATCCGCCGCCTGCCCGCGGTGTTCCGCGACGACTGGATGGCCGGCGCCAAGCTCTATCACACCCTGGTGCAGATGGGCCTGGTCGAGCGCCTGCACGAAAAGGCGTTCAACGCCTACCACGTGCAGAACCTCAATCTCGACAACCCGGCCGTGCTGGGCGACTGGATCGCGAAGCAGGGCGTCGACCGCAAGAAGTTCGACAGCATCTACAACTCCTTCACCACCCAGTCGCTCGCCCGCCAGGGCGGCCAGCTCGCCTCCGCCTACGAACTGCGCGGCGTGCCCGCCTTCATCATCGACGGCAAGTTCCACACCTCGGTGTCGATGACCGGCAGCGAGGCGCGCCTGTTCACCGTGCTCGACCAGCTCATCGCCAAGGCGCGCGCCGAGCGCGCCGGCCGCAAACCGGCGAAGTAAGCCCTTGCCCACCGCGTTCCGGCGGGTTTTCATCACCGGCGCGAGTTCCGGGCTGGGCGCCGCGCTGGCGCACCATTACGGCGCCGTCGGCGCCACGCTCGGCCTGCTCGGACGCCGCCGCGACGCCCTCGAAGCCACCGCCCGCGGACTCGACGCCCGCGTCTACGTTGCCGACGTGCGCGACGCGGCGGCGATGCAGGCCGCGGCGGCGACTTTTGTCGACGAGGTCGGCCCGCCCGACCTCGTCATCGCCGCGGCCGGCATCAGCGTCGGCACGCTCACCGAAAATCCCGACGACGCCGCCGTATTTCGCGCCGTCATGGATGCCAACGTGCTCGGTCTGGTGCACACCTTCCAGCCCTTCATTGCCGCCATGCCGCGTAACGGCGTGCTGTGCGGCATCTCCAGCGTCGCCGGTGTGCGCGGGCTCCCCGGTGGCGGCGCCTACTCCGCGTCCAAGGCCGCCGCCACCGTCTATCTCGAAGCCCTGCGCCTGGAAATGAAGGCGCGCGGCATCGCCGTCGTCACCGTCGCTCCGGGCTACATCGACACGCCGATGACCCGCGTCAACCCCTATCCCATGCCGTTCCGCCTCGCCGCCGACGATGCGGCGGCACGCGTGGCACGCTGCATCGCCCGGCGTCGCAGCTACGCGGTCATCCCCTGGCAGATGAGCTGGGTCGCGCGCGCAATGAAATGGCTGCCAAATTCCGCATATGATTTATTATTCGAAAAGGCGCCGCGCAAACCGCGCGGCCTGCCGACATGACGACGACAAGAAGACCGTAACCGGAGGAATTTCGATGCCTGCGCCGCTTAACATCATTCTGGTCGACGACCATCCCCTGCTGCGCATGGGGGTCGCCGGCTACATCCAGCAGGAACCCGACCTGCGTCTCATCGCCCAGCATGCCAACGCCGCCGAACTGCGTGCCTGGCTCGCCGCAGGTCACCGGGCCGACGCCGCCCTGCTCGACCGTTCGCTGCCCGACGCCGACGGTCTCGACCTCGTCTCCGAGCTGCGCGATCTCCGCATCAAGGTCATCATGCTCACCATCGCCGACTCCGACGAGGAAATCTCCGAAGCCATTTCCTCCGGTGTCGACGGCTACGTCATCAAGTCCAGCGACCCCGAGCAGGTGCTCGCCGCCATCCGCAGCGTATGCGACGGCCAGAGCAGCTTCCCGCTCAACATCATGCAGAAGATGGCGCGCGGCGAACTCGCCAACAGCGCCCTCGCCTCGCTCA
>JANJXF010000056.1 GCA_024709165.1 Thiobacillus sp. | reverse complement strand
ACCACCGGATCACGCTGACGGGCGATTCTCTCCGTCAGTCGCGCCCGAAAACGAGAAAGGAGGCCACCGGAAACGACCCATCGTGACCGACAAGGTTACAATTCAGGCGCGCAACACCCGCCGCTGCGCGGCGGTCACGATACGCCGAAACGACCGGTCACGTTCGAGCGAAACCGCCGGTCACGTTCGCCGAAATGCGCAGAAACCACAGCAAACTCATACACCGGGGCTGCTGCCCGGCCAGGATGGTTTGGATGATGACTGGCTCCAGCAGGGCCAGGCGCAGTAGCTCGTTGACCGTCGAATGGTGCAGGCCTTCCTCCGTCAATTTTGGCTTGAGTCGGCGCAAGGATTCCCCATCCAGGTTCAGCGGGTGACCTGCTTGCGCAATTCGTATTGCGCCGCCGGCTCGAGCTTCCTTGCGTCTTGTTTGTCCATGTAGCAACTAACTGCAAACCCGGAAAATAGTTCATCTCACGCAGGATTCACGACCCAGGCTCCAGGCGCATATGTCGTTGGATAAGGCTACGAATTGCCCCCTGATGCCGCTTCGGGTATGATGCGCGGCTTCCCGGAGAGGTGGATGAGTGGTTTAAGTCGCACGCCTGGAAAGCGTGTTCAGGGTAATACCCTGACGGGGGTTCGAATCCCCCCCTCTCCGCCAGAACGTTAAGGAAACACTGATTTATTCACTTTTTGGCCGCTCTACATGATCCTGATCGCGCGTTTCGCACGATTTTCAAAAATCTGGGCGCCCCGCCAGCGGCTTTTTCCATTTTTCAGCCATTTTGTGGGGTTTTTCCCCATTTCCGCATACCCAGGACGCAACTACCCCGTCAGGTCCTAGTGTAGTGTTCCATTCTGTTTGGAACTTAAGCGGCTGTTGGCGCGAATGACCTTCTGGAGGATGTCGCGGGCGTTCTTGGTCCAAATGAACGGTTTGGGTTGGGTGTTGTGGTGAGCAATGTACTCACCTCTCCACTCTGCACGTAGAGTGCATTGGAGAGGTGGGATTGATATAAACTCCATCAAGAATAGAACACTACACCAGATACTGTCGTCACGAGATAGGCAGCCAAAGTGCCAGGCAACGAATCTGCACGGCGGCAACAAACGAAGAGAGGTTCTTCGCGTAGCGAGTGGCAATGCCCCGCCATCGCTTGAGGTGCAGAAAGGCATTCTCGACCAGATGGCGCAGTTTGTAGAGCGCCTTGTCGTATTCCCTCGGCTGCTTGCGATTCTTGCGCGGCGGAATCACAGCCCGCGCGCCTTGTTCTTCAATCTTCACCACGATCGCGTCGCTGTCGTAGCCCTTGTCCGCAAGCAGGTGCATCATGCCGAATCCGTCAATCAAGCGGCCAGCCTCCGCGCAATCTGCTCGGGTACCTTCTGTAACAACAACTCTGAGCGGCATACCATGCGCATCCACGGCCAGGTGTACCTTGGTGTTGAGCCCCATTTTGTACGGCTCATGCCCTGATTGCCTCCGCGCGCTCCGGCGGCATGAGGATGCACCTTGCAATGACTGGTATCAATCATGAGCCATTCGTAATCCGGCTCGACAATGAGCTTTTCCAGCAGTGACTCCCAAATGCCCTGATCGCGCCAGCGGCAGAAGCGCCGGTGGGTGTTTTTCCACCCCCCATAGGAAGCGGGCAGATCCCGCCATGGCGCACCCGCGCGAAGAATCCAGAACACGGCGTTGATGAACCGGCGGTTATCCTGTGCAATCCCGCCCCAAACACCCGCTCGCCCAGGTAGATGCGGTTCGAGCAATTCCCAGTGCCTGTCTGAAATGTCGTGTCGATGAGCGGATTCTGGCATTCGGTCATGAGGTTTGTTGCGAAGGCGTCATTATGACACATCTCGTGACGACAGTATCTAGGCAAGTGAAAGATAGGCACGCCGCCTCGCGCCTAGATAGGGAAAAGCAGCGAAAACAGATACGCCTGTCGGCACGGATTCCTGTTCGTCATCCAGGACGATCGCTGATCCCTCAGACGAAGCGAACAGAAAGCGAGGCCAGGCCATTGATCGGATAGATCGCACGTTGCGGAGCAACAGCTGTCAGTTCAAAACGATCCGTGCGTGCAAGCAGCTCTTCGAGTGCAACACGCATTTCGAGTCTCGCCAGAGGCACCCCCTGACACACATGGATTCCGCGTCCCCATACCATGCCAGCTTCGAGGCTACGTTCGATCCTGAGCGTATCCGGGTATTCGAATGCACGCGGGTCACGGTTGGCGGCAATCCACATCAGCGTCAATTTTTCACCTTTCGGGATGGTCCGCCCCCCGATTTCGACTTCTCGCGTCGTGGTACGGGGGTTGGCAACGAGCGGACCATCGCTGCGCAGAATTTCCTCGATCGCAGCGGGAATGAGCGAAAAATCACGCCGCAAGCGTTCCTGAAACTCGGGCAGACGTGCGAGATGCAGAACCAGGATGCCCAGTCCGGCCACGACCGTTCCATGCCCAGCCGCCCAGTTGCGCAGGACAGCCACGATCTGGTCGTCGTCGAGCCGCACCCCGTCAACCTCCGTATCGAGCAATCTCCTCGTGGCATCGTCCGTATCGTCCGGTGCTGCGCGGTGCAAGGCCAGGTTGGCTGTGACATGTTCAGAGAAAAGACTCGCCAGCGCCTTTCCGACTCCCGGCGTACGGGTGACGGCGGCCACCTGATTGTCGTGTGCCCAGCCGCCCAAGCTTTCCCACTGCCGCTCAGGCCAGCCGAGCAGGGCGCAGAGCGTCCTGAACGCAAATGGCATGGCAAAGGCAGCGACGAACTCAGCCTCTCCCCCGGCACGCATCGATTCAGTAAGCTCGATTGCGATCTCGCGGACACGCGGTTCCAGCCGCGTCATCCGATCCCGATCGAAGAGCGGGTCGAGTGCTGCGCGGTGGGAGTCGTGAAGCGGTGGGTCCATCCCGTTCGGGATGGCGAGAAATCTCGACGCATTGCTGTAGGCCTCCACATCGTCCAGAACAGCGACGACATCCCCATGCCGAAACAGCGACCAGCCCATGAATTCGCTGTACGCCACGGGGCAGCGTTCCCGCATCGCGTCATACGCGCGCCGCTGGTTTTCCAGAACGGCTGGATCAAGAGGATTCCAGTCCTCGTGCTGCATTTCGCTCATTGTCCATGCCCTCCGCGCTAAACGGCGTTCGAAATGCGTTCGAAATGGGCACTGTCCGCCGGTGCCGCCGTGCATGAAGTATAAGGACAAAAAATACTGCCACAAGTTGCGGACAAGATCAAAACGGAGACAGACATATCCCGCGGGTAACCACCGGCGACAGATCTAACTCCTCCGCCGTCCAGACTGCCGCCACGGTCGCGGCGAGCAGCCCACAGATCGCCGGCAAATGGTGCACCACCGAGAGCCAACGCATCCTCATCCAGAGCGGGTGCGCCGTGAATGGCCGCTACAGCACCGACGGCAACGAGCCGTCGGCGAGATAAAGGGCAGCGTGCTCAAGGCTTATTGGATCGAGAACGCCCCCAACAAGCGCTGTGCCACGGCAATGAACGGCCGCCACCATTGGGAGCGCATCCATCAGTCACAGCGAAACTGATTTGCTGGCGTCCTGTTACCGTCGCAGTCTTGAGGTTGCGGCGGTGGCAGGTGCCGCCCGAATCCCCTTTCCGGCGATCAGTACCGGCGCATACGGCTACCCATTCGTGGTAGCCGCAAGAATCGCGGTTGCCACCGTACGTGACGGCACGGCACAGTTTCCGGTCATTCGGGAGATCACGTTTTGTTGCCACGGGACGACTGCTCACATTTGCTGTATACCAGATACTGCTTCACACTTGAAACCAGAGGCTCCCATGATCAGACTGCCGCAAACCCTCGATGCCTGGAATACGCCGATGTTCCGGGAAGTTTTCAAATATGAGGTCGAAGGCCTCGACCCCGGCCTGTTGCCACTGCAGGAAGGTCTGGCGCGCAGCAGTCATGTCACCGCCACACCCTTCCGGGCCGTGCCGCTCGCCGCCGACCGGGAGGACGGGCAACTGCGTATCAAGACCGGCATTTTCTACACCGGCATCATCGCCGGCTGCAGCTGCGCCGACGATCCGACGCCGATCGACGAGCAGACGGAATACTGTGTGCTGGAATTCGCCGTCGACACGGGCACAGGCGAAGCCTCGGTGCGACTCGCCGAGGAGTGAGCGGCGCGCTCACTCCTTGCGCAGGCGCTGGCGGTAGACCAGGGTCATCACCAGCAGCCGCGCATCCTTGTCGAGATCGAGGAATTGCACGCCCATGGTATGCACCGTGGCATCCTTCACGACCTGACTGTCGAGTGCGCGCACGACGACTTCGGTACGGACTTTTTCCTCGATGTCCTCAGCCACCCGCACGCGGAAGCCGAGCATGTATTTCGTGTCTTTGCGCCCCATCGGGCCGGGCAGGATCAGTTGCCCGCCGCCGACGCTGAGATCGCGCAGGGTGACGGCCGTTTCCTTGCGGCTGACCGGATTGAACAGAGTTGCGGGCAGGTTGACGACGGTGCGCAGGTCCTTGCGGATGCGTGTGGCAAGCACCTGCCGCGGATATTCGATGTGCATGTGCGGATACGGCTGCGCATGCAGCTTCACCACTTTGGACTTGAAGGTGAAATGCTGGGTGCCGGAAAAGCCCTTGACGTTATAGGGCGTACCCTCCTTAACGGCGACTACCCTGCCCGCGGCGATCGGATTGGTGACGATGAGGGTCTGGTTCTTCAGGAACCCGAGAAACCCGACCGGCAGGAACTCGCCGACGACTTCGAGCGCCGAGTGAACCTGCAGCATTTCTCCCGGCTGCAGGGCAAGATCTTCGAAGGCAATGGGGAGGTCGTCTTCAGACATGGGTGATTGACGAGTTGACCGTCACGCGATCGCGTTCACGGCACTATGAAACTGAATACGGCGCCGCCATCGTTGGCAAGGCGCAGTGCGCCGCGGCGGCCACGGTTTTCGTGGGCCTCGGCGATGAGGCGGGCGAATTGCAGGCCCAGCCCGGTGCCGCGTGCCCGATAGGGTGTGCCGTCGGCCAGGCTGGCAAGGATGTGTGCCGGAAACCCTTCCGAATCGTCACGCACGCTGAACGCCAGACAACCGTCCTGCATGGCCGCCTCGATGCGAATGCCCGAGCGCGCATAGACGAGCGAGTTGTGGACGGCGTTGATCAACGCCATCTCGACGAGATCGCGATCGAAGAACCCGATGGGCGGAACATCGGTGGTCACTTCCGTGACAACACGGATGCGGCCATGCGCCAGTCGTTCCGCACGCCGGGCGAGTTCATCGACGAGATCGTGTGGCGAATAGGCGTCGATGGTCGGGCTCAGGCGCCCCTGATTGGCCTTGTAGACCAGCAGGGCCTGCTGCAGGCGCTCGACCACACCCTGGCATTGCATGCGCGCAGCATCGACCGCCGCGTCGCGAGCGGTGTCGCCGCTTGCCGGAATGGCGTCGAGCGTCATCGACAGCAGACCGAGATTGTTCTTCAGTTCGTGGATCAGGGCCGCGTAAAAATCGTTGTTGTCGCTGCTCATGCGTGCTTTCTGTGGATGCCGAAGCGGCTCTCGATTTCCCGCAGATGCAGGCGCAGCCCGGCCAGGCGCGGATGCCCCGGCGCCTGGCGTTCGGCCTCGCCGAGCTGCCGTCGCGCGGCCGCGATCATCTGTTCGTCCATGCCGGCCTGGTCGATGTGCTTGAGGATGACCCACACCGCGTTCATGCTGATGCGCGGGTTGAACGGAGCGGCCTCACAGGCGGTGAGTAGCCTGTCCGCGGCCGTGCGGAAATCGCCCTTCTGCGCGAACACGACACCCTCGTTGTTGAGTTTGCGCACGTCGGCCGTGGCGGAGGCCAGAACGCTGCTGCCGGCGTCATCGCGCCCCGCGTCGGCGTAGATCTTGCGTGCCTTCGCCAGCAGCGCGTCGCTGTCGTGCGCGTTGCGGGCGACTTCGGCGACGACGGCATCGGCTTCGTCGAGGCGTCCGTTGGCCATACAGGTGCTGGCGAGATCGAGCATGAGGTGCGAATCGCCGTGAGTGCCGGCAGCACGCAAGCTGGCAACGGTGTCGAGCGTCTTCGCCGCGTCGGCCGACTTGCCCTCGCGGGTATAGGCCACACTCTGGGTTACGGCCATGACCAACTGGCCCTCGGGCGTCGCTTCCAGCATGCGTTTGTTGAATTTGAGCGTGTTGGCCACGGCCTTGAGATCGCCCTGCTGAAGCTGTACCCGGCACAGGTTGCCGTAGTCGGCAGGGGTAATGAAGACGGAATGACGGCCCTTTTCGATGGCCTGGGTGCACGCGGTGCGCGCGGTGTCGAGATCGCCGTTGTCGAACGCGACTTCGCCCAGCTTCTGCTGCCGCCGCACCGTGCGCGCGGAGACGGCAACGCCCTGCTGCAAGGCCTCCTGCGCCGCTGCCGGATCTTTCTTCGCCAGACAGACATCGGCCAGCAGATCGTAGGCGGCGACCATCTCCGGCGCGTGTTCGAGGACGTCGCGCAATTCTTCCTCGGCCGCCTCGTCCTTCTGCTGCAGATGCAGGGCTCGCGCCAGTCCGAGGCGTGCCCACGGCACGGCACGCATGGCGATCACCTGTTTGTAGAGCGCCTCGGCCTCCTCGAAGCGTCCCATGGCGTTCAGGATTTCCCCCTTGAAGCGCAGTGCATCGATCGCATAGCGTGGCTGATCGCGCATGAGCGTGTCGCACGCACCGATGGCGGCTTCGAGCTGGTTTTCCCTGAAGTGCCGGTAGGTGTCCGCGAATGCCCGCTTGCGCAACAGGATCGACACCAGCCGTGCGCACAGCACTTCGGCGCTGAATGGCTTGATCATGTAGTCGTCTGGCGCAAGCTCGGCCGTGGCAACGACTTTTTCATAGAAGGATTCCGCAGTAACCATCATGAATACGGTATCCAGAGAAATGAGGTTGCTGTGGCGCAATTCCTCCAGCAGTTGCTGGCCGTCCCGGCCCTCGCCGAGGTTGAAGTCACAGAGGATGAAATCGTAGGGCTTGTTGCGGATCTGGAAAATCGCCTCGGCGGCATTGGCGGCGAGCTGTACCTTGGTGATGCCGAAATTGGACAGCGTCAGCCGCAGCGCGTTGCGCATGCCTGAGTAGTCGTCCACCACCAGGGCGCGCAGCGCGCCAAAGTCGATAGCCGGTTTGCCGGAAGCAGCCGGAGGGAATGCCATGTTCGTGCGATCCTGCGAAGAGTCCGTACCGCACAAAGGTGCGGTTTCCTGGATTTCTCAGGTTTTATCGGCACTTGGCCGGCAAACTGAACCTTCCGCCTGGGGTATCAGCCGCTGCCAAGTCCGACCATGTCCGCGAATGGCCGGCCCGGGTACTGGAACGCCACCGGCCCGTCGGGACGGGCATGGACGAACTGCCGCACGAAGGGATCGCCGGAATCGGCGATATCTGCCGCCTCGCCCTCCGCGACGACCACGCCGTCATGAAGGAAATAGACGTAATCGGCCACCTTGAGCGACTCGGAGACGTCATAGGTCACCACGACCGAGGTCAGTCCGAGCGCATCGTTGAGGCGCCGAATCAGGCTGGCGATGGTGTTGAGGGAAATCGGGTCGAGTCCGGCGAAGGGTTCGTCGTACATGATGAACATCGGGTCGAGCGCGATCGCACGGGCCAGTGCGACACGCCGTTCCATGCCACCGGAAAGTTCTCCCGTGCGCAGATCGCGTGCGCCGCGCAGGCCGACCGCGTGCAGCTTCATCAACACCAGGTCGCGGATCACATCCTCCGGCAGGTCGGTGTGCTCGCGCATGGGATAGGCGATGTTGTCGAATACCGAGAGATCGGTGAACAAGCCGCTCACCTGGAACATCATGCCCATCTTGCGCCGCACCGTGTAGAGCGCCTCGTTGCCGAGCTCGTGTACGATCCGGCCGTCGAATTTCACATGACCGCGCGCCGGCTGCAGCTGTCCGCCGACATGGCGCAGGAGCGTGGTCTTGCCGCAGCCGCTCACCCCGAGGATGGCGACCAGCCTGCCGCGCGGAATGTCGAGATTCACCCCGCGCAGAACCGGCCGCTCACCGTAGGAAAAGTGGAGATCACGGATCTCGACCAGGTTCTCGCTCACCTCAGGACACCTCCAGCAGTGTTTCCGGCGCTTCCAGGGCCGCCTTCACCGCGACCAGAAACTGCACCGCGTCGCGACCGTCGATAAGCCGATGGTCGTAGGTGAGCGCAAGATACATCATCGGACGGATCACTACCTGGCCGTGCTCCGCGACTGGCCGCTCCTGAATGGCGTGCATGCCGAGAATGGCCGACTGCGGCGGGTTGAGTATGGGTGTGGACAGCAGCGAGCCGAACACACCGCCGTTGGTGATCGAAAAAGTGCCACCCGCAAGCTCTTCCAAGGTGAGGCGGCCGTCGCGCGCGCGGCGGCCCAGATCGACGATGGCGGTCTCGATCTGGGCCGATGTCAGGGCCTGGGCGCGGTGCAGGATAGGCACCACCAGCCCGCGTGGCGTGGAAATGGCGATGCCGATGTCGGCGTCGTCGTGCCACACGATGTCGCCGCCGTCGATGGCGGCGTTGACAATGGGAAACTGCTGCAGCGCGGCGCACACCGCACGCACGAAAAAGGACATGTAGCCGAGCTTGACGCCGTGCCTCACTTCGAATTCGGCCTTGTAGCGCTGTCGCAGCGCGTTGACCGGTGCCAGATTGACCTCGTTGAAGGTGGTGAGCAGGGCGGCGGTATGCTGTGCCGCGACGAGGCGCTCGGCCACGCGCTGGCGCAGGCGCGACATCGGTTCGCGTTTGATCGGTGTGGGCGCACGCAGCCCAAGGTTTGCACCCTCCCCTGTTCCGGCGGAGGCTGGGGATGATTGGCTTGCGCCCATTGAGGCGGACGCATCCGGCGACGCATCAGGCAACGTCCTTTCACCCTCTCCCCCGCGCTCTTCCATCAAGGAAGAGGAAGCTGTCCGTGCCTGATCAGGCGTTTTCGCCGCTCCTGGCTTTTCGGCTGGCCTGCTCGAGATCACGTTCTCGCCGGTCTCGATGACGGCGATCACCTCGTCGGCAGCGACGGACTCTCCTTCCGGCCGGGTGATTTCGACCAGGGTGCCGGATGCCGGGGCGGGAATCTCCAGGATCACCTTGTCGGTTTCCAGATCGACCAGGGTGTCGTCGCGCGCGACCGTGTCACCGACCTGGCGGCGCCACGGCAGCAGCGTGCCGCTGGCGACCGAATCGGACAGGGTGGGTACGCGCACGTCAATTCGCATACGGAGTCTCCAGCGCATCCTGAATGAGCGCTTCCAGTTCGGCGCGGTGGCGCGACACATAGCCCGACGCCGGGGCCGCAGCCGGAGGGCGACCCGCGTAGTGGAAGCGGCGCCCTTCCGGCGTGCAGTGGTTGAGATGGTGCAGGGTCTGGTACCAGGCGCCCTGGTTCATCGGCTCTTCCTGTGCCCAGACGAAGGTGGCGTCACGGGGATAGCCATGCAGGATCTCGCGCAGCGCCGTTTCCGGGAACGGGTAGAGCTGCTCGACGCGCAGCAGCGCGACATCGTCCAGCCTGCGTTCGGCGCGTGCGGCCTCGAGATCGAACCACACGCGGCCGCTGCACGCGACGACACGCTTCGCCGCACGCGGCGCGCGCAGATCGTCGATCACCGGACGGAACGCGCCGGCACTGAGATCCTCGAGCGACGAGGTCGATGCCGGATGGCGCAGCAGGCTCTTCGGCGTCAGCACGACCAGCGGCTTGCGCGCCGGCCGCACGATCTGCCGCCGCAGCAGGTGAAACATCTGCGCCGGCAGCGTCGGCACGCACACCTGGATGTTGTCCTGCGCACACAGTTGCAGGAAACGTTCGAGTCGCGCCGAGGAATGTTCCGGTCCCTGCCCTTCGAAGCCGTGCGGCAGCAGCAGCGTGAGCCCGCACAGGCGGCCCCACTTCGCTTCCCCACGGGTGATGAACTGGTCGATCACCACCTGCGCGCCGTTGGCGAAGTCACCGAATTGTGCTTCCCACACCACCAGGGTGTCGGGATCGGCCGTTGCGTAGCCGTACTCGAACGCGAGCACCGCCTCCTCCGACAACATCGAGTCGATGACGGTGAAGCTGCCCTGGCGCTCGTGGATGTGCTCGAGCGGAACGTAGACGCCGCTCTGCCGCCGCTCGCGCTTCTGGTCGTGCCACACCGCATGACGATGGAAGAAGGTGCCGCGCGCCGAATCCTGCCCCGACACGCGCACGCTGTGTCCGGCGTCGAGCAGGCTGGCATACGCGAGCGTCTCGGCATAGCCCCAGTCCACCGGCAGTTCGCCGGCACGCATCCTGCGGCGGTCGTCGAGCACTTTCTGCACGCGCGGATGCAGCTCGATTTCGTACTCCAGCGTGGTGACGCGCTCGCCCAGAAAATCCAGGCGCGCAGCCGGCAGCGCCGTCGGCACCTCGCCGGGATTTCTGCTGCGAAAGCGCCCCCAGTGCGTGCCGAAAGTCTCCTTGAAATCGGACGGTGCCGGCGGGCTCAGCGATTCACCATGCTCCAGTCGTTCACGACATCGATCGACGAGATCGTCCGCCTGGGCCTGCGTCAGTACCCCTTCCTCCACCAGACGCTGCGCATACAGCACGCGCGTGCCCGGATGGGCGTTGATGCGGCGGTACATCATGGGCTGCGTGGCCAGCGGCTCGTCCTGCTCGTTGTGGCCGTGACGCCGGTAACACACCAGGTCGATGAAGCAGTTCTTGTGGAAGGTGTAGCGAAAATCGACTGCGGTCTGCACGGCGAATGCGACCGCTTCCGGATCGTCGCCATTGACGTGCAGAACCGGTGCCTCGACCATCTTGGCGACGTCGGTGCAATAGAGCGTCGAGCGCACGTCGCGCGGATCGGAGGTGGTGAAACCGATCTGGTTGTTGACGACGATGTGAATGGCGCCGTTGTTGCGAAAACCGCGCGTCTGCGACATGTTGAGGCTTTCCATCACCACGCCCTGCCCCGACAGCGCGGCGTCGCCGTGCAGGATGACCGGCACCACCTCGTAGCCGAGCACGTCGCCACGGCGATCCTGGCGCGCGCGCACCGAGCCGCGCACCACCGGATGCACGATCTCCAGGTGCGAGGGATTGAATGCCAGGGCGAAGTGCACCGGGCCATGTTCGGTCGCGATGTCTGTGGAAAAGCCCTGGTGATACTTGACGTCGCCCGACAGCGGGGTGTCGGGATCACCGTTCGCCGGTTCGGCGTAGAGGCTGTCGACGGTGCGCCCCATAAGGTTCACCAGCACGTTGATGCGCCCGCGGTGCGCCATGCCCATCACGATTTCTTTGGCGCCGTGACGAGCGCAACGCGCAATCACGAGGTCGAGCAGGGGAATCAGGCTTTCGCCGCCTTCCAGCGAGAAACGCTTCTGGCCGACATGACGGGTATGGAGAAATTTCTCCAGTGTCTCGGCGTCGACCAGCCGCCTGAGCAGGCGCACTTTCAGGTCGCGGGATACGTCGAAACGACCCTGCGCCGATTCGATGCGTTCCTGAAGCCAGCGCTTGCGCGCGACATCGGTGATGTGCATGTACTCGAAACCGATGCGTCCGCAGTAGGCGCGGCGTACACGATGCAAGATGTCGGCCAGGGTGGTGCGCTCCACCCCGCACAGCGAGCCGGTCTCGAACTCGCGTGCAAGGTCGGCTTCGGTGAGACCGTAGTGCGCAGGATCGAGCTCGGGTGTGGGCGGCGGTTCGAAGCGGCGCAGCGGGTCAAGTTCCGCCTGCCGCACGCCGAGGTAGCGGTAGGCGTTGATGAGTCGAAGCACCGCGACCTGTGCCGCGTCGGCACACTGCGTCCCACCGGGCAACGGCTGCTCCAGCCACGGTATCAGCGCATCGTTGGCGAGTGTTTCCAGGTACGCCATGTTGCCGGCATACAGCGGGGTACTCCAATGCCAGTCGGACGCGCTCACGTGACAAGCCGTCGCGATCAGGCGCCGCGCCGATCAAGCGGCACAAAACTGCGCCGTGCCGCGCCGGTGTATAGCTGGCGCGGGCGGCTGATCTTGTGCGCCGGATCGGACAGCATCTCGTGCCACTGCGCGACCCAGCCGGCGGTACGCGCCAGCGCGAACAGCGCGGTGAACATGTTGGTGGGAATACCCATGGCGCGAAAGATGATGCCGGAATAGAAATCGACGTTGGGGTAGAGTCTGCGCGTGACGAAATACTCGTCCTCCAGGGCAATGCGTTCGAGTTCCAGAGCGATCTTGAACTGCGGGTCGTCGCGCAGGTCGAGCGCGTCGAGTACCTCATAGCAGGTCTGGCGGATGATGGCCGCGCGCGGATCCATGTTCTTGTAGACGCGATGGCCGAATCCCATTAGGCGGAACCCGCTGCTCTTGTCCTTGGCGCGACGGATGAATTCCGGAATCTTCGAGACATCGTCCATTTCTTCCAGCATGCGCAGCACCGCCTCGTTGGCACCTCCGTGCAGCGGTCCCCACAGCGAAGCCATGCCGCTGGCGATGCACGCATACGGATTGGCGCCGCTGGATCCGGCGAGGCGCACGGTCGAGGTCGAGGCGTTCTGCTCGTGGTCGGCGTGCAGGATGAAAATGCGGTCGAGCGCACGTGCCAGCACAGGATTGGGCTCGTAGTCCGAGCACGGGGTCGCGAACATCATGTGCATGAAGTTCTCGGCATAGCTCAGGCGGTTCTGCGGATAGACGAAGGGCTGCCCCTCGTTGAACTTGTAGGCCCAGGCCGCGACGGTCGGAATCTTGGCGATCAGCCGGTGCGCGACGATTTCACGGTGCTGCGGATTGAAGTTGTCGAGGCCGGCGTGATAGAACGCCGACATCGCACCCGTCACACCGATCATCACCGCCATCGGATGCGCGCTGCGGCGAAAGCCGCGAAACACGTTCTCCATCTGATCGTGCAGCAGCGTGTGATGGCGGATCGACTCCACGAAGGATTCCTTCTGTGCAGACGTCGGCAGTTCGCCGTGCAGCAGCAGGTAGCAGACCTCCATGTAGTCGGAGCGGTACGCCAGATCCTCGATCGGATAGCCGCGGTAATACAGCAGCCCTTCGTCTCCGTCGATATAGGTGATGGCCGAGTTGCAGCTCGACGTCGCCGTGAAGCCCGGATCGTGGGTGAAATAGCCGTGCGCGCCGAGCGGACGGATATCGATGACCGGCTTGCCATAGGTGCCTTCCTCGACCGGCAATTCGATCGGGGGGCTGCCGTCGCTGAACGTGAGGGTGACGGTTTTCTTCATTTTGCGTCTCGAAAATGTTGCAGGCCTTCAATGAGCCGTGCCAGCTCTGCATCGCCAGCTTGCATACGGCCATGCAGCATGTCGACGATAGTCATGTCCGGCAGGGCCAGCAGCCGCTCGAACGCGGCGTTTGCCTCAGGACGGAGTGTAGCGCGGCGAGCGGCCCAAAAGCCACCCAGCAGCAGGTCCAGTTCCAGCAGGCCGCGGCGGCAGCGCCATGCAATGCCATCGCGGCGCTCCGCCACGAGGTCCGTGCCGAGCGGATCAGAAGCGTCGGTCTCACACACGCCGCTTCACCAGTTGCGTGCGGATGCGCCCGATCGCCTCGGCCGGATTGAGTCCCTTCGGGCAGATGTCAACGCAGTTCAGGATGCCGCGGCAACGGTAGAGCCGATACGGATCTTCCAGATGGTCGAGCCGCGCAGCGCTTGCCTCGTCGCGGCTGTCGGCGATGAAGCGCCAGGCCTGCAGCAAGCCCGCCGGGCCGACGAAGGTCTCCGGGTTCCACCAGTATGAAGGACACGCCGTCGTGCAGCAGCCGCACAGTATGCATTCATACAACCCATCCAGCCTGGACCGGTCTTCCGGGCTCTGCAAGCGCTCGACTTCGGGTTCGGGGGCGTCGTTGACGAGCCAGGGCTTGATCGAACGGTATTGTCTGAAAAATGGCTGCATATCGACGATGAGGTCGCGGATCACCGGCAGCCCCGGCAGCGGGCGCACCTCCACGGGTTCCTTCAGTTCGACGAGCGGCGTGATGCACGCCAGCCGGTTCCTGCCGTTGACGTTCACCGCGTCCGAGCCGCACACCCCCTCGCGGCACGAGCGGCGCAGCGAGAGCGTCTCGTCCTGCGCCTTGATGGCGATGAGTGCGTCAAGCAGCATCGTGCCGGCACGATCGATGTCGAGCTCAACGTCCTGCATGAACGGAGGCTCACCGGATTCGGGGTTGTAGCGGTAGAGGCGGAATTTCATGCCCCATCCTCGCGTCGGACAATACGCCGATCAACCAATACCACATTGCACAGGCTCGGTTTCGCCTTTGGACGAGTTCCTTTCTTTGTCTCGCCAAAGAACGGAACCAAAGAAAAGCGCCCCCGCCTCGCTGCCCTTCGGGTTCCCGATTGGGTACGTGCGGCCGGGCGCTCCACCCACTCGTCCGCAGGCGAAACGAGACGGGCGCTTCGTGCGCTCAAGTAAAAAGAACACCCTGTCATCAATACACCCGCTCCTTCGGCTTGACCGACTCCGCCGTCAGCGGTTTCAGTTGCACGGGCTTGGTATCGACCTGGTCGCCCTCGCGCACGTACAGCGTATGCTTCAGCCAGCGCTCGTCGTCGCGCTGCGGGAAGTCCTCGCGCGTATGCGCGCCTCGGCTTTCCGTGCGAGCAAGCGCCGAGACCAGCGTCGCGCGTGCCACGGCGAGAAGGTTTTCCAGTTCCAGCGCCTCGATGCGTGCGGTGTTGAACACGCGGCTGCGGTCGTCGATGCCGGCCTGAGCGAGGCGCGCCTCGAGCCCATCAAGTTTGTCGAGTCCCTCTCGCAGCAGGGCGTCGGTACGAAATACACCGCAATGCTTCTGCATGATGCGGCGCAAATCGGCGGTGATCGCCGCGACGCGTTCGCTGCCCTTGCGGTCCCAGCGTGCCAGGCGCGCGCGGCTGGCCTCGGCCGCATCTTCAGGCAGCGGGCGCGGATAGGGAGTGTCGCGCAGAGTCTCCAGCATGTGGCGCCCGGCGGCGCGACCGAAGACGATGAGATCGAGGAGCGAGTTGCCGCCAAGGCGGTTGGCGCCGTGCACCGACACGCAGGCGCACTCGCCGACGGCGTACAGGCCGGGCACCGGTTCCTCCGGGCCGTAATGTGCGGGTGCGACGACCTGTCCGTGCAGATTGGTGGGAATGCCGCCCATCATGTAGTGCGCGGTCGGCGCGACGGGAATCGGCGCATGCGCCGGATCCACGCCGGCGAAACGGATGGACAGGTCGCGGATGCCGGGAAGTTTCTGCGCAATGGCAGCTTCACCGAGGTGGTCGAGTTTCAACTCGACATGATCTCCCTGTGACCCGCATCCGCGTCCCTCGGCGATCTCGATGGCGATTGCGCGCGCAACGACGTCACGTCCTGCAAGATCCTGCGCACGCGGCGCATAGCGCTGCATGAAGCGCTCGCCGTGCCGATTGAGGAGATAGCCGCCCTCGCCGCGCGCGCCCTCGGTGATGAGGCAACCGACACCGGCGATGCCGGTAGGATGGAACTGCCAGAATTCCATGTCCTGCAGCGGCAGGCCGGCACGCAATACCATGCCAAGCCCGTCGCCGGTGTTGATGAGCGCGTTGCTCGTGTTGCCGAACACGCGCCCGGCCCCGCCGGTGGCGAGCAGCGTCACCCGCGCCTCGATGAGTACCGGCTCGCCGGTCTCGATGCCGAGCGCGGTGATGCCAAGGCAATAGCCCGCTGCGTCGCGTACGAGATCGAGCGCGAAATATTCGTCGAAGAATTGCGTGCGATGCCGGACGTTCTGCTGGTACAGCGTGTGCAGCAGCGCGTGCCCGGTACGGTCGGCGGCGGCGCAGGTGCGCGTGGCCTGTTCTCCGCCGAAGTGCTTGGACTGCCCGCCGAACGGACGTTGGTAGATCTTCCCGTTTTCCAGCCGCGAGAACGGCAGCCCCATGTGCTCCAGTTCGTAAACGGCACTCGCCGCCTCGCGGCACATGAATTCGATCGCGTCCTGGTCGCCGAGCCAGTCGCCACCCTTGACGGTGTCGTACATGTGCCATTCCCAGCGGTCGTCGTCGACATTGGCGAGTGCGGCGGTGATGCCGCCCTGCGCCGACACCGTGTGCGAGCGGGTGGGAAAGACCTTGGACACCACCGCGACCTTGTATTCGGAGCGCGCCAGTTCGAGTGCGGCACGCAGTCCCGCGCCGCCGCCACCGACGATGAGAACGTCGAAACGCCGCCGGTTCACGGCAGGCTCCACAGCGTCGCCGCAAGCATGGCGACGCTGCCCGCCAGGATCACGATGACGGCCAGATACAGGGTCAGGCGCAGCAGGGTCGGGCGCACATAATCCATGAACACGTCGCGCATGCCGACCCACGCATGCAGCGCCAGCGCCGCGGCCGTCAGCACGCAGGCCGCCCGCATCGCCTGCGGCTGAAACAGCGCGCGCCAGGCAGCAAAATCGGCTGGCACGGCGGCCAGAACGTAGGCGCACAGTACCGGCATGGCAAGTGCGAGCACAAGTGCAGTGGCGCGCTGCACGAGCCAGGTCCCGGTTCCGGTGTGCGAGCCCGCCGTGACCTTCATCCGAACAGCCGCCACGCGGCGGCGAGTGCGACCACGCCGGATAAGACGAGCACCGCGACGCTGCTGCGCCGCGCGCGGGCAAGCGAAGTGCCCCAGTGCATGTCGAGTGCGAGATGCCGCAGTCCGGCGCAGAAATGATGCGCGAACGCCCAGGTCCAGCCGAGCAGTGCAAATTTGCCGAGCGGATGACCAAGCCATCCGGTGACCCGCTGGAAACCATCCTCGCCCGCGAGCGAAATCGTCAGTCCCGTCACACCCAGCGGCAGTGCCGTGAACAGGAGCACCCCGGACACGCGATGCAGCAGGGACACCCAGCCGGTGACCGGCAAACGGATGCGCAAGGGATTGAAGTCGACGGGACGCGCAGCCGGTTTCATGTCGGCTCGTCGAACCGGATTCAGCGCCGCCGCACACCCAGCTTCGCCGCCCGCGCGACCGCCTGGGGCACGCGTTCCCGCAGACGCGGATCGAAGGGCTTGGGCAGGATGTAATCGGGGCCGAAGGCGAGCTTCGGAAGTTTGTAGGCTTTCAGCACCGACGCAGGCACCTTCTCGCGCGCCAGCTCCGCCAGCGCGTGCACGGCAGCGATCAGCATTTCCTGGGTAATCTGTTTCGCACGTGCATCGAGCGCGCCGCGAAAGATGAAGGGGAAACCGAGCACGTTGTTGACCTGGTTGGGGTAATCGGAACGCCCGGTCGCCATCACCAGGTCACTGCGCACGGCCTTGGCCTTCTCGGGCAGGATTTCGGGGTTGGGGTTGGCCAGCGCGAACACGATGGGCTTGTCGGCCATGGCCTTCACCATTGCCGGGGTGACGAGGTTGGCTCCCGAGACGCCGACGAAGACATCGGCGCCGACCATTGCCTCCGCGAGCGTACGCAGCTTGCTTTGGCGCGCATAGGCCTTCTTGAAGGCATTGAGATCGCCACGGCCCTTGTGCACCACCCCCTTCGAATCGACCAGCAGAATGTTGGCTTTCTTCGCGCCCATCGCCACGAGAAGATTGAGCGAGGCGATGCCCGCGGCACCAGCGCCCAGGCAGACGATCTTCGCGGTCGCGAGCGACTTGCCCTGCACGTGCAGCGCATTGAGGAGCCCCGCACAGATGATGGTCGCGGTGCCATGCTGGTCGTCATGGAACACCGGAATGTCGAGCTTCTTCTTCAGCGCCGCCTCGATCTCGAAGCAGTGCGGCGCGGCGATGTCCTCAAGGTTGATGCCGCCGAAAGTCGGCGCGATGGCTTCCACCACCCGGATGAATTCTGCCGGCGTCTTCGCGTTGACCTCGATGTCGTAGACGTCGATGCCGGCGAACTGCTTGAACAGCACGCCCTTGCCTTCCATCACCGGCTTGGCGGCGAGCGCACCGCGGTCGCCAAGTCCGAGAATGGCGGTGCCATCGGTGATCACCGCGACGAGATTGCCCTTGTTGGTGTAGTCGTAGGCCTTGGCCGGGTTCTTCGCAATTTCCAGCACCGGTTGCGCGACGCCGGGCGTGTAGGCGAGGGAGAGGTCGGCCTGCGTGGCGCAGGGTTTGGAGGAAACGACTTCCAGCTTGCCAGGCTTGGGCAGGCGATGGTAATCGAGGGCTTTTTTCCTGGCTGCGTTTTTTGTAAGGGGGGCTTGGCTCATGACAAGACGGGCGAGCGGATTGGACAAGCCGCCATTATCGCGGATTTGCCCAGACTTGGCCCGCGTCAGTCCTTCCAGACCTTGAGCTGGGCGCGCAGGCGCGCGACCGCCTGCGAATGCAACTGACACACGCGCGATTCGGATACGCCCAGCACCGCGCCGATTTCCTTGAGGTTCATATCCTGTTCGTAGTACATGCCCATCATGCTGCGCTCGCGCTCCGGCAGGTGATGGATGGCGGCGATAAGGCTTGCGCGGAAGCCCTCGTCTTCCAGCAGGGCAAGCGGATCGCTGCCGCCGTCGACCAGATAGCGTTCCAGGAAGCTGGCGCTGTCCTCGTCGGAGAAATCCTCGTAATACAGGAGCTGCGAGCATTTCACATCGCCCAGCATCGTCTGGTACTGGTCGATCGGCATGCCGAGTTCGGCAGAGATTTCCTGTTCGCTGGGCGGTTTGCCGTGGCGCTGTTCCAGGCGACTGATTGCCGCCTCGATCTGGCGCGACTTCTGCCGCACGTGGCGCGGCAGTCAGTCGGCCTCGCGCAGTTCGTCGAGCATCGCGCCGCGGATACGCTGCGTGGCATAAGATTCGAACTGGGCTCCCTGCGTGCCGTCGAAGCGCGTCACCGCATCCATCAGCCCGATCAATCCGACCTGGATCAGATCATCGACTTCGACACTGGCAGGCAGGCGCGCCATCATGTGATACGCGATGCGTTTGACCAGCGGCGCATACTTGGTGATCTGTTCGTCCTGCGACGAAGGTTTACCAGCCATGTTCAGACGTCCCTTGTTATTGACGGCGAACGGCCGGGGCCGACCCGATCGCCAAGCAGTTGGCTGCTTCATGATTGCCAATCCCGCGCGGCATCGTTTCACTCGATGTATCGCGTCTGCTGAATCAGCAACGGGCACTCCGGCCCTTCTCCTCGCCCGCCATTCTAGCGGCAAGCACGGCGAATGGTTCAACTTCTTTGTCAAGGCGCACAAGCGTGCGTGTGAAGGCGATGTCGAGAAAGCGGCCGGCAGCCTCCTGCAGGCGCGTGCAGGCAAGCCCATCGCCGATGAGAACCGCCTCGCAGGCGGGTGAGCAGTGAGCGGCGGTCTTGAGCAGACGGAAGACCTGTTGCAGGGCTCCGGGCTCGCCCGGCACATCGATGATCATGCGATTGTCGGCTCCGGGCATCGGCGTCCACGCGTCGCACGCCAAGTCCGCGTCCAGCAGCACGGCATCGTAGCGGGCCGCCACCCCGACGACCCCGGGTGCACCCGCTTCCAGTGCGGGCGCGTGCCAGACATCACCATGTGTCGTCTTCAATATGCTGATGCGTCCCTGCGCGAGTTGCTGACGCCAGTCGAACAGATTTCGCGCAGGAAACTGCGTGGCATGGAATCTTGCGGTCTCCACCCGCAGCACGTGCCAGCCCTGCTGATGCAGGGCCTCGCCCAGCCGCTCGGCTGGGGCAGGCGACGAGGCCACGCAATGGATGCACCGCGGTGCGGGATTCGTCCGCCGCCGCAAGCCGGCGGCCTGGTCAGGCAGCACGCGTATCCTTCGCGGCGCGCTCGGCCTCGACGCCGGCAAGCAGCGGCCAGTCGTCCGCTTCCAGCGTGAAGGGCGTGGCCAGCTGCCCGCCCTTGAGTGCGCGGTCGACGAGGTAGGCCGCGTGAGGGGCGTGCAGGTCTTCCGGCACCCGCTGGCCGGTGCAGACGTGGGCCAGCGACAGGCGATGCCGGATCAGGCAATCCAGCGCCGCGCCCGGCTGCGGCGTCTCGTCGAGCTTGGTGAGTACACACGCGGCGGCACCTGTTCCGAAGCGGGTCATCGCCTGCTCCAGCGCCACGCCCTGCAGGCCCGCGGCGATCACCGCGATACGGCGCACACCAAGTGTGTCAAACGCCGCCACGTCGCGCACGCGCGGGTCCAGCGGCGCATGGCCAGCCGTGTCGATCAGCACCAGCTTCCTGTCCGCCAGCTGCGGCAGCAGCGCCGCAAGCGCGGCCGCATCGGCCGCGGTGTAAACCGGGACGCCGAGCAAGTCGGCGTACACGGCAAGCTGTGCGCCAGCGGCGACGCGCCAGACGTCCGTCCCGACCAGCACGACCTCGCCGGCGCCATGCACAGCGACGCCACGCGCGGCGAGCTTGGCGAGCGTCGTGGTCTTGCCCGCGCCGGTGGAACCGACCAGCGCCAGCACGCCGCCGCGGACGACCGGATCCTCGCTGCGCGGCAACACCGGCAGATTGCGGATCAGCACCTGGCGCAGCCAGCGCTGTGCGGCGTCGATATCCAGTCCGCGCGGCAGGCGTGCCGCCAGCGTGCGCGCCAGTTCACCGCCGAAACCCGCGGCGAACAGCGTCTGCATCAGCGCTATCCGCACAGGATCACGCCGTCGGGTGCTGCCCCAGGCGAAGCCGGCAAGCTGGTTCTGCAGCAGCCCGCGCAGACGGTTCAGTTCCTGCAGGATGCGAGAACTGCCCGGCACTTCAGCCGCATCGACCGCAGCGGGCGCCGCCAGCTCGCCGTACGCGCTGGCAAGCAGTTCCACGCCTTGCGGGTGCGGGCGCGTCGACAAAACCACAGCATCTTTGCCAAGTTCGCGCCGTACCCGCGCCAACCCCTCGCGCGCATTCGCCGCAACAAACACCCGCACACTCATGACGCCCCTCCGATCGTCAGTTCCGTCATCACCTGCACCATTTTATCGGCGGGCACCTCGGCATAGGCGATGACGGCCAGGCGCGGCAGGTTGCGCCGTAGCAAGCGCGACAGGATCGCACGCAGTCCGGGCGAGGTCAGCAACACCGCCGGGTAGCCGGCCTCCTCCTGTGCGGCGAGTGCGCGTTCGGCCGCTTCATTCAATGCATCGAGCGTCGCCGGGGTAAGCAGCGCCTCGCCTTCATCGCCCATTTCGTCCAGCAGACGTGTCTCGGTATCCGCGGCAAGGCCGATTACATGCAGCATGTCGCGGCCCTCGAACAGGCGATCGACAATGCTGCGTCCGAGCGCGGCGCGTACCGTCTCGACCAGGTCGTCGATCGCCTGCGTGGTCGGCGCACGCGCTGCCAGGGTTTCGAACAGGGTGCGGCTGTCGCGGATCGACACGTTTTCCGCGATGAGTTGCTGCAGGATGGCCTGCACGCTGGTGAGCGGCAGATGGCGCGGAGTGACGTCCTCGACGAGGCCCGACTGGTTGCGCGCAAGCGTGTCGAGCAGTTGCTGCACCTCGGTGCGCCCGAGCAGCTCCGGCGCGTGCAGGCGGAACACCGCTTCGACCTCCCGTGCGAGCAGGTCCGCCGGCTGCATCACCACGAAACCGCGCAGCTCTGCTTCCTCCACCCGTTCCGCCTCGATCCAGATCCCTGCGCAATCCGTCAGCGGATCGACGCCTGAGGAACCGTCGAGACGGCCCAGCACATCGCCCATGTCGACGGCCAACACCTGGCCGGGCGGCAGTTCGCCGTGCGCGACGTCGACGCCTTTCAGCGTAATGCGATAGGCATTCGGCTTGAGATTAAGGTTGTCCCGCACCCGCACCAGCGGCACTACCAGCCCCATGTCGGTGGCAAACCGCCGCCGCGCCTCGGTGATGCTCGCCAGCGCCACGCCACCATGGGCGCGGTCGACCAGCGGAATGAGGCGGTAGCCGACTTCCAGCGCGAGCACATCGACCGGCGGGATGTCGTCCCAGGTGAGATCGAGCGGCGCGGGGGCATCTTCGATCACTTCCAGCGGCTCGATATCGAACGTCGCACGCTGCTGCTGGCGTGTCAGCCACAGGCCGACCGCACCGAGTGCCGCCGCAATCAGCAGGAACGCCGCGTGCGGCGTACCCGGGATCAGGCCCAGCACGGCCAGCACGCTCGCCGCCACGAACAGCGTCTGCGGCCGGCCGAAGACCTGCGTGGAAAACTCGCGGCTGAGATCCTGCTCGCTCGATGCACGGCTCACGACGATGCCTGCCGCGGTGGAGATCACCAGTGCGGGAATCTGCGCCACCAGGCCATCGCCCACCGTCAGCAGCGCGTAACGGCCCAATGCTTCGGTGAGGCCGAGCTGATGCTGGAACAGGCCCACCAGAATCCCGCCGATGAGGTTGACCACCATGATCATCATGCCGGCGATCGCGTCACCGCGCACGAACTTCGAGGCACCGTCCATCGCGCCGTAAAAATCGGACTCGCGGCTGATTTCCGTGCGTCGCGTGCGTGCTTCCGACTCGGATATGAAGCCCGCGTTGAGATCGGCATCCACCGCGAGCTGTTTACCCGGCATCGAATCCAGCGTGAAGCGTGCCGCCACCTCGGCGATGCGCCCGGCGCCCTTGGTGATCACGACGAAATTGATGATGACGAGAATCAGGAATACCACGAAGCCCACGGTATAGTTGCCGCCGACCAGAAAGTTGCCGAACGATTCGATCACCTTGCCCGCCGCATCCGGCCCGGTGTGGCCCTGCATCAGGATGATGCGGGTGGATGCGACGTTGAGCGACAGGCGCAGCAGCGTGGTCAGCAGGAGCACCGTGGGAAAGACCGAAAAATCCAGCGGTCGGCGCGCGTTCAGGCTGACCAGCAGGACGATCATCGCCAGCGCGATGTTGAGCGTGAACAGCACGTCGAGCATGAAGGTGGGCAAGGGCAACACCATCATCGCCAGGATCAGCAGCACCAGCATCGGCACCGCCAGACGCTGCACCGGCATGCCCATCACCATCACCCCCTGCGCGCTCACCCGAGCACCTCGTCAATCGTTTTTGGCCCAGCGCTCGTCCCCTGCGTCGCAGAAGGGAGAGGGCCCGCCGCTCCCCGCGCCGTCTGCGCCGCCCGCTCCTGCCGCGCACGGAGCTGTGCCTGCACCTCGGCCGGCAATTCGGCCTCGCGCGCCTCGGCCAGCACTTCCTGCCGGGTCATCGCGTGCCGCCGCAGATAACGCCACCAGCGCCAGCCTGCATCCAGCGCAGCCGTCAGGGTCAGCGCCAGCGCCACCGCCATCACGGCATTGCCGACCCAGGTGGCAAATTCACGCAGTGTCGTGGTGCCGTCCGCAGCCGGCAAGTCGGTCCAGCCGTTTTCCAGCGCCCAGACCACTGCGCCGGCGATCAGCCCCAGCTTCAGCACCATGAGAAAAACGTCGAACCATGCATCCTGCGACAGCAGACGCGAAACCGGCTTGAAGGGAGACGCACGATCGAATCTGGCGCGCGCGACCTGTGGCGCGAAAGTCCAGCCCGACAGCAGAAGCGGTGCCGCCAGTGTGGCGACGAAGATCGCCGCCAGAAGCGGCAGCAGCACAGGCAGAAAATCGAGCACGGGCTGCAGGGAATCCGTGCCCACCGGCACCGCGGCCTGCTGCAGCACCGACGCGGTCAGCGTCTCGAAACCCGTCAGCACGCGCTCCGCCAGCCAGCCCAGCATGCCCAGTCCGGCAAGCAGCACGACCCAGCGTGCGAATTCTCCCGAACGCGGCACGTCGCCCGCGCCGCGCGCAGCCTGGAGCCGGCGGGGACTCGGCGGCTCGCTGCGGGAAAGATCGGTCTCCTCGGCCATTTACACCAAAGCTTAGTGTCTCGGGTTGTGACCGAGTCTAGCATGTCCGATGCCAGCGCAAGGATTCATCGTCACCACCGACGAGGCCCGCCGGATGCTGTCCGGCTCGCCCTTCCCCCGGTGCACTGTGGTTGGTGTCAGGCGGCAGCGCCTGACGCACCGGTCAGCCGAACGTCAGCCCCATCGCCTCGCGCACGTCGCGCATGGTGTCGCGCGCCAGTTCCTGTGCCTTTTCGCAGCCGTCGGCGAGAATGTTGCGCACCTGGTCGGGATTGTCTTCGTAGTATTGCGCCCGCTCGCGGATCGGTGCGAGTTCATTGAGCACGGCATCGATCACCGGCTGTTTGCACTCGATGCAGCCGATGCCGGCGCTGGTGCAGCCGGCGCTGACCCACTGCCGCACGGTGTCGTCGGAATAGACCAGGTGGAACTGCCACACCGGACAGTTCGCCGGATTGCCCGGATCAGTGCGACGCACCCGTGCCGGATCGGTCGGCATGGTGCGGATCTTCTTTGTGACCGTTTCCGGGTCTTCGCGCAACGCGATGGTGTTATTGTAGGACTTCGACATCTTCTGCCCGTCGAGCCCCGGCATCTTCGAGGCCTCGGTCAACAAGGCATCGGGTTCGGCCAGGATCATCTTGCCCGAGCCTTCAAGATAGCCGAACAGCCGCTCGCGATCATTGAGCGAGAGATTCTGCGCGTCGTCGAGCAGCGCCCGTGCGGACTCCAGGGCTTCCTCGTCGCCCTTCTCCTGGTAGGCGGTGCGGCACTCCTCGTACACCCGCGCCTTCTTCGAGCCGAGTTTCTTCACCGCGGCGCGTGCCTTGTCCTCGAAGCCGGGTTCGCGGCCGTACATGTGGTTGAAGCGGCGCGCGATTTCCCGAGTGAATTCGATGTGCGGGATCTGGTCTTCGCCGACCGGCACCAGGTTGGCACGATAGATCAGGATGTCCGAGCTCATCAGCAACGGGTAGCCGAGAAAACCGTAAGTCGACAGGTCCTTGTTGGAGAGCTTCTCCTGCTGGTCCTTGTAGGTAGGCACGCGCTCCAGCCAGCCGAGCGGCGTCATCATCGACAGCAGGAGATGCAGTTCGGCGTGCTCGATCACGCGCGACTGCACGAACAGCGTCGCCTGCGCCGGGTCGATACCGGCGGCGAGCCAGTCGATCACCATGTCGCGCGCGTTGTCCTCGATCACTTCCGGCGTGTCGTAGTGCGTGGTGAGAGCATGCCAGTCGGCGACGAAGAACAGGCACTGATACTCGTTCTGCAGACGCAGCCAGTTTTTCAGCACGCCGTGGTAGTGGCCGAGATGCAGGCGCCCGGTGGGGCGCATGCCGGAAAGAACGCGGTCGGAATACATGGTGGCAAGCGGTAAGCGGTAAGCGGGAAAGAAAAATTCGTCAGGCAATGACGATCTGGATCAGCGCCAGCAAATGCGCGAGATCGGTGAGGGTGAAGAGCGCAACCAGACCGATGAACACGCTGATCAGTGGCCACAACACCAGGCCGAGCACGCCGGTGAACAGGAGGCCGAGCAGGATGAACAGGCCATACGGTTCCAGTTTCGCATACTGAATGGCCTGTTTCATCGGCAGCAGACTGACGGCGACGCGGCCGCCATCGAGCGGCGGCAGCGGAATCAGGTTGAGCGCCATGAGAATGACGTTGATGAGCACGCCGGCCGCGCCCATGAGCATCAGCGGCGCGCTTGCGAACCCGCTGCCCAGCGTCTCGCCGAGATGGATCGTCAGCGCCCAGAAGATCGCCATGGCGAAATTCATGCCGGGGCCAGCGAGCGCCACCCACAGCATGTCCTGCTTGGGCCGGCGCAGGCGGCCGAAATTGACCGGCACGGGCTTGGCCCAGCCGAACAGGATGGCGCCGCCGCCCAGAAGCTTGCTGGTGAGCAGGATCACCAGCGGCACCAGAATCGTACCCACCGGATCGATGTGCTTCAGGGGGTTGGCGGTGATGCGTCCCGCCGCCGCCGCGGTCGTGTCGCCGAAGTGGCGCGCGACATAGCCATGCGCGGCTTCATGCAGGGTGATGGCGAAGATCACTGGCAGCGCGAACACCGCAACCTTCTGCACGAGAGTCAGTTCCATGCCGCGTCAGGTCTCGAAATCCGCGGCGTCGCCCTTGCCATAGCGCAGCACCGCCGGCGTGTCGCCAGTGAGATCCACCACGGTGGTCGGCGTGAGGCCGCAGGCCCCGCCGTCGATGACAAGGTCGACCTGGTGCTCCAGGCGTTCACGGATTTCCCACGGCTCGGTGAGCGGTACATCCTCGCCGTCCAGCAGCAGGGTTGAGGAGAGTACGGGTTCGCCCAGTTCGGCGAGCAGCGCCTGCACGACAGGATGGCTGGGCACCCTGAGGCCGATGGTGTCGCGCTTCTTGTGGAGCAGTCGCTTGGGCACCTCGCGCGTGCCGCGCAGGATGAAAGTATAGGCTCCGGGCGTATGCGCCTTCAGAAGGCGGAACTGAGCGTTGTCGACCTGGGCGTAGTGGCCCAGTTCCGAGAGATCGCGGCACACCAGGGTGAGATCGTGTCCGCTGTCGAGGCCGCGTACCGACAGCAGGCGCATGGCCGCCTCCTTGTCGCCGATGCGGCAGCCCAGTGCGTAGCACGAATCGGTCGGATAGACGATCACGCCGCCGCGCCGCAGAATCTCCACAGCCTGCTGGATCAGGCGCAGCTGCGGGTTTTCAACGTGAATGCAGAAGAATTGCGCCATGTGTCTAGAGGCATGTAGCCGAAGCCGGCGAAAGAAGCGGTTCGAGTTCCGGCCAGTTCTCCCACACTGGCCGGCAATGATGCGGCAAGGCGGGCACCCGGCCAAGCTCGACTCCCTCGCCGGGCGCGTGAAAATCCGTGCCACGCGAGGCCCTGAGGTCGAACGCGCGGGCGAGATCGGCCCACTTGCCGTATTCGGAGGGATGATGGCTGCCGGTGATGACCTCGATACCCGTTCCGCCGAGCGCGCGGAAGGCATCCAGCAAACGGTGCATGTCGCGCGTGGGGAAAGGGTAGCGCCCTGGGTGCGCCAGGACCGCCGTACCACCGCTGCTGCGGATCCAGCCGATGGCGTCTTTCAGCGACGCCCACTCATGTTCGACATGCCCAGGATTGCCGCGCGTGAGGAACTGGCGGAACGCGGCGCGCAGGTCGCCGGCATGACCCTGCTCCACCAGCCAGCGGGCGAAGTGCACACGGCCAAGCATCTGCTTGTTGGCTGCACGCGCATGGGCCCCTTCGTACGCCCCGCCAATCCCCGCCCGCGCAAGGTCCTCGCTCATGCGGCGGGCCCGCTCGATGCGGCCCTTGCGGATTCCATCCAGTCCGGCAGCAAGTTCCGGATGCGCGGGGTCGACACGCAGGCCGACGACGTGTACGGTCACGCCCTCCCAGGTAACCGAGATCTCGACACCGGGGACAAGCACGATGCCCGCCGCTTCCGCCGCAACCCGTGCCGCGGCGATGCCGGCAACTTCGTCATGGTCGGTCAGCGCGAGAACGTCCACCCCGTTGGCCGCGGCGCGGGCCACCAGCGCAGCGGGGGGCAGCATGCCGTCGGACGCATCGGAGTGGCAATGCAGATCGATATTGAGCATCGTGAACAAATTCGTCGACCCCGGCGCCAGGCGCTTGGTCAGGAGGGCGAATCATAGCAAAATACGCCGTCACCTGAATTGCGGCGGGCACGCGGCCGGCCGCGGCGCATACCAAAATGAAAAAACTGCTGTTCGATCTGTTTCCCATTATCGTGTTTTTCGTCGCCTACAAACTCGGCGACGCCAATGCCGAGGCCACCCGCGCGTTCATGGCCGGGATCGGCCTGCCGCAGCCGGTCGGCACGGGTGAAAAACCCGGAATCTATCTGGCCACCGTGCTCGCCATCGTGGCGAGCTTCGGCCAGATCGCCTGGGTGAAGCTGCGTGGCCAGGCCATCGAGACCATGATGTGGGTCAGCCTTGGCCTCATCGTCGTGTTCGGCGGCGCCACGTTGTGGCTGCACGACGAAAGCTTCATCAAGTGGAAGCCGACAGTACTCTACTGGATTTTCGCTGCGATCATTTTCGGGGCTGCGGCGTTCGGTCGCAACGTCATCCGCAGCCTGATGCAGACGCAGATGGAACTTCCCGACCCCGCATGGAGTCGATTGAATGCGAGCTGGGGCGGTTTTTTTGCATTCATGGGTCTTGCAAACCTGTTCATCGCCTTCAACTTCTCCACGGACACCTGGGTGAATTTCAAGCTGTTCGGCAGCCTTGGACTGATGCTGGTGTTCGTGGTCGCGCAGAGCATGATGCTCACCAAATATCTGGACAAGGAAGAAAACAAATAATGCTGTATGCCCTCGTCGGTCAGGATGTGCCCGACAGCCTCGAACGGCGCCTGGCCGTCCGCCCCGCGCATCTGGCGCGCCTGCGGGCCTTGCAGGACGAAGGCCGCCTGCTGCTGGCCGGCCCTTTCCCTGCTATCGACGCCAATGACCCGGGGTCCGCGGGCTTCACCGGCAGCCTCGTCGTCGCCGAATTCGAATCCTTCGCCGCCGCCCAGACCTGGGCCGACGCCGACCCCTATGTGGCAGCCGGCGTATATGCCGGCATGACCGTCAAACCCTTCAAGAAAGTACTGCCCGCATGAGCACGGCCGACCTGATCCGCGCGCGCCTGGCCGCATTGGCCCCCGAAACCATCCAGCTGGAAGACGAAAGTGCCCAGCACAAGGGCCACGCTGGAGCCGCGGGGGGCGGCGGCCATTTCCGTCTAACCATCGTATCGCCGCGCTTCAACAAGCTTTCCACCCTCGCCCGCCATCGTCTCGTCTACGAGACACTGGGCGAAATGATGCAGCGCGAGATTCACGCGCTGTCGATCACCGCACTCACTCCCGAAGAACTGTAGAAAAGGAAACCTCATGCGCGTCATCCCGCTCACCACCCTGATCCTGCTCGCGCTCGCTCCGCTGGCCCAGGCGCAGACCCCTGCCCCCGCTGCGGCAGCCGATACTGCCAAGCCGCTCGCCGTGGTCAACGGTCGGGAAATTCCCCCGCTGTATGGCGAGCTGGTGAAACGCGAAATGGCGCAGGGCCAGCCCGATAGCGCACAACTCGACGCGCGCGTGCGTGAATCGCTGGTCAACCTGGAACTATTGTCGCGCGCCGCCCTCGACAAGGGCCTGGACCGCGATCCGCGCCTGGCAGCGACGCTCGATATCCGCCGCAAGGACCAGCTCGCCAAAGCCTATCTGGAAGACTACGTGAAATCCCATCCGGTGACCGACAAGGAAATCGAGGACGCCTACGCGCGTGCCGCCGCCCAGCCCGCACCGACCGAGTACCGCGCCCGCCATATCCTGGTGAAGACCGAGGCGGAGGCGAAGAAGGTCATCGCCGATCTCGGCAAGAAAGCCAAATTCGAAGACCTGGCGAAAAAGCTGTCACAGGATCCCGGCTCTGCCAAGAACGGCGGCCAGCTCGACTGGTCGGACCGTGGTGCCTTCGTCACGGAATTTTCCGAAGCGATGGCCGCGCTGAAGAAAGGCGAGACGACCAAGGCCCCGGTGAAAACCCAGTTCGGCTGGCACGTCATCCGCCTCGACGACGTGCGCGATCAGAAGTTGCCGCCGCTGGACGTGGTGCGCGGCGAAATCACGCGGCAGCTTCAGCAGCAGCGCGTGCGTGACGCCATCTCCGCCGCTCGTACCAATGCAAAGATCGAATAATCCGCTAATAATACAGACGGAGCGTCGTTCCGATTTCAACTGACAGGGGACCAAAAAATGGCCAAAGAACATAACCACCTGCAAGATGTTTTTCTCAACACCCTGCGCAAGGAGCGCATTCCGGTCGCGGTCTTTCTCGTCAACGGCATCAAGCTGATGGGACGCATCGAATCCTTCGACCAGTTCGTCGTGCTGCTGAAAGGTCAGGATCAGGCCGCGCAGATGATCTTCAAACACGCCATCTCGACCATTTCGCCGTCGCGTGAAGTGGTGCTGCCGCCGCGCGACGCGGAAGCCTGATTCAGTTCATTCGACGTGGGCGGCCAGCAAGCTGGCCGCCGTTCGCGTATCCACCAGAACGGCTGCACCGCCACGGTAGGCTTGCTTGTAGCGCGCCGCCACTGTCGCGAGCGCCTTCCTGTCATTCAGATACACCACCGCGTAGGCGTCCGGATGCGTTGCCAGCCAGGACGTCACCTCCGCACCGCGCAATTCGACCAGTGGCTGTTCGAGCCGGCCAAGGAACTGGTATTGCGCATGGTAGGTGGCAAGGTTCGCCACCGCGTGTCCCTCATCCTGCACCGCGCGGATGGCCCGTGCCATCGGCTTGATATCGTAGAGTGAGTGCAGCGCGTGCATGGCCGCGACCTGCACCAGCACCATCGTGACGGCACCGAGTGCCGCCAGCGTCCAGCCGGCCGGGAGCCCCCGGCGTCCGGCCCACCAGACGGCGACCGCCAGCGCCACCAGCGCCGCACCTGTCCAGACCGGCGGCAATGCAGCCACCTCGTCGTGCAGCGCGTGGACCCGGCCAGTGGCGACGAAAATCAGCGCAATGCCCAGCGCCGCGACCAGCAGCGCCGGCAGGCCGACGCGCATCGATGGCCCCTCCGCCAGCAGGCGCGCCGTCAACAGCGCAAAGGCGGGAAACAGCGGAATCAGGTAATGCGGCTGCTTGCCGCTGATGAAGGAAAACGCGACCAGCACCGGCAGCATCCAGGCCAGGCAGAAGCGCATGCCACGGTCGAGCCCTTCCCGGCGCCTGCGGTTCAGCGCCTGCCAGAACCCGGGCCAGACGAACCACGGGAACAGCAAAATCGGCAGCAAGGGCAGATACCACCAGACCGGCCGCCGGTGGGCAAAGGATTCCACCATGCGGTTGGCCGTCTGTCCCCAGAAGATCGCGTTGCGATAGGCTTCGCCGCCCGCGAAGCCGGCCGGGATCGCCCACGCCAGCGCAATCGCCGCACCCAGCAACACCCCGAGCAATACCCCGCCGAACCAGCGCCGCCACGTCAGCCCCGGATTCCACCACGGCGCCAGCACCGTCACCGGCAACAGGTCGAGGAGGATGACCGGACCCTTGGTCAGGACGCCCATGCCAATGGCGATTCCCAGAATGGCAAAGCCGCGGCCTCTGCCTTCGGCTGCGCTCAGGATGCCGTGCATGCCCAGCAGCACCCAGAACGCCAGCATGACGTCGAACATCACCGACGTGGAAAACACGATCCACAGCAAAGTGCTCGCCAGTACCAGCGCGGCCTGTCCGCCTAGCCCGGCATGACGCGGCCACAGGCGGCGCGCCAGCAGCACCGTCAATCCCAACGAGCCCGCGGAGAACAGGGGCAACACCAGGCGCGGCCACCAGTCGCTGACGCCGAACAGCGCCCAGCCGGCGTGGAACATCCAGAAGATGAAAGGCGGTTTGTGGCTGTACGGTTGACCGTTCTTGAACGGCACCAGGAAATCGCCGCGCAGCCACATCTCCCAGGCCACGCTCACGTAGCGCGTCTCGTCGATCGGCGTCAGCGGGCGTGTGACGATCGCGACCCAAGCCAGTACCGCCAGCATGCCAACGCTCGCAACGAGTGCCCCGCGCCCGCGCGCAGCGGATGTTTCATCTGTCATTTCATCCTGCCCATCGCAAATCGTGTAACCTTGGCAGCCCGCAACCCCCGTTCCGCGGGATGCTCCGTGCAACAATCGCCACCGCGCCGATGACGCGGTCTTCTTGCGCCCGGCTGCGCATTCCGGTTCCCCGCGGCACAATCCGCCGCATGAATGCGGCTTCTGTCCAATTCGAAACGATGTTCAACGCAGCAAGCGCCCGCCGGCACTCGATCTTCGTGGATTCCCGCGAAGTCCGCAGACGATTGCGCCTGGCCATACACGTGTCGTGGCTGCTGTGGGTGGGCGCGCTGCTGTCCTGGCACACCCACACCGACGCCTGGCTCGTCGAACGTCTCAAGGCGAGCGCAGCACTCGAGCTCTTGCGCGCATTCGGCACCTGGTACTCGAACTGGGGCCTGTACCCTTTCTACCTGCTGTTCCTCGCGCTGCTTGTGCTCGGATACCTGAAGCGACGCGCACCGTGGAAGACGCTTGCTCATGCCTATCTCCTCGCCCAGGCGTCCGGAACGGCCCTGCTGGTGCACCTGCTCAAGCTTGTTTCCGATAGGCCCCGCCCCTTCGAAGGACCGTTTCATGACACTTTTCTCCATATTCCACGTCTCACCCACGCCCTCCATTCGTCGTTCCCGTCCAATCACACCGTCGATGCCATGGTGGGAGCGATGTTCGTGGCCCTCTTCTGGCAGGGCCGGCGCCTGCCGGCTCTTGCGGTCGTCGCCGCTCTGCTGATGGGCGTGTCGCGCGTGCTCGTCGGCAAGCATTACCTGTCCGATGTCCTCGCCGGCCTCACCCTGGCCATTGGCATCGTCGGCGTCACCCTGCACGTGTATCTGCTGCCACGTTGGCGCGCGGCCCAACCCTCGCACGACGCCTGATCTGGCGTGCGGTCAAAGCCGCATGGCGTCCTCGTTCTCCAGTGCAACGTCCCGCGCCGTGCCACGCCGGTTGCGGTACAGATACACGCCCAGCGCCATCGAAACAAGAAACAGCGCGACGGCAAGCCCGATCTTCAACAGCGGATCGATATGCACGCCGCTGCCGACCAGCGCGAACACCAGCGTCTGCGGCAGATAGCCGAGCAGCGTTCCACCGAAGAACGGCAAGGGGCGAATGCTCGACATCCCCGCGGCGAGATTGGTCAGCAGGTTGCTTCCCACCGGCAACAGGCGGATCAGCATCGTCATCGAAAAAGGATTGTCATGGATGAAGCGGTCGAAGCGCCCGGCGCGCGCACCCAGCCGCGCGCGCAGCAGACCCTTGCCGAACAAGCGGGCGTAGGCGAAGCCCAGCATGCAGCCGAGCAGGGCCGCCAGCGCACCGAGCAGCGTGCCGAGGCCGACGTTGAAGGCATAGCCACCAAGGAAAGCGACGACCTGGCGCGGCAGACCGATGGCGGTGAAGACACACCCCATCAACAGGAACAGTAGCGCGCCGCTGACGCCGTGGCCGCGCACCCGCGCATCGATCCACGCCTCGTTGACGCTGTTGCCCAGATCGCTGGTCTTGAAGAGATAACCGAGCAGCGCCAGGCTCAGGATCAACGCCAAGCCCTTGAGGATGACGCGTGCGCTCATCTAAAGGTCGGAATCGGCCTCAATGACGGGCAGGCGCACGCGCCGCTGCAGCCAGGCAACACCAAAGAGATCGACGATACCGACCCACAACCGGTTGTGCACGCCGTATTTGGACGTTCCGCGCGCGCGCGCGCGATGACGCACCGGCACCGACACCACCGCACCGCCGTTGCGCAGCACCAGCGCGGGCAGGAAACGATGCATGTGATCGAAGTTGGGCAGTTCCAGGAAGGTCTCGCGCGCAAAGAGTTTCAGGCCGCAGCCCGTATCGGGCGTGTTATCGCGCAGCATGCGCGAACGCACGCCATTGGCGACTTTCGAGGACAGCCGGCGGATGAAGGTATCGTTGCGCCGAGCGCGCCAACCCGCCAGCAGTTCCAGATTGGCCGGCTGCGCCGGATCGGCCAGCGTGTCGAGCAGCGCCGGGATATCCGCCGGATCGTTCTGTCCGTCACCGTCGAGCGTTGCGATCCATGCGTATCGGGCCGCGCGCACCCCGCTCGTCACCGCGCGGCTCTGGCCACAGGATGCGCGATGGCGAATGGTCCGCAGCATGGGGAATTCGGTCTTCAGCGCATCGAGCCGTGCCTGCGTGCCGTCGGTGCTGCCGTCGTTCACGTAAACGATCTCGAAGCCTGCGCGCCCGTGCAGCGCTGCCGCGATTTCACGCACCAGCGGTTCGACGTTGTCCTGCTCGTTCTTGACGGGAACAACCACGGACAGGCTGCCGTGGTAGGCATGTTTGGGCATGTTGAGTTGATGGCAAGCTACGTTCGGGCCGAGGCGAGACCCCGGAAGTCATTTCCAACGAGCTGACGGTTCGCGGCGACATGACATGGCCGACTGGGCGGCGGCAAGTGTAACACCTCGCCTCCCATCTCCAAACCGTGTCCGGGCCTGTCCAATATTTTGAGCAAACGGTATTTCATTCACATCTGAGGCAGCCGCTTCTTGAATTGGATGGAAAATCGAGCAGTGCCCGAGGTTTCTCCACGAACCTCCATTGCAAATCAACGAGTTGAATCGTAATTTTCCACAAAAACGGGTGTGCATGGCAGCGGTTTAGTTTCCTTGGGAGACGCTGATTTATTCACAATTTCCGACACCGAGCACAAGCCCGAACGTTCGCTTCGTCAGATTTTTCATGATTTGCAGCGTGCACCACAGATTTTTGCTGTTTTTGGCCATTTCCCGGGGATTTTCCCCCGTTTTCGCGCCCTCAGGACGCAGCTGTCCCGTCAGGTCC
>JANJXF010000033.1 GCA_024709165.1 Thiobacillus sp. | reverse complement strand
GCCGTCGATCTCGCCGCGGGTGAGCGCGGCGCCGCCGGGGATGCGCAGCGCGGCGACACGGCCCTTGGGGTCGTTGGCGGGACCGGCGAAAACCTTGAAGGCGACGTCACGCATGGCGTCGCCGACGTCGACGATTTCCAGGGTGACGCGCAGGTCGGGCTTGTCCGAACCGTATCGGCTCATCGCTTCGGCGTAGCTCATGCGCGGGAAGGCGGCCGGCAGTTCGACGCCCTGCGCCGTCTGCATCATGTCGCGGATCATGCCTTCGACGAGACGCATGATGGCGTCCTCGTCCATGAAGGAGGTTTCCAGATCGACCTGGGTGAATTCGGGCTGGCGGTCGGCGCGCAGGTCTTCATCGCGGAAGCAGCGGGTAATCTGGAAATAGCGGTCGAAGCCGGAAACCATCAACAACTGCTTGAAAAGCTGCGGCGACTGCGGCAGCGCGTAGAACATGCCGTCGTGCACGCGCGAGGGCACCAGATAGTCGCGCGCGCCCTCGGGGGTGGAGCGCGTGAGCATGGGGGTTTCGATCTCGATGAAGCCGTTTGCATCCAGGTAGTCGCGCATCAGCTTGGCGACGCGATAACGCAGGCGCAGATTCTTCTGCATGGGCTCGCGGCGCAGGTCGAGATAGCGGTATTGCAGGCGGATGTTCTCGTTGATGCTGTCGTCGTCGAGCTGGAACGGCGGGGTGAGCGACGGATTGAGAATTTCCAGCGACTGCGTCAGCACTTCGACCATGCCGGTGGGCAGGTTGGGGTTCTCGGTGCCGGCCGGGCGCGGGCGCACGGTGCCGTCGATCTTCAGCACAAATTCGGTGCGCACGTCCTCGGCGAGTCTGAATGCTTCCGGGGTGTCGGGGTCGATCACCACCTGCACCGTGCCCTCGCGGTCGCGCAGGTCGATGAAGATGACGCCGCCGTGGTCACGCCGGCGATGCGCCCAGCCACACAGGCTGACGCGCTTGCCAAGGTCGGCGGCGGATACGCCGCCGCAGTAATGAGTACGCATGTTGGGTCCTATTGGGTTGTCGGGCGCGCCTCGCCGGAGACGACGCCCATCGAGATGATGTATTTGAGCGCGCGGTCGACCGAGATGTCGAGTTCGATGACCTCGCTGCGCCTGACATAGAAATAGAAGCCGTTGACCGGGCTCGGCGTGGTGGGGATGAACACCGCGACATGCTCCTCCGGCAGGGCGCGTGCCACCTCGTCCGGCACGTTGGTCTGGAACGCCAGCGACCAGGCCTGTGGATGCGGATAGCGCACCAGCAGCACCTTGCGGAAGGCGTGGCCGCTGCCGGCAAGGAGCGTGTCGGACACCTGCTTGACGCCGCCATAGATGGATTTCACGACGGGGATGCGGACGAGCAGGCGCTCCCACCCGTCGACGATTTTCTGGCCGAAGAAATTGGTGGCGAACACGCCGGTGAGCAGAATCACCACGAGGGTGAGGATCACCCCCAGGCCGGGGATGTGCACACCGATCCAGGCCCGCGGCTGCCATGCGGCGGGCAGCAGTGTAAGACTCTGATCCATCGTGCCGATCAGCAGGTCGAGCACCCACAGGGTGATGCCGAGCGGCACCCAGATCAGGAGGCCGGTGATGAAATAACGCTTCATGGGCAGTTCAGACAGAAACAAAGAAGCGGGCAGCCTGCACCGCCCGCTTGCCGGTCATGTCACACCCTCAGTGGCAGGCCGGGCAGGCACTGGTGCCGCACGCGGGCGACGGCGCCTCGGGTTTGGGCTCCGCGGGCTTTGCGCCGCCCTTGAAATCGGTGGCGTACCAGCCGGTACCCTTCAGCGCGAAGCCGGCCGCGGTGAGCTGCTTGGCGTAGTCGGCCTTGCCGCACGACGGGCACACGCTCAAGGGCGCATCGGACACTTTTTGCATCTCGTCCTGGGCAAAGCCGCAGGACGTACATTTATAAGCGTAGATCGGCATGAAAATTCTCCGGCAATCAGGAAGTTGCCGAATTATCCAGCAAACCGCCGCCGAATGCACCCGGCGGTGCGTCCGGCGAGACGGCTACCACGCCAGGTTGAGGCTGCCGTAGACGCGATGGCGGAAGACGTTGGTGTCGCGGAACTCCGCGTAATCGCTGCCGATGTTCTGCGCGACCAGGGCGGCCTCGACATCGCGTCCCTGCCACGCCCAGCGTCGCGCCAGTCGCAGGTCGACACGGGTGAAGGCGTCGGTGTCGTCGCCGGGGGTCAGCCACTTGATCGGGGCGCTGTGCTGGGCGAAGACGCTGGCATCCCAGCCATCGCCAAGGCGGTAGCAGATGAGCACCCCGCCGCTGTCACGTGGCGCCGACTTGGGGATGTCCTGGTTGAACACCGCCTCCGAGGTTTCGGTATCGAGAAACACGCGGGCGTAATGTGCGCTGATGTCGAAGCGGCCTGTCGGACGCCAGCGCAGCTGGATTTCGCCCCCGCGCGAGGTCGCCTCGCCGATGTTGCTGTACTGGTTCTCGCGTTGGCGCGCCGGCAACACGCCATCGTCGGCAGAATCGAACAATCCTCGCAGATAGCCAATGAAATGGTCGATCCGGTCGTCGAACAGCCGCAGGTCGTATTCGAGCCGGGCGGACCGCCAAGTCCCGAGATAGGCCAGCTCGCGCGAGACGATACGTTCGGGTTCAAGGCCGGTCGAGGGCACGGTCACGATGTCGAGCGGCGCGCCCGATTCCAGGCGGTAGACCTGGTTGCCGAGTTCCTCGAAGAAGGTCGGCGAGCGATAGGCGCGCGAAACGCCCGCACGTACCACATGCCCGGGCGCCAGCGTGAAGCTGGCGGCCAGGCGCGGCGAAACGTCGAAGCCGGTGAAATGGTGGTGTTCCAGCATCGCGCCGCCATGCAGCAGCACGCGCTCGTGGGCGTGCCATTCCAGATTGCCGAACACGCGCGCCATGTCGCTGCGCCAGGTTCTGGCGCTGTCGTAGTAGTGCGGCCCCGAGACGGTTTCCTGGCGCAGTTCGCCGCCCCACACGCCACGCAGGCCGGGCTTCCACTGCTCGGTCACCTGCAGTTCGAGGTTGCTGCGGGTCTGCATCAGGTACTGGTCGAGCCACAGCACCCCAAGCGGCGTCGTGGTTCCGCTCAGGTCGCGCCGCAGGTCGGCGTCGAAGCGATTGTTGGAATGGTAGGCCTGGATCTGCCACTCGCGCTGCGTGGACTCGACTCTGGAATACGCCAGCTGCAGGTACACGGTGCCCGCATCCTGCGCGGTGGGTTCGAGCAGGCGTCGCGCGTCGGTCTGGTCGATGAGCGCGCGGCCGGCCTGCCAGTCACCCCGGGACACGCCGAACTGCGCCATCAGTTCGGAACCGGGAGTCAGCTGCCAGTCCATGCGGCCGTTGACGAAACAGGTCTTGCCGCCCTCGAAGTACTGGCCGTTGTCGGCCGCCGCCTTGAAATTCACGGTGCGCTCGAAGCGGTCGTGCTCGCGGGCCGAAACCGTGAGCCGATAGCGCAGGTCAGCGTCGCCACCGCCGTGCTGCGCCACGAGGCCGCGCATGGACTGTTCCCCCGCGTGAAGCGACATCCGGCTGCCCTGCGCCTGCGCTGCCGTGCGGGTGATGATGTTGATGACCGCGGCAAAGGCGTTGGCACCGTGCACCGCGGCATTGGGGCCGCGCACCACCTCGATGCGCTCGATGTCGTCGATCGCGAGCGGCAGGTCGCTCCAGAACACCTCGCCGAAGTGCGGACTGTAGATCGAGCGGCCGTCGACCAGCACCTGCATACGCCGCGAATAGGCATCACCCATGCCGTGGTAACCCAGGGCCCAGGTGTTGTCGCGGGTGTAGGCGACGGAAAAGCCCGGCACCAGGCGCAGCAGGTCGGGAATGTCGCGAAAGCCGGAGGCGCGGATCATGTCCCGGTCGATGACGGTGACGGCGGCGGGCGCTTCGTTCACCGGCTGCGACAGACGCGACGCCGAGAGCACCACGGGCAGATCGTCGAAAAAGTCGACCTCGCTGACTGCCGCACCACACGGGACGGCCCATGCCAGGGCAGCGCCCAGCAGCAGTTCCGGAAGGGGCACGCCGGCCAACGGCCCGCCGCCCGCCGCGCGTTTCACCATGCAACCCCGAGGCTGCCATGGACGCGCCGGCTGAAGACGTTGCTGTAGCGAAATTCGTTGTAGTCCGTGCCAAGATTCTGTCCGACCACGGCGGCTTCCATGTCGTATCCGCGCCACGACCAGCGGCGCGCGAGACGCGCGTCCCAACGGGTGAAGGCGTCGGTCCAGTCGCCTTCGCTGAGCCACTTCATGCGGTCCGAGCGGTAGACGCCGGCGCTC
>JANJXF010000016.1 GCA_024709165.1 Thiobacillus sp. | reverse complement strand
GTGGGCTGGTGTGGGGGATGCCCCGTATTGTGTTCGGGGTTTCGCGGGTTTCTGTCTTGGTGGGGGCGGTAATTGGTTAAAAAAAAACGGCGGGTTACCCCCGCCGTTTTTTTTTGCAGACGAGGGAAATACAGGGGGATTCAACATGAAGTCCAAGCTGATACTGCTGGCCGCAGCGCTGTGCGCCAGCCCCGTGTTCGCCGCCACGCCCACTACGACTTGGGACGCCAATCTTGGCCTTTGGGTGACGAGCATCGATGGTGCTGGCCATGTGGGTTCGAGCGGCACCATCACTTTCAACGACTGGGGTTACAAGGGGCCGACGGTGACGACCAACGGTGTGGACTACACGGTCGGAGCCAACGACTTTAAGGTCGGTGCGGAATTCAACCCCGGCAGCATTGGCCAGAGGCAGCATGTCATTACCAAGCTCCCCGACTATCTGACCTCGGACCCGGCCAGCAATGTCGTAGGCGATCTGGGTGACACGTCCGTCTTCAACAACGCGAACATGGATGGCGCGGTCAACTTCTACAAGTGGGGCTACACCACGCCGGCGGACAGCACCTTCAACAACATGCAGATCGACACTGCCGGCAATTACCATATCGCGAAGACGGACATGTCGTTCAGGAAATACGACAGCTTCGTGTATCGGAACATGTCCGACCCGAAGCAGAGTCAGTCCTACGATACCCGCATCAACTTCAAGCCCTATACCGTTTCTGACGCCAAGGGCTGGTGCGGATCTGTGCTGACGCCCAACCCTGGCGGGTTGGCGCAGATGGCCGGGCAGGTCACCTTCGATCTTGCCATGGACATCTACTTCGATTTCAACCTGCCCAGTGGCGATATCTATTCCTCCACCGAACTCGTGCGCGGCTTCGTCATGCGCAGCTACGGCGACTACACGGTTGACATTTGGAACGGGGCGGAGCAGCAGTATTTCCAAGGCAGCGCGGTTGGCAACAACACCAACCCGACATCGATCGTTGCTGGCGTCGGCGGCACGCTTGACCCCGAATACCAGAACGATGTCTCCTTCCTCGGCGCGGGTGTGCTGTCGGCGGGTGAGTGGGTCTCGGCGGATTCGTTCAACGCCAACGGAACAAAGAAAATGCGCACCGACGTCAACGCGACCACCGGCGAGACAACCCAGGTATGGGACGTCACGATCGTCGATGCGGGGACACCCGGGGCGGTCTGGCACAGCAACGTTTACGGAGGCAAGGCCTTTATTCTGCGCGCGGACGGCATGCGCATCCTGGACTACGTCAGTCCTACCGGTCACTCCGACTATGTGGCCACCATCCCCGAACCGGAAACCTACGCTATGATGCTCGCCGGGGTGGCGCTGGTGGGCTTTGCTGCACGCCGTCGCCGGGCCGTTTGAACGGCAGGGTTATACGCCGGTTCCCTGCCGTGTAGACGTGTGCCGCTGCGAATCGGCGCGTCCATTATCGCTGCGTGTAAGCCTGCTGAAGTTCGACCGGCTGACTCGACGGTGACTAAGAGTCGCTGCCGATGAATAATGAAAACTATTGAATAATGAAAAATACGTTTCACCAAGGTCTGCCCGCTTCCGCGAACCTGAACATGGTGCTTGGCATCGTGGGAGTCTGCCTCCTGGGCATATTCCTGGCATGGTTCGTGACCGACATGGGCTTGCTGCCCCTGCCCAAGGATCCCGTGCATGCGGCCCTAGGGGGGGCATCGTGGCAATTCTTCACGACCGTGGTCGTGCTCTATTGGTGGGCGGCCAAGCGCCTGCGCCTGACGCCGGCTGACCTCGGTATCACCCGTGACAAGCTCGGCAAGTCGATCGCCCTCGGTTGCCTGCTGTACACCCTTGCGCTGGTGGCGTTCGTCAGTTGCAGCAATGACCCGCTGATCGCACAGCACGGTCTGCGTCATGCCAACACGAGAGACACCGCGCTGCTGTTGCTGAGCATGAGCATCATCGCCGCCGGCACCGACCTGACCACACGCGGTTTCATCCTGCTGGGGCTTGCGCGCTACAGTCCGCTGGTCTTTGCCATCGTGATGCAAAACGCGTTGTGGTATATCGGGCATCTCAACGAGATCGCCTTGCTCTCCGGGTGCCTGAGTTGGGGCGGCGCGGTGGGCCTGACGCTCACCCTGGGCATTCTTGGTGACGTGATTGCCCTCAAGACCCGGAACGTCATCGGGCTGGTGGTCGCACACGTGGTCCTCAACGTTGTGATGATGCTGTACATCAAGAGCCTCTGAGTGGCCCGCCATGAACGTGTTTTCCCTTTTGATCGGGTGTGCGGCGGGACTGTTTGCAGTGTCCCATGCGCTCGCCTTGGTGTCCGTCTTCGACTATCACTTCTTCCTGTTTCCGTTCGGACTGGCATGGGTGGGCTATGCTCTGGCCGCTGGCTTGCTGCGCACACCGCTGCGGCCGGCAATCGAAACGAAGGTTTTGGGCGCGTCCCCGGTGCTGGCGGGACTGTCCATGCTCGCGTCGGTGGGGCTGTATCGCGTCGCACCAGCAATGGGAGGCGCTGCGCTCTTTTTCGGCGGTCTCGTCACCTTGCAGGTGGCGGCGCATGGCTTGGCGGCCTTGGCGCTGTTGCGGGAGGGGCGGCCATTTGCCTCTGCGTGTGGCGTCGCTGCGGGCTTGGTCCTCGGTTGGGTATTCGTTGCGTATCTGCATGCTGACCCGCTGCTGGCGGTACTGGGCGCATCCCTGCTTTTGCTGGCCTTGCCCCTCGGGCGCCTGTTCGGACGTGCCGCGTCGGTCGTGTACGTGTTGATGGCCTGTCTTGTTGGAGGCGTGCTGTACCAGAGCGTGCAGCATCACGTCATGCCGACTGCACTCGGCTGGCGCCTGGATCCCGGCAAACTCGCGCCGGCCCACCCGGAGGGAATGAGGCTTGCAAAGGAAATCTGGGGGCGCGCGGGTCTCTCGCAACTGTACGCGTTGGGATCGGATGCGGGTGCTGCATGGCTGTTTACAAACGCCACAGCGCCGACTTTGGTGCTCCACGATACGCCCGCACGCTACGGCGACGAGTGGTGGGCACAGAAGGCGCCGCTGGCCATGGCCATCCACGACGCCGTGCAGCCTGGGTCAATCGTCGACGTGGGCATGGCGCCGAGCGACGTCGCCTGGCGCGCCCTGGGCCGTGGCGGCGCACAGCGCATACATGGCATTTACGCGTCGTGGGACTGGACCCACCTGCCGGTTCCCGGCCTCGAGGAGATGGGGCGGAAGGTCCGGACCGCTCCGCAGAATACTCTCGTCGAACCCGTAGACATGGTCGTCGTCACGGCGGGGCATGCCGGGCAGGCGGGCTGGGTCAGTTCGAATCGGGGCGAGCAGACCTTTCTCGCGCGAGAAGACATTCTGCGGTACTGGGAAGCCTTGAACGCCGACGGCGTGCTAGTGTTTTTCGCCCGTCAGGAGACGGTTTTCTTGCGTCAGTTGTTCAGCGCATGGGCAGCTCTTAACCACGCGGGATTGAGCGATGCGGAATTCATGGATCGTGCCTGGGCCATGGTGCCCGAGACGCAGGCCGATTACAGCCCCTATCGTTACGCGCTCATTCTGACCAAGGGCGCAAAAGACCCTATGTTTGCGGAGGCGATTGGAAGCCAGGTCATGAAATTACCGGTCAGATATTCGTTCGCTGCTGGCTTGCCGCCTCGCACGCCATACCAGGTCCTGTATCAGAATGACCGCGACAGGGCGCAGGCCATCTTCACTCTCGCGGCGTCGCGCATGTACCAGAAGCACGTCACGCTGGAGCCGTTCACCTCCTTCAGGGCGATACCCTATCGGTTCTCGCTGGAGGTTGCGCCGCAGTACAAGGTGCTGCTCGTGCTGACGGTGGTGGCACTGCTCGGGATCATCCTGCTGCCGTTGCGGGCGAGCCGTCACCTGGATGAGATTCGAGTAATGCACGGACCCGGCGTCGCGGTGTGGCTGGCAGCCGGTGGTGCGTTCGGTGCCGCGCTGGTTGTGGCTATGGCCTTTTTACTTGTTTATCCATCAAGCCTGGCGCAAGCATCGGGGGTGACCGTCGTGGCCGCAATGCTGGTGGTCGTGGCGGCGGTCCGCGCGCTTGCGCGCCAGGAGATACGGGTGATGCGCCTGCTGGTGGTTTCTGCACTGGTGGTTGTGCTGGTGTTGATGCTGTCGTGGGTGTTCGGCGCCGTGGACGTGATGCGTGGCGACGGGGCCTTCTATGCTGTCGCTGCCGGGGGGCTTTTGGGTCTGGCGGGGCTGGCCTTGTGGCAAATGCACTGTGCGTTGCGACATGAACCGATTGGCGGATTGGCGCGCTGGACGTGGTTTGCCGCTGCTTCCTGCGCGGCGCTTGCGCTACTCTGGGCGGCACGTCTTTATTCAATGATGGGAAGCGGACTGTTGCTTGCGGCCTGTGTGTTGTGGCTCGGAGCCGCGGGCGTGCTCTGGTGGCAAGGGCGCGCGTTGACGCGATCCCCGGCCCACGGCGCGATATGAGAAGCGCCCACTTGCTCCCTGGACCTTTGCTGTCGTCAATTTGCAACAAGCAGGCCATCCAGGCGGAGATCGACCACGATAACACGCTGTCAGCCGCCGGCAGGGGTAAAATTCTACCGGTAACGCATACAAACAATGGGGAGGCCGCACCTCCCCAATTTTTTCTGTCTACGAGACTTTGAGGAGGAGTTACCCATGCGTTTTGTCCTGAAACACGCGGCCCTGGCCGCCGCCTGTCTGGCCGCCATCCCCGCCCACGCCACCAACGGTTATTTCCTGCCCGGTTTCGGTTTCCGTTCCCAGGGCATGGGCGGCGTCGGCATCGCCTATGGCCGCGATTCGCTGTCCACCGCGGCCAACCCCGCCAATGCGGTCAACACCGGCATGCGCGGCGACATGGGGGTCGGCATTTTCAATCCGGAGCGCTCCGCCCGGGTGTACAACGACCCGGCCACACCAACGCTTGGTTACTTCAACAGCGGCAATCTGGAGAGCGATTCGCGCTATTTCATCATGCCGGAGATGGGCTTTTCCATGCCGCTCACCGAACAGGTGCACGTTGCGCTGGCGGTGGTGGGCAATGGTGGCATGAACACCAACTACCCAGGCAACATATTCCCCGGCATGGGTGTGCCGCCCACGCCGTCCGACAAGCGCTTCGGCGTCGACATGATGCAGTTGCTGGTACCGATCAGCGTCGCCTACCGGGTCAACGAGAACCACTCGCTGGGTGCCTCGCTGGTGTTCGCCGAAACCCGCTTCCGCGCCTACGGCTTCGATACTTTCAAGGCATTTCCGATCAACTCCGATCCCGACCATCTCACTGGCAACGGCTTCGACTACAGCTACGGCGGCGGCGTCAAATTCGGCTGGCTGGGCGAGTTCATGGACAAGAAACTGTCTGTGGGCCTCACCTACGCCTCGCGTACCTGGATGTCCCGCTTTGACAAATACCAGGGCCTGTTCGCCGACCAGGGCGATTTTGACATCCCGGAAAACTATGGCATCGGCATCGCCTTCAAGCCGAAGAAGAATCTGGTCATCGCGGCCGACGTGCTGCAGATCAACTTCAGCGACGTCGCCTCCGTCGGCAACCCGGGTCCGGACATGAACCCCGGCGGCGGGCTGCTGGGCATCCCGCCGATGGACCTGGCCATGGTGTATGGTGGCTGTCCCGCCACGACCAATCCCTACTGCCTGGGCCGTGACCAAGGCATGGGCTTTGGCTGGAACGACCAGACGGTTTACAAGATCGGGGTGCAGTACGGCGTGAACAACAAGCTGCAGGTGCGCGCCGGCTACAACTACGGCGAGAGCCCCATTCTGGACAGCCAGCTTGCGTTCAATACCGCAGCGCCTGCCACCGTGGAGCACCATTATTCGCTGGGCTTCACCTACCGCCCCAACGAAAACCTGGAAGTGACCGGCACCTACGTCTACGTGGCGCCGAACAACCAGTCCGGCTGCAACCAGAACATCGTCGACTGCGCGCAGATCGGCATGCACCAGAACGTGTTCGGTCTGAGCTTCGGCTGGGTGCTCGACCCCGGTCCGGTCAACCTCGACGAATACGGCGAATCCGACTGGGCCGGCATCAACTTCGACGGCTGGTACGGCGGGTTCAGCTTCGGCCAGTCGCGTCATCGTGACCTCGACGGCGATACGGCCAACACCCGCAGCGAAGGCTGGAAAGTGTACGGCGGCTATCAGCTCAACAAGTATCTGGGTATCGAAGGCGGCTACGCCAACCTGAACGACGGGACCGCGCGTACCGGCAGCAGGGTCGAGAACCAGGACACCGACGCCTGGACCCTCGGCGCCGTGCTGAGCTACCCGGTGACCGACTCGGTTTCCCTGATGGGCAAGGTCGGTGCCTCGTACATGCTGACCGACATCAACATCAAGGACGGCATCAGCCCGACCGTACGCGCGGGTTCCGACGGCTACCAGCCCAACTACGGCGTGGGCGTGAGCTACGCGCTGCTCGATTTCCTCAGCGTGCGCGCCGAGTGGGAGCGTTTCCACCGCGACGACGGCAACGTCGACCTGATGACGGCCGGGATGGTGATGAAGTTCTGATCGGCGGTTTTTTGCGCAGCATGAGCCGGGGCTGCGTCCCCGGCTTTTTTACGTGCGCAACCGGATGTAGGAGGGTCGCCTCCGGCCCGATCGCCG
>JANJXF010000179.1 GCA_024709165.1 Thiobacillus sp. | reverse complement strand
CACGACCTGCTCGACTCCGACGACACGCGCCACATGCTGGCTGCGCTGAAGACGCTGGGGGTTGGTGTCGAAGACCGTGGCGCCAATCGCTGGCGCATCACCGGCGTCGGCGGCCCGTTTCCGGCGAAGCGGGCCGAGCTGTTTCTGGGTAATGCCGGCACCGCCTTCCGTCCCTTGACTGCGGCGCTTGCGCTGTCGGACGGCGAGTATGTCCTGACCGGCGTTGCGCGCATGCACGAGCGGCCGATCGGCGATCTGGTCGATGCAGTGGTGCAGTTGGGTGCGCGCATCGACTATCTCGGCAATCCAGGGTATCCGCCGCTGCATGTTCATCCAGCCTCTGTGGCGAGCGATCGGACCGCGGTGCGCGGCAACGTGTCGAGCCAGTTCCTCACCGGTCTTCTGATGGCCCTGCCGCTGCGGGGCCGGAACACGATCATCGAGGTGGTGGGTGAACTCATCTCGAAACCCTACATCGGCATCACTCTGGAAATGATGCGTCGCTTCGGTGTCGAGGTCGAGCGCGAGGACTGGGTGCGTTTCGCCGTGAAGGGAGATGCACGCTACACCAGCCCCGGCGAAATCTGGGTCGAGGGCGATGCGTCGTCCGCTTCGTACTTTCTTGCCGCCGGCGCCATCGGCGGCGGCCCGGTGCGCGTCGAAGGCGTGGGCCGCGACAGCGTGCAGGGCGACGTCCGCTTCGCCGATGCACTCGCGCTGATGGGGGCGCGCATCGACGTGGGGCCGAACTGGATCGAGGCGCGCGCACCAGAGAGCGGCCGCCTGAAGGCCATCGATCTGGACTGCAACCATATTCCCGACGCGGCGATGACGCTGGCGGTGGCCGCGCTCTTCGCCGACGGCACCACCACGCTGTCCAATATTGGCAGCTGGCGCGTCAAGGAGACCGACCGCATCGCCGCGATGGCGAACGAGCTGCGCAAGGTCGGCGCGACGGTGGAGGAGGGTGCGGACTTCATCCGTGTCGCGCCGCCCGCTCGCCTCACGCCGTGCGCTGCAATCGACACCTACGACGATCACCGCATGGCGATGTGTCTGTCGCTGGTGTCCCTCGGCGAGGTGCCGGTGCGCATCAACGATCCTGGCTGTGTCGCCAAGACCTTCCCCGACTATTTCAAGGTTTTCGCACGGATCGCCCGATGATGTCCGGTTCACCGCTCCCCGCTTCCCGCCCACCGCTTGCCGTGCCTCCCGTCATCGCCATCGACGGCCCCTCCGCTTCGGGCAAGGGAACCGTGGCCGAGCGGGTCGCGCGCGCCCTGGGTTTCCACTTTCTCGACAGCGGCGCCTTGTATCGGCTTACCGCCCTGTTCGCGATGAAGGCCGGCGTGGCGCTCGACGACGAGGCCACGGTCGCCCGCCTGGCGGCGGAGCTGCCCGCCCGCTTTCACAATGCTGCCGTCTGGCTGGCAGACGAAAACGTGACGGGGGCCATTCGCGCTGAAGCGGTGGGCGCCGGTGCATCGCAAGTGGCTGCGCTGCCGGCGGTGCGCGCGGCGCTCTTCGACCGTCAGCGCGCCTATCGCCAGCTGCCCGGCCTGGTGGCGGACGGCCGCGACATGGGCACGGTGATCTTTCCCGATGCGCCGGCCAAAGTCTTTCTCACGGCAAGCGCCGAGGCGCGCGCGGAAAGACGATATAAGCAGTTGATCGAAAAGGGTAACTCTGCTAGCCTATCCGACCTTGTTGCGGACATGCAGGCCCGCGACGCGCGCGATGCCTCGCGTGCCGTCGCACCGCTCACGCCCGCGCCGGACGCGCTGCTGCTCGACACCACCCACATGGACATCGACAGTGCGGTGCAGGCGGTGCTGGCGCATTACCGCAGCAGGCTTTGAACCGGGTCGGTCCTGCGCCCGCAGGCTGACGATGTGCAACCAACCCCGTCCTCACCGACGGACAGAAGGTTTTTTAATGTCTACTGCTACTGCATCTTCCTCCCCCGCTTCCATGGAAAGCTTCGCCGCCCTGTTCGAGGAATCGCTCTCGCACCAGGAAATGCGCCAGGGCGAGGTCATCACCGCCGAGATCGTCGGCATCGACAACAACTTCGTGACGGTGAACGCCGGCCTCAAGTCCGAGAGCCTGATTCCCCTGGAGGAATTCAAGAACGACCAGGGCGAACTCGAAGCGAAGATCGGTGACTTCGTGGCCGTTGCCATCGAGTCCATCGAAGACGGCTTCGGCGCCACCAAGCTGTCGCGCGAGCGTGCCAAGAAACTGGCCGCGTGGCTGGACCTGGAAGCGGCAATGAACGAAGGCCGCATCGTCACCGGCATGGTGCAGGGCAAGGTCAAGGGTGGCCTCACTGTGATGGTTTCCGGCCTGCGTGCCTTCCTCCCGGGCTCGCTGGTCGATATGCGTCCGGTCAAGGACACCACCCCCTATGAATACCAGGAGATGGAGTTCAAGGTCATCAAGCTCGACCGCAAGCGCAACAACGTCGTTGTGTCGCGCCGTGCCATGCTGGAAGAGACCATGGGCGCCGACCGCGAGGCCCTGATGGAAAGCCTGAAGGAAGGGGCGACCGTCAAGGGTGTGGTGAAGAACATCACCGACTACGGCGCGTTCGTCGACCTCGGCGGTATCGACGGCCTGCTGCATATCACCGACATGGCCTGGCGCCGCGTCAAGCATCCGTCCGAAGTGGTGCATGTCGGCCAGGAACTCGAAGCCAAGATCCTGCGCTACGACACCGAGAAGAACCGTGTTTCGCTTGGCATCAAGCAACTGGGCGACGACCCGTGGGTTGGCATCGCGCGCCGCTACCCGCAGGGCACCCGCATGTTCGGCAAAGTCGCGAATCTTACCGACTACGGTGCATTCGTCGAGATTGAGGAAGGCATCGAAGGTCTGGTGCACGTCTCCGAGATGGACTGGACCAACAAGAACGTCAGCCCCTCCAAGATCGTCCAGCTGGGCGACGAGGTCGAGGTCATGGTGCTCGATATCGACGAGGACAAGCGCCGCATTTCCCTGGGCATGAAGCAGTGCAAGTCCAACCCGTGGGAAGATTTCTCGATGAACCACAAGAAGGGCGACAAGGTCTCCGGCGCGATCAAGTCGATCACCGACTTCGGCGTGTTCATCGGCCTGCCCGGTGGCATCGACGGCCTGGTTCACATGTCGGACCTGTCGTGGAGCGTGCCCGGCGAGGAGGCCGTGCGCAACTTCCGCAAGGGCCAGGATGTGGAAGCCGTGGTGCTCGGCATCGATCTCGAGCGCGAACGCATCTCGCTCGGCATCAAGCAGCTGGAAGGCGATCCTCTCACCAGCTTCGCTTCGGGCCACGAGAAAGGCAGCATCGTCAAGGGCAGGATCAAATCGGTGGAGGCCAAGGGCGCCGCGGTTCAGCTCGATAGCGACATGGAAGGCTACCTGCGTGCATCCGAAGTCTCGCGCGACCGCGTCGAGGACATGCGCAGCCACTTCAAGGAAGGCGACGAGATCGAAGCAATGGTCATCAATGTCGATCGCAAGAATCGTGTGATCAACCTGTCGATCAAGGCCAAGGACATGACCGAACAGGATGCGGCGATGAAGAAGATCGCCGCCGAGTCGGCCGCTTCCAGCGGCTCGACCAATCTGGGCGCGCTGCTGAAGGCCAAGCTCGACAACAAGAGCGCCAGCTGAGTCATGACGAAGTCCGAGCTGATCGCGCGCCTGGCGGCCCGGCATGGGCAGTTCCCGGTGGCCGATATCGAGCTTGCGGTGAAAACGATCCTCGACGCGCTGGCAAGAAACCTGTCGCACGGTGAGCGCATCGAGATCCGTGGCTTCGGCAGTTTCAGCCTGAGCTACCGCCCGGCCCGTGTCGGACGCAATCCGAAGTCGGGCGAGCGCGTGCAGGTGCCGGCGAAATACGTGCCGCACTTCAAGCCTGGCAAGGAATTGCGCGATCGGGTGGATTTTCCAGGCTGAATCACGGACAGTTCGGACGCTTGGGAAACGGCGCCGCAGGGCGCCGTTTTTTTGTGGGCCCGGCACGGGCGCGCTCTTGGAGCGCGCACGACAACCTTGGGCGATTGCACCGACGCGAGTAGAATGGGGCGGGTTTTCCTGCGCCGCACAAACATGAAAAACGTCATGCGCTATCTGGGCCTGCTGGCCAAACTGCTGGTCTTCCTGCTGGTGCTCGGGTTCGCGCTCAAGAACAGCCAGTCCGTCGTTTTTCATTCCTACCTCGGCTACGTGTGGCAGGCGCCGCTGATCGTGATGCTGGGACTCGCGTTCGTGCTCGGCGTGCTGACCGGCGCGCTGGCGCTGCTGCCGACGCTGTTCCGCCTGCGACGCGAAGTCGGGAAAGTTCCCGCACCGGCCGACACCGAAACGGCCACCGACATACGGCCCGTCTGACGTTTACGGGATCATGGAATTCGAGTTGTGGTGGCTGCTGGCGATTCCGCTCTTCTTTGCGCTGGGGTGGCTCGCAGCACGCGTCGACATCCGTCAGGTCGTCACCGAATCGCGTGCGCTGCCCAACTCGTATTTCCGCGGTCTGAATTTTCTTCTCAACGAGCAGCCCGACAAGGCGATCGAGGCCTTCCTCGAGGTCGTCAAGCTCGAACCCGAGACCATCGATCTGCATTTCGCGCTGGGTGGTCTGTTCCGCCGCCGTGGCGAACTCGACCGTGCCATCCGCATGCACGAGAACCTGCTCGAACGCGAGGGGCTGGTCGAGGAACAACGTTTGCGTGCGATGAGCGAACTGGGCCAGGATTACCTCAGGGCGGGTCTGCTCGACCGCGCCGAACAGGTTTTCACGCGTTTGCTGGAAACTCCACAGCACGGCCAGGCACGCACTTTCCTGCTGGAAATCTACGTGCAGGAAAAGGACTGGCAGAAGGCGATCGACGCCGCGCGCGTGCTGGAAAAGGACACCAGCAAACCCCTCAACGCCGAGATCGCACATTTTCATTGCGAGCTTGCACTGCTGGAGTCGGCAAAGGGCAACCCCGACACGGCAGCCGCGCATCTGCAGCAGGCGCTTGCAGTGAACCGCCAGTCGGTGCGTGCCAATCTGATGGCGGGCGACCTGGATGCGGCGGCGGGGCGGCACGAGGCGGCGATCGCGGACTGGCGGCTGGTGGAAACGCAAAGCACGGCGCACATGTCGCTGGTGGTCGACCGCGTGCTGGGCAGCTACCGGCAGCTCGGCCGAATGGCCGAAGGCGTGCAATGGCTGCGTGCGCTCTACGCGCGCCAGCCGTCGCCGGACGTGTTCAATGTCCTGTATCTGGCGGTGTCGGAAACCGAAGGGGGGGCGGCGGCAAGCCGGATCGCGCGCGAGGAACTGCGGCGCAACCCTACCCTGCGCACGCTGGACCGCCTGCTGGAAGCCGAGCTTGTCAATGCAGAGGCCGACGAACGCGAACTGCTGCAGGTGGAAAAGAGCCTTGTCGCCACGCACAGTCAGCGCATGATGCGTTATCAGTGTGGCAGTTGCGGCTTCAAGGCCAAGCAGTTTTTCTGGCGCTGCCCGGCGTGCGGACGCTGGGACAGCTTCGATCCGGAGCGGCGCGAAGGCGACGGCTAGGGGTCGGGACTCAGGGGCAAGGAAAGGCAATGACGCACAGGATCATCGTAGCGCTGGATTTTCCGGAGGCAGCCTCCGCGCTGGCGCTGGCGGAACGGCTCGACCCGGCGCTGTGCCGGGTAAAGGTGGGCAAGGAGCTGTTCACCGCAGCGGGGCCGGAGCTGGTGCGGGCACTGGCGACACGCGGCTTCGAGATTTTCCTCGATCTGAAATTCCACGACATTCCCAATACCGTGGCAGCCGCCTGCCGCGCGGCAGCGGGATTGGGGGTGTGGATGGTGAACGTGCACGCGTCCGGCGGGCGGCGCATGATGGAAGCCGCGCGCGAAGCGCTCGCCGACGTTCCGCAGCGGCCGTTGCTGATCGCGGTAACGGTGCTGACCAGCATGAGCACCGAGGATCTTGGCGAAGTTGGTGTGGCGGATGCGCCGGCGGTGCAGGTGCTCCGGCTGGCGCGGCTGGCACGCTCCTGTGGGCTGGACGGCGTGGTGTGTTCGGCGCAGGAAGCGGCGCTGCTGCGTGCAGAACTGGGTGGAGCGTTTCGCTTGGTGACGCCCGGCATTCGCCCGGCCGGTGCCGAAGCGGACGACCAGCGTCGTGTGATGACGCCGGCACAAGCCTTGCGCGCGGGTGCGACCGATCTCGTGATCGGCCGGCCGATCACTGGCGCATCCGATCCGCTCGTCGTGTTGCAAGGAATTCAATCCGAGATACAACATCTCGAGATTTAAAATCTATAGAACTTGTAGGAGACGCTTTGTGAAAATTTCCGTGATTGGCACCGGCTACGTCGGCCTGGTGACCGGAACCTGTCTCGCCGAAGTCGGCAACGAGGTGCTGTGTCTCGACGTCGATCCGAAGAAGATCGAGATCCTCAAGTCGGGTGGCATCCCGATTTACGAACCGGGGCTGGAGGACATGGTCAGGCGCAACGTCGCGGCGGGGCGACTGTCTTTCACCACCGACATCGAGAAGTCGGTTGCCTTCGGCCAGATCCAGTTCATCGCTGTCGGCACGCCCCCCGACGAGGATGGCTCCGCCGACCTGCAGTACGTCGTCGCGGCCGCACGCAACATCGGCCGCCACATGAACGAATACAAGCTCGTCGTCGACAAGTCGACCGTGCCGGTCGGCACCGCCGACAAGGTCGGGGCCGCGCTCGCCGAGGAACTGACCCAACGCGGCGTGGCGATCGAATTCCATGTCGCCTCCAACCCGGAATTCCTCAAGGAGGGCGCAGCGGTCGAGGACTTCATGAAACCCGACCGCATCGTCATCGGCACCGACAGCGACCGGGCCACCCAGTTGCTGAGGCAGCTCTATGCACCGTTCCAGCGCAACCACGACCGACTCACCGTCATGGACGTGAGGAGCGCCGAGCTTACCAAGTACGCCGCCAATGCCATGCTGGCGACGCGCATCTCCTTCATGAACGAGCTCGCCGTACTTGCCGAGAAGCTCGGTGCCGATATCGAACAGGTACGCCACGGCATCGGTTCCGATCCGCGCATCGGCTACCACTTCCTCTACGCCGGTTGCGGCTACGGTGGTTCGTGCTTTCCCAAGGACGTCCAGGCGCTGCGCCGTACTGCGCAGGAAAACGGTGTTCCACTGCGCGTGCTCGATGCGGTCGAGGACGCCAACGATGCGCAGAAGCGCATTCTCATCGACAAGCTCACCGCGCGCTTCGGCACCGACCTCAAGGGGCGTCGCTTCGCCATGTGGGGGCTCGCCTTCAAGCCCAACACCGACGACATGCGTGAAGCGCCCAGCCGCACCATGCTCGAAGTCCTGTGGCAGATGGGTGCGAGCGTTTCGGCCTACGATCCGGCGGCGATGGAGGAGACGCGCCGCATCTACGGCGAGCGGGCCGATCTGCTGCTGGTCGACAGCCCGATGGATGCGCTCAAAGGCGCCGACGCGCTGCTCATCGTCACCGAATGGAAAGTGTTCCGTAGCCCCAACTTCGATACCATGAAGACACTGCTCAAGGCGCCTGTCGTCTTCGACGGCCGCAACCTGTACGAACCGCAGGCGATGCACGAACTGGGCTTCGAGTATTTCGCGATCGGGAGGCTGTGAATCCATGTACAAGACCATCGAAGACTGCGTTGGGAACACCCCCTTGGTGCGGCTCAAGCGCATGCCTGGCGAAACCGGCAACATCGTGCTGGTCAAGCTCGAAGGCAACAATCCGGCCGGTTCGGTCAAGGACCGGACCGCGCTGTCGATGATCGAACAGGCGGAGGCGCGCGGCGAGATCAGGCCGGGTGATACCCTGATCGAAGCGACCAGCGGCAACACCGGTATTGCGCTGGCGATGGCGGCGGCGATGCGCGGTTATCGGCTCGTTCTCATCATGCCGGAGAACGCTTCTCTCGAACGGCAGCAGACCATGCGTGCGTTCGGTGCCGAACTGCAGCTCGTCAGCCGGGAAGCCGGGATGGAAGGCGCGCGCGATCTTGCAGTGGCGATGGAGAAGCAGGGTATCGGCCGGGTGCTCGACCAATTTTCCAATCCGGATAATCCCGAGGCGCATTACCGCACCACCGGGCCGGAGATATGGCGCGATACCGAGGGCCGCATCACCCATTTCGTCTCCAGCATGGGTACCACAGGCACCATCATGGGCTGCTCGCGCTACTTCAAGGAGCTGAATCCCGCGATCCAGATCGTCGGCGTGCAGCCCACCGAAGGCGCGCAGATTCCCGGCATCCGCAAGTGGTCCGCGGACTACGTGCCGGCCATCTGCGATAACGGCCGCATTGACCGGATGATCCATGTGAGCCAGCAGGATGCCGAAGAAACGACGCGACGGCTCGCGCGCGAGGAAGGCATCTTTGCCGGCATTTCGTCGGGCGGCGCGCTGTGGGCGGCGCTGCAGCTATCGAAGGAAGTTGAGAACGCGGTGATCGTCTCCATTGTGTGCGACCGCGGCGACCGTTACCTGTCGACCGGCGTTTTTCCTGCCTGAATTGACGCTGTTCCAACGCAGTGATACTTTGGTGTTACCTCACTGACAGGAGACCGTCATGGCTGCCACCACTACGCTCAAATTGCCCGAACCGCTCAAGGCGCGGATTGCGCCTTTGGCCGAAGCAGCCGGCAAATCGCCTCACGCCTGGATGATCGAAGCGCTGGAAGAGCGTGTCGCGCAATCCGAGGCCTACGCCGCGTTCATGGCCGAAGCGCTGGAGGCCGACCGCCAAATGACCGAGACGGGCGAGGGATACGACGCAGACGACGTGCACGCTTATCTGCAGGCGGTTCTTGCGGGTGAAACGCCAGCGTTTCCGAAGCCGGTAAAGCTCTGAGCGTGGCGAGGCTGCGCTACTCGGCCAGTGCCGCACATGATGTTGCGCGCCTTGCGCATTTCCTGCATGAAACCGACCCGCAGGAGGCCGTCAAAACCATTCCGCTGATCGTATCCGCGCTGGATATGCTTCGCCTGCATCCGAACATCGGCAGGCGTTGCGGAAATCAGGTGCGTGAGCTGGTCATCTCGCGCGGCAAAACCGGATACGTTGCACTGTATCGCTACGACGAAATCCGCGACCTGGTGCGCGTGCTGGCAATCCGCCATCAGCGCGAAGTCGGCCTGTGAACATTCATGAATAAACGCAAGCTCTGATGGCCAAAACCAAAACGATCTACAGCTGCACCGAATGCGGCGGCCAGTCGCCCAAGTGGCAGGGCCAGTGCCCGGCCTGCAACGCCTGGAACACCCTGGTCGAGACCATCGCCGAGTCGGCCAAGCCGCGCTTCGCCGCGCTGGCGGCGACCAGTCAGCTGCAGATGCTGCACGATGTCGAAGCCTCGGAGGAAAGCCGCATCGCCACCGGCATCGGCGAGCTCGACCGCGTGCTCGGCGGCGGCCTGGTGCCGGGCGGCGTCGCGCTGATCGGCGGTGACCCCGGCATCGGCAAGTCGACCCTGCTGCTGCAGGCGATGGCGGAGCTGTCCGGCCGCATGACGACCCTCTACGTCAGCGGCGAGGAATCGGCGCGCCAGGTGGCGTTGCGCGCGCGGCGCCTCGCCCTGCCCGAAGCCAAGCTGCCGGTGCTGCCGGAAATCCGGCTCGAAGCCATCCTCGCGCAACTGGCCGACCTGAAGCCCGAGGTCGCGGTGATCGACTCGATCCAGACCGTGTATTCCGAGGTGCTGAGCTCCGCTCCCGGCTCGGTGGCGCAGGTGCGCGAATGCGCCGCCCAGCTTACGCGTCACGCGAAGCAGACGGGCACCGCGATCATCCTGGTCGGCCATGTGACCAAGGAAGGTGCGATCGCCGGCCCGCGTGTGCTGGAGCACATCGTCGACACCGTGCTGTATTTCGAGGGTGATACCGGATCCTCGTTCCGGCTGGTGCGGGCGTTCAAAAACCGCTTTGGCGCGGTGAACGAGATCGGCGTGTTCGCGATGACGGAAAAGGGCCTGAAGGGCGTATCCAATCCTTCGGCGATCTTTCTCTCGCGCCACGGCGAGCCGGTGCCGGGTTCCTGCGTGCTGGTGACGCAGGAAGGCACGCGGCCGCTGCTGGTGGAAATCCAGGCACTGGTGGACACCAGCCATGCGCCGAGCCCGCGCCGCCTGTCGGTGGGGCTGGAGCAGAACCGGCTGGCCATGCTGCTCGCCGTGCTGCACCGCCACGCGGGGATTGCCTGCTTCGATCAGGACGTGTTCGTCAATGCGGTGGGTGGAGTGAAGATCAGCGAGCCCGCGGCCGACCTGGCCGTGCTCGCCGCGATCGTATCGTCGCTGCGCAGCCAGCCGCTGCCCGACAAACTGGTGATGTTCGGCGAGGTCGGACTAGCCGGTGAAATCCGCCCGGTACAGCGCGGGCAGGAGCGGCTCAAGGAAGCGGCCAAGCTCGGTTTCACCCAGGCCATCGTGCCGGCGGCCAACCAGCCCAAACAGAAGATTGCCGGCATGGCGGTGCATGCCGTGCAGCGCCTCGACGAGGCGATTCGCCTGTTCCGCGAAAGTTGATCGCAGATTTGCGGGATCAGTGGCCCTTTGCGGGACCAAGCGACCAGCCGGGGTGCTGGAAATACTCTCCGTAATTGCGCAGCGCCTGCAGCACACCCATGGCCGCGGCGCGCTGTGCATCGACCTTCGGTGATTTCTGCATGAGGTCCGCGCCCTGGACGAGGTCGCCCAGGACAATGGAATGCAGCGCGGAATCGGCATCCTTCGGCAGCTTGCACTGGCTGACGACCTCGACGATGGACTTGTGCACCGCCGCACCCAGCTGCTGATAATCCTTGCTGCCGAGGCGCCCCTTGGCGATGGCGTCCTGGCGCGGGCCCATCGTCTGGCGGATCGATTCCATGCCGCGGCGCAGCGTGTCGTCGGTCGCCCATTTCTGACCCGGCTTCAGTGCCGGTGCGGCGGCATGAGCGTCAGGTGCGTGATTATGCGCGTGTTCGGCCGCGAGACTGGGCGAGGCAAGCCCGAAGCATCCGGCTGCGACCAAGGTGCATAAGCCAATTTTGTTCAACGTTGCAAGCATCGTTTTTTCCTCAACACAAGAATCAAACACAATGACCACGGCGGCAGTGTCAGCGTAACAGCTTAAGCGCTTCCCGAGCCGGACGCATGACAGCCGCGTGCCAAAAAGGCGACAATTGTGAATTTTAACCGGCGCCGGCCGGTAACAGGATACGGACTCTCCGCATGAACGCTGCCGCTCCCAAACCCTGCCCCTTTTGCGTGCTGGAACCGCATCGCATCGTCGCCCAGGGCGAACTGGCCGTGGCCTATCGCGACGGTTTTCCGCTGTCGCTCGGCCATACCGTCATCATTCCGCGCCGCCATGTCGCGACCCTGTTCGAGGCGACCGAAACCGAGCAGGCTGCGCTGCTGCACATGCTCGCGCGCGCGAAGGAGAAGCTGGATGCGCTGCACCAGCCGGACGGCTACAACATCGGCATCAACCACGGACAAGCCGGTGGGCAATCGGTGCCGCACCTGCACATCCACCTGATCCCGCGCTATCGGGGCGACAAGGAGGATCCGCGCGGCGGCGTGCGCTGGATACTGCCGGACAAGGCGAAATACTGGTCGTGAGCAGCGCCGTGGCCTGCGCTGCAATTGTGGAACAGTACGCTAACCGATGCGGTAGCGCTTGCGGAGCGGCTCCACGACCTTCCACTTGCACAGCAGTTCGGAGGGGAAGGTGACAAGATCTCCCTTGGCGATTTCCATTGGGGTGCCGCCTTCAGGTGTCACGATCGCGCGACCTTCGAGGATATAGCTCATCTCCTGTTCGAAATATTCCCACGGGAACTCCGCGTTTTCCGAAGCCCATTCCGGCCAGCGGTCGACGCCCAGGCTGGCCAGACGTGTCGCATCCGGTGCAGTTTCAATGACGATCCCCGACATGGCGCGCTCCCTGTGTTGGACTGGCCTTTTTTATCGTAGACACAGAGCGGCGGTGCGCAAGCCGGTCGAGTCGCGCGCCGTCACAGTCCCAGTTCGGCGTCGGTCGCGCTGTGGCCGTATTTGTCCCGTGGCGGCATCGGCCGCGTGTACCAGTCCGGTTCCAGCGCCAGCGACGATTTGCTGCGCCCGGGCGGCAAGGCGCCGTTGCCGCAGCCTTTCGCGTAGTCGTAATAGTGTTTGACGATCTGTTCGCGACTGGTCTGCTGCGCTGCCGGGTGGGTCACGCAGGCGTTCACCCACTGGCGCACACGGTCATAGCGCGCTTCATCCGGCAGATGGAAATCCTCGTAATATTCGAGGAACCAGAACCGCTGGAAAAAGGGGGTGAAGACGGTCTCGGCCCAGCCGAACTCCTCGAACAGGAACGGTCCCTCGGGCGCGTGCGCCCGCAGGAAGTCGTCGAGCTGTGCGTACTGCTTCAACATGCCTTCGCGCATCGTCTCGCGTCGCGCCGCATCCTGGTTCATCAGCCAGCCGTAGCCCTGGCTGAAGAAATCGGCATCCATGCGCGTCATCATGTTTTCCACCGCGCGTCGCCACGGGTCGTGCTGGGCGACCGGACGCTCCGGATAAATGTCCTCGAGGTACTGCAGGATCACCAGGCTTTCCCTGACGATGTGGCCGTCCGCAGTTTCCAGCACCGGCAGGGCGGGGGTGCCGCGGGTTTTCTCCAGCAGCCAGTCGGGCCGCGGCACGGCGAGGTCGAGGGTGTGAACCGCGACGTCCTCGCGGCGGCCCTTGAGCGCCAGCAGGATGTCGATGCGCTGGCAGAACGGACAGATCGGACTGTGGTAGAGGATGGGGCGTGTCATGGCTGGCTCGTGTTCAGGGCAGAAAGTCCAGACGATAACCCAGGCAGCCTTTCATGTGCATCTTCGCCACCGCATCATGCGCGGTGGCACGGTAAATGGGGCCGCATGGGATGTACGGACTGATGTTCCAGGCCGCGCGTTCTACGTGCCGATCCCGAAGACTGCCGGTCTGCCCTTCACGGCATCGCTCTGCCCGCGCCAGTTCTTTGCGCTGCGCGTCTGGATCAATTGCCCCGGCAGGCTGAGGTCGGCGCCAATGCTGACCAGCATGTCGGGCGCGAGCGTGGCCGCCAGGGTATCGAGCAGCACTGCACTGCGGTAGGGCGTCTCGATGAAGAGCTGGGTGGCACGGTCGCGGCGCGCGGCTTTTTCGAGGTCCCGGATGGCCTGGGTGCGCGCGGGCTCCCTGGCGGGCAGATAGCCATGGAAGGCGAAGCGCTGGCCGCCCAGGCCCGAGGCCATCAGCGCAAGCAGAATCGACGAGGGGCCGATCAGTGGCACCACCGGGATGTTTGCGCGGTGTGCCGCCAGTACCAGCGCGGCGCCGGGATCGGCGACTGCGGGACAGCCGGCCTCCGACAGCAGGCCAAGATCGTGGCCGGCTGTCAGCGGCGCCAGCAGCGCGGAGATCGCGGTTGCCGGAGTGTGTTCGTTGAGTTCCTCGATGTGCAGCGCCTGCAGCGGTTGCGGGTGGCCCATGGCTTTGAGATGGGCGCGCGCGGTCCTGGCGCGTTCGACAACGAAATACTGGAGGCGGCGGGCGACGGCGAGCGTGTCCGGCGGGACGCAGAGCTCGGGGCTCACCGCTCCCAGCGGTACCGGAATCAGATAGAGCGTGCCGGTCACGTGCCTGGCCGGAATGTCAGCACATCGACGCCTTCGTTGGCGAGCATTGCGGTCAGCGCCATCAGCGGCAGACCGATGAGTGCGGTGGGATCGGCGCTGTCCATGCGTTCCATCAGCGCGATGCCGAGGGATTCGCTTTTTGCCGAACCGGCGCAGTCGTAGGGTTTTTCCTTTTCGAGGTAGGCCGCGATCTGCGCGTCGCCGAGCCGGCGGACGTGTACCGTCGTCGGCACGTCGCGCGTCTGCGTGCGGCCGGTGCGGCTGTTGAGTAGTGTGAGCGCGGTGTGGAACACCATTGTGCGCCCTTGCATCGCTTTCAACTGGGCGAAGGCGTTGTCGTAATTGCCGGGCTTGCCGAGTTGCGCATCGCCCAGCATCAGCACCTGGTCGGAGCCGATGATCAGGGCATCGGGGAAGGAGGCGGCCGCGGCCTGCGCCTTCAGCACCGACAGACGCAGCGCGGTGGCAGACGGCGACTCGCCGGGCAGGGGCGTTTCGTCGACGCCGGGCGCCAGCACCTCGAACGGGAGATGCAGGCGAGACAGCAGTTCACGGCGGTAGCGCGAGGTGGAGGCGAGGATCAGTTTCATGGTCTGCTCATTCCGGCTGGATTTCGACGAGCGCCATGTCGGGCGTGACCGCATCGCCCTTTCTGGCGAAGATGCTGATGACGACGCCGGCGATCGGTGCTTGCACTTCGCTTTCCATCTTCATCGCCTCGATCACCAGCACACCGTCACCGGCCTTGACCTTCTGTCCGACACTGACGAGCACTTCGACGACGGTGCCGGGCATGGCCGCGGTGACGTGACCCGGGTGGCTCGGTCGCGGTTTCTGCCCGGGCGCTGGAGCCGATGTCGCGGCGGACTTGCGCGTCCCAGCGCCGCCGGCGGCGACC
>JANJXF010000189.1 GCA_024709165.1 Thiobacillus sp. | reverse complement strand
GCCAAGATCGTGGAACACCTTCTCCTGCGCCTTCTCGCGCACCGAGCAGGTATTGAACAGGATGATGTCGGCGTCATCCGGATTGTCGGTCGGAGTCAGGCTTTCTGCGACACCGAGCACGTCGGCCATCTTGTCCGAATCGTACTCGTTCATCTGGCAGCCGAAGGTTTTGATGTAGAGCTTTTTCATGAGTGCGCCGGGACAGTGAATAGACTGGGGGCGGCCTGCCGCATAAGAAACTGCTGCAGGCGGGGGTTCCGCTGCCGGGGAGTTTACTACCGAACTCTGTGCTATTGGGGTCAATGAACACTGGTGCGGGTTCCTGCGGTCTTGTGAGGGGCTGCGGGTCTTCAACCTGCATTACCGCCGGAGTGCGTGTCCAGTCAGCGGTATCCGAGGGCAGCCAGGCGGCCGCACTGATTACCGATCAGTGCGCAAGTGCTTCACGACTGCCGCAACCGGCTTGACCTTGCCTTGCGCAACCTCGTCATCGCCTTGCTGAAGGATGCCGATCTACGCTTCTGCCTCGCCGTTCTGGCGCACTGCCGTGAAAGCGGAATCGTCTCCGAGATGAATGAAGATGCGCCCCTCGGCGTGGTTGCCGTTGATTTCCATCCACCCGCGTCCTGTCATCGGATCGTTCTCGTCGAAGCCAGACCAGGAAAATTCCAGACGCACCATGCCATTGGCTGCATTCACACGGCCATCGAGATCGCCCTGAACCATGCCAAACTGGAACTCACCGGTCATGTCTTTGCGAATCGCGATGTGCGCCGGCACTTCCATATCGAAGTAGTCCGCATCCCAGACTTCCATGTCCGTGATGCGCCAGTTGCCGATAACCGCCTTCTCCATTTTCTTCATGATCTACTTCCCGCGCCACTTGGCCAGAAATCGGGCCTGTAGCGCCTTGCGCTCTGGTTTCAACTGGCTGCGGCGGGCCGCGATACGCTCTGCCACCCCCTGCTGGCGACGTGGTGAGGTCGGCTGCAAATCGTAGAGTCCAATGGATTAAGCGGCTACCTGCATTGCATTGTATTGCCGGGTGAAAGCGGCGGGCGACAGATGGCCGAGTCGCGCCTGTTTTCTGATACGGTTGTAGAAGATCTCGATGTACTC
>JANJXF010000163.1 GCA_024709165.1 Thiobacillus sp. | reverse complement strand
CTCACGCAGTGCGGTGAGCCTCTCCACGGTCGGCCCTTCGTGGACGCGGTACAGCGCCGGCTGCTTGTGCGTGTGGAGAAAATCGGAGGCGCACACGTTGGCCGCCAGCATGCATTCCTCGATGATGCGGTGGGCATCGTTGCGGATCACCGGCACGATTTCCGCGATCTTGCCCTGGTCGTCGAACAGGATCTGCGTCTCGGTCGAGCCGAAGTCGATGGCGCCGCGCTTGGCGCGTGCCTTCAGCAGCGTGCGGAACAGCGCCTCGAGCGCCCGCAGGTGCGGCATCAGCGCGGCCTGCTTTTTCTCCGGTCTCGCCGTGCCTGAAAGCCAGTCCCACACCTGATTGTAGGTGAGGCGCGCGTGCGAGTGGATCACCCCCGGATAGAAGCGGTAATCCCTGATCGCACCCGCCGGACCGATCTGCATGTCGCACACCATGGCGAGGCGGTCGACGTCCGGATTGAGCGAACACAGACCGTTGGACAACGCCTCCGGCAGCATGGGGATGACCCGGCGCGGGAAATACACAGAATTGCCGCGCACGTAGCCTTCCCGATCAAGCGCGTCGTCCGGCTGGACGTAATGGCTGACGTCGGCGATGGCCACCACCAGGCGGAAGCCGCCACGGCCGAGCGGTTCGCAGTACACGGCGTCGTCAAAATCGCGCGCCGTCTCGCCGTCGATGGTAACGAGCGGCAGATGCCGGATGTCCTCGCGTCCGGCCAGATCCTTCTTCAGCACCTTGGCGGGAAGTTTTTCCGCCTGCCGCTCCACCTCCGATGGAAACACGTGCGGCAGGTCGTGCTTGCGCAGTGCAATCTCGATTTCCATGCCCGGGTCGGTGTAACTGCCGAGCACCTCGGTCACCTGCCCAACCGCCTCGTTGTGCGCGCCCGGCTGGGTGAGGATTTCCACCATCACCACCTGTCCCGATTGCGCGCTGCCGGCATGCTCGACTGGAACCAGGATGTCCTGGTTGATGCGGCGGTTCTCCGCAATCAGAAAGCCGACCCCGCCTTCGCGGTAATAGCGGCCGACGATGAAGCGGTTGACGTGCTCCAGTACCTTGGCGATCTTCGCCTCGCGCCGGCCGCGCCGGTCGAAGCCGGCGACGCGCACCAGCACGCGGTCGCCATGCAGCACACGGTGCATTTCCTTGGCGGAAAGATAGAGGTCGTCGCCACCCTCGTCGGGTACGACGAAGCCGAAGCCGTCGGGATGGCCCTCCACCCGTCCCTTGATGAGATCGAGCTTGTCGGGCAGCAACAGCAGGCCCTTGCGATTGATGACCAGCTGGGCGTCGCGCTGCATCGCGCCGAGGCGGCGTTCGAACAGGTCACGCTCGGCATCGGTGATGTGCAGTCGTTCGATGAAGGCGTCCAGCTCGACCGGGTGGCCCGCCTCGGTCAGCAATTGCAGGATGTATTCGCGGCTGGGCAGCGGCGATTCGTAGCGCTCGACCTCCCGGTCATAGAACGGGTCGGCCAGACGGATCGCCGGAATCTTGTGCTTGCTTGCCCGGCCACGGGATTTTTTTGCAGTCGTCTTCGTTGACAATTCAGCCTCGTCTCTCTAAAATGCGCGCCTTCATTGCCCAGATGGCGGAATTGGTAGACGCACTAGGTTCAGGTCCTAGCGGTGGCAACACTGTGGAGGTTCGAGTCCTCTTCTGGGCACCAAATGCCGTAAGCAAAAAGCCGACCTTGTGTCGGCTTTTTGCTTGGCTGTTTCTCGTCTGATCAGGCATCGTAGGGGTGGCGGCGCACGATGGTTTCCACCCGGTCGGGGCCCGTCGACACCACGTCGATCGGCACCTCGCACAGCTCTTCCATGCGCATCAGGTAAGCCTGCGCCTTCTGCGGCAACTTGTCGAATTCCTGCACGCCGACGGTGGTCTCGCTCCAGCCGGGATGATCCTCGTAGATCGGCTCGACGTTGGTGATCGATTCGGCGCCCACCGGCAGAATGTCGCAGGTATGGCCGTCGATCCGGTAGCCAACGCACACGCGCACCGTTTCCAGTCCGTCGAGCACGTCGAGCTTGGTCACGCACAGGCCCGACACGCCGTTGATCTGGATCGAGCGCTTCAACGCGGCGGCGTCGAACCAGCCGCAGCGGCGCTGGCGTCCGGTGGTGGCGCCGAATTCGTGGCCCTTCTCGCCAAGATACTGACCGACGTCGTCGAACAGTTCGGTGGGAAACGGGCCGGAGCCGACACGCGTGGTGTAGGCCTTGGTGATGCCAAGCACGTAGTGCATCGCCGCCGGCCCGACGCCGGAACCGGTCGCCGCACCGCCCGCGGTGCAGTTGGACGAAGTGACGAACGGGTAGGTGCCGTGGTCGATGTCAAGCAGCGTGCCCTGCGCACCCTCGAACAGCAGGTTGCCGCCGGCCTTGTTGGCCTCGTACAGGCTGCGCGGCACGTCGGCGACCATTGGCTTCAGGCGCTCGGCCATCGCCATCATTCTGTCGAGCGTCTCGTTGAAACTCACCACCTCGGCCTTGTAGTAATTCTTCAGCATGAAGTTGTGGTGGTCGAGCACCTCGCCCAGCTTGGCAGCGAACCGCTCCCGATGGAACAGGTCCTGCAGGCGCAGCGCGCGGCGCGCCACCTTGTCCTCGTAAGCGGGGCCGATGCCGCGTCCGGTAGTGCCGATCTTGCCGGCCCCCTTGGCAATCTCGCGTGCCTGGTCGAGTGCGACATGGTGCGGCATGATGAGCGGGCACGCCTCGCTGATCTTGAGACGGCCGGCGACGTCGATTCCCGCCGCTTCCAGCATGTCCATTTCCTTCAGCAGCGCGTCCGGTGCGAGCACCACGCCGTTGCCGATGTAGCAGGTGACATTCTCACGCAGGATGCCGGATGGAATCAGGTGCAGCACCGTCTTCTTGCCGCCCACCACCAGTGTGTGCCCTGCGTTGTGACCGCCCTGGAAACGCACCACGCCCTGTGCGCGGTCGGTCAGCCAGTCGACGATCTTGCCCTTGCCTTCATCGCCCCACTGAGTGCCGATGACGACGACGTTCTTTGCTGCCATGCCCAATCTCCCTGTTCGCTATCCTGTCGGCGCGCCGGCACGCGCCAGCTCGCGTAAATCCATGCTGAATCCGGGGGCCGGCCGCGCGCGGCCGAATACCCGCCCCACCTCGTCGTAGCGTCCGCCCTGCGCCACCGCGTGGCTGCGTCCGTCGACATAGGCGGCGAACACGACGCCGTTGTGGTAGCCGTAGCCGCGCAGTTCCGTCAGATCGTAGGCGAGGTCGGCATCGCCCAGCGCGCGGTCGAGCGCGTCGAGTGCGTCGAGCGCGGTGTCGACCGCAGGCAGACCCGGCAGGCAGGCGCGCGCTTCACCCAGCACGCTGCGGTCGCCGTACAGGCGCGGCAGCGCGACAAAAGCGTCGCGCAGCGCAATAGGCAGGCCGGCCGTCAGCACCGCGACCGCGCTGGCATCCTTCGCCTGCAGGGCGCCGAAAAGCTCGTGTTCGACTGCGCCGTCGAGACGGGCTTCCTGCGCCAGCGCACGGTACACGCCGACGTGTCCGATGTCGAGCTGAAACGCGGCAATGCCGCATACCTCGAGCGACTGCCGCATCAACTTCAAAATCTCCAGATCCGCGTCGACGCCGGCCTCGCCATACAGCTCCGCGCCGACCTGGATCGGCTCGCGCGAGCGATGGAAGCCGGCCGACAGCGTGTGCAGCACGCTGCCCGCGTAGCACAGGCGATTCACCGCATTCCCGGCGAGCAGATGGGCGTCGATACGCGCGACCTGCGGCGTGATGTCGGCACGCACGCCCATCAGCCGCCCCGACATGCGGTCGACGACCTTGAAAGTCTTCAGGTCCAGATCCGCGCCGACCCCGGTCAGCAGCGAGTCGACATATTCCATCAGGGGCGGGATCACCAGCTGGTAGCCGCGGCTGCGGAACAGGTCGAGCAAGGCGCGGCGCATGTCCTCCATGCGCCAGGCCTCGGGCGGCAGGACGTCCTCGACGTTTTCAGGCAGCAGCCAGGCAGTCATTTGTCTTGCGGCTCACTTGAACGACAGCAACAGCAGGATGCCCGCGAGCATCGAGGCCGCGCCGATAAAGCGCAGCTGTCCGTCGCGCAGCGTGGCGATGCGGCTCACGCCGTCGCGCCAGGCCGCCGGCGCGGCGAACGGCAGCACGCCCTCGATCACCAGCAGCAGGCCGAGCGCCGCGATCCAGTCCGACCCGGTCATTGCCCACCCGCGGCCCGCGGATTCTTCATGTACTTGAAGAAATCGGCGCTCGGGTCGAGCACCATGACGTCGCTCTTGCTGCGGAAACTCTCGCGGTACGCCTGCATGCTGCGGTAGAACGCATAGAATTCCGGGTTCTTGCCGAACGCCGCGGCGTAGATCGCCGCCGCCCGCGCATCGCCCTCGCCCTTGACCTGCTGCGCATCGCGATAGGCTTCGGCGACGATCACTTCCTTCTGCTTGTCGGCATCGGCCTTGATCTTCTCGGCTTCCGCAGCACCCGTCGAACGCAACTCGTTGGCCACCTGCTTGCGCTCGGCCTCCATGCGCCGGTAGACGTTCTCCGATACCGTTTCCGGCAGGTCGACGCGCTTGATACGCACGTCGACCACCTGCACGCCGATCTTGCGCGCGTCGCTGTCGGCCTTGGCGCGGATGATGCTCATGATCTCGTCGCGGCTGCCCGAGACCACGTCGTTGATGGTGCGTTTGCCGAACTCGGCACGCAAGCCGTCATTGACCGTCTGGTTGAGGCGGATCTGCGCGCGCATCTCGTCACCACCCACCGACACGTAGAACTGCTTGGCATCGATCACGCGCCACTTGATGAACGAGTCCACCAGTACGTTCTTCTTTTCCGAGGTAATGAAGCGCTCGGGGTCGGCGGCATCGAGTGTGAGGATGCGCGTATCGAAGTAACGTACGTTCTGCACCAGCGGCAACTTCCAGTAGAGTCCGGGTTTCGTCTTCACGCCGACGACCTCGCCGAGCTGGAACACCAGGGCATTCTGCCGCTGGTCGACGGTGAACAGGCTGCCGGAGAGCGCGACCAGGGCCACCAGCAGGGCGACCAGCAGCGGGGCGAAGTTTCTGCTCATGGCCGGTCCTCCCGCTCACGGCTGCGCAGGGCGTCACGCGAGCGCACGTCCAGCGATTGTGCGGACGGGGTGGATGCGGCCGGCTGCGACGGGACGTCCGACGCACCGGCATAAGGCTGACCGAAATTCTGCTGCAACTTGTCGAGCGGCAGATAGAGCAGGCTGTTGCCGCCCTTCTGGTCGACGACCACCTTGCTGGTGCTGTTCATCACGGTCTGCATGGTGTCCAGATACATGCGCTGGCGGGTCACCTGCGGTGCCTTCTGGTATTCGTTGAAAATCTGCGAGAAGCGGCTCGCCTCGCCCTGCGCATTGGCGATCACCGCCTGCTTGTAGCCCTCGGCTTCCTCCTTCAGGCGCGACGCGAGACCGCGTGCACGCGGCACGATGTCGTTGGAGTAGGCCTCGGCTTCGTTCTTCAGGCGTTCACGGTCCTGACCCGCCTTCACCGCGTCGTCGAACGCCGCCTGCACCTGTTCGGGCGGCTGGATGTTCTGCAGCGTGACCTGGCTGATGCTGATGCCGGTCTTGTAGCGGTCATGGATTTCCTGCATCAGTTGCTTGGCGCGTGCAGCGATTTCCGCGCGCCCTTCATAAAGAACGAAGTCCATCTTGTTTTTGCCGACGATCTCGCGCATCGCGGTCTCGGCCACCTGCAGCACGCTGTCGTCAGGTGCACGGTTGACGAACAGGAATTCGACCGGATCCTTCAGCACATACTGCACGGCGAATTGCAGGTCGATGATGTTCTCGTCGTCGGTAAGCATCAGCGATTCCTTCAACACCTTGCTCTTGACGTTGTTGCGGTAGCCGATTTCAACGGTGCGCACCTGATCGACGTTGACGACTTCGCGCGACTCGATCGGCCACGGCAGGTGCCAGCGCGGCCCCGGATCGGTGGTCTCGAGATACTTGCCGAAGCGCAGCACGACGCCGCGCTGGCCGGTGTCGACGATATAGAAGCCGCTCGCCACCCACACCAGCGCCAGGATGCCCGCCAGGAGCATCACCAGATTTCCGCCTCCCGGCAGGCCGCCGCCGGACGGGCTCTCGCCGCCGCCATTGCCCTTGCCGCCGAACATGCCGGCCAGACGCTGGTTGAAGCGCCGCCATATCTCGTCGAGGTCGGGAGGGCCGCTGCTGTTGCGCTTACCGTTGTTGCCCCATTGGGGGTCGTTCCAGGCCATATCGTGTCAAGAAGTGTGTGCCGTTGGTTGGGGCGCGGGGCCGTCCGCCGCGACGCGGGCGCGCCCGGCGCCCAGGATTTCCGACAGCGCACCGCGCAGAAGTTCAAGTCCGGCACCGGTTCGGGCGGACACATAAACGCTGGCCAGTTTACCATATTCGTCCCGCGCCACCCCCGGCGCCACTTCGGTGAGGTCGAGCTTGTTGTAGACGCGCAGGACCGGGACGTCCTCCGCGCCGATCTCCTTCAACACCTGCTCCACCGCGGCGATCTGACGCTCACGCGCGGGGCTTGCGGCATCGATCACATGCAGCAGAAGATCGGCCTCGGCGGTCGCCTCCAGCGTAGCGCGGAACGCCGCCACCAGGCTGTGCGGCAGGTTGGTGACGAAACCGACGGTATCGGACAGCACGACTTCGCCGGTTCCGGGCAGGTAGACCTTGCGCGTGGTGGTGTCGAGCGTGGCGAACAACTGGTCGGCGGCGTAGGCGCCGGCACGGGTCAGCGCATTGAAAAGCGTGGATTTTCCGGCGTTGGTATAACCGACCAGCGCCACCGACAGCACGTCGCGACGTTCGCGTGCGCGCCGCTGGGTGCGGCGCTGACGCGCCAGCTTGTCGATACGTTCACGCAGGGCCTTGACGCGCAGCCCGATGAGACGACGGTCGGTCTCCAGCTGCTTTTCGCCGGGGCCACGCAGTCCGACGCCGCCGCGTTGACGCTCCAGGTGGGTCCAGCCGCGCACCAGGCGTGTCGACAGATGCTGCAGCTGCGCAAGCTCGACCTGCAGCTTGCCCTCGGCGCTGCGCGCACGCCGCGCGAAAATGTCGAGGATGAGGCTGACACGGTCGATCACCCGACAATGCAGCCGGCGTTCCAGATTGCGCTCCTGCGCCGGAGACAGCTCGTGGTTGAAGATGACGACATCCGCCTCGGTCGCCGCGACCAGCGCGGCGATCTCGTCGGCCTTGCCGCTGCCGACGAACAGCGCCGCGTCGGGACGTCCCCGTCGGCCCTCGACTTCGCCGCGAAGGTCGAGTCCGGCGCCGCCGGCGAGCAGACGCAGTTCGGCCACGCTCTCGGCGTAGTCCGGATCGCCCAGGTCGATGGCCACGAGCACGACCCGCTCGCCGCCGGTGTGCCGCTCAAACATGGCGTACAGCAGTCGCCGTGCGGGGGAACGGCACAGGTCGGGTGAGTTGCGGCATACGGACGGGCGGATGTGTGGTGGACAGCCACGCATTGTAACGCGCACAGTCCGGAAGCGCGGTCGTGGAGGGCCGCGTCGACGGCGAAGCTGGCCTGGACGCGCCGGCGACGGACACGGAACCGCACGGCACAGTGGAATCGATGCGGATTTCGTGGACTCCGCCGGTTTCGGCGGGAATTCCAGCCATGGTTCGACGCCTCCGTGATCAAGCATAAAGCTCGCGCCGCATGGCCGCAGTTCATTCTGTTTATGCCCCTCGCACGGGCTTTTACCCCCTGCCGGGGCGGGGGCTTGCGTTGACGAAGCCGGGGCCGGCGCAGAGAATGACGGGAGAGTCCCGCAAACTGGAGCCCCCCCATGGACGAGAAATCCCTGCACAATGAGCAGCGCCTGATGCGCATGATGCGCAAGACCCTCACGTCCATCGTGCGCGACACCGCGCCGCGCGACGGCAACCCGAGCCCGCTGACGGAAGCGACGATCATGAATATCAAGGACTGCCTGATGGTGATCGCCAGCCGCGAAACCGAACTTGCGCACCTGACTGGACGCACGCTCGACGAACGGCCGCACTTCAGCGACGAGACACCGACTTCACACGCGGTCAAGGTCGGCAGCATTTCCAAGAAACCGCACTGACAGCGACGCGCATGCCACTACCCCCCAGCCTGTTCTCCGACACCGAGACGAGTGTCGTCAGCACCGTCGCCGCAGTGATCTATTCGCCCGCGGGCAAGGGCCGCAAACGCTTTCCGGAAGGCGTGGTCGAGGTATGCGCGAGCGAGGACGAGGCGCGTGCCCATGCCGACCCTGCCAAACATCGCCATGCAGCCATCGCCAGCGGGCCGTCGCGTTCGTCGGAAGGATTCAGGCTGTATTACCTGGTACGCTGGCTCGACTGAACCTCTGGCGCGGATCCGTCGCCGCAGCGCCTTCGGGCGCGGGACCGGAACGAAAGGGTCAGGTGTCGCCGTACACCTTGCGTCGAATCCGCTTTTCGCGCCGCCGTCGCGTGGCCTCGCTCTCGGTGAGCGGTCCACGCTTTTTCCCCTCGAAGGGATTCCTGCCGGGTTCTTCCTTGACCTGGATCCTGAGTGGCGTGCCCTGCAATTTGAACGCCTTGCGGAAGCAGCTTTCCAGATAGCGCTTGTAGTCGTCGCGCAGGCCTTCCAGCGCGTTGCCGTGCAGGATGATGACCGGCGGATTCTTGCCGCCCTGGTGCGCATAGCGCGGCTTGGGGCGGAACAGGCCGCTCTTCGGCGGCGCGTGCTGCGCCACCGCGGTTTCCAGCACGCGCGTGAGCCTGGGTGTCGACATCTTGATGAACGCCGCGGCGTGCGCGGCCTCGACGTCTTTCAGCAGGTTCTCCAGCCCCTTCCCCTTCAGCGCGGAAATGTAGTTGAAGCGCGCAAAGTCGAGAAAGGCGAGCTTGCGCCCGATCTCGCGCTTGATGTCGTCGCGCCGCTCGGCGGGCAGGTCGTCCCACTTGTTGACGGCAACCACCAGTGCGCGCCCGCTCTCCAAGATGAAGCCGGCCAGGTGCGCATCCTGCTCGGAAATGTTCTCGCGCGCATCGAGTACCAGCACCACCACATTGGCATCCTCGATCGCCTGCAGCGTCTTGATGACGGAAAATTTCTCCACTGCCTCGAACACCTTGCCACGGCGGCGAACGCCGGCGGTGTCGATGAGGATGTAGGGCTTGCCGTCGCGCTCGAATTCGACATGGATCGAATCGCGCGTGGTGCCGGGCTGGTCGAAGGCGATGACGCGTTCCTCGCCGACCAGCGCGTTGACGAGGGTCGACTTGCCGGCGTTGGGCCGGCCCACCAGGGCGATCTTCGGCACGCCATGTTCGTTGACCTCTTCCGCCGCCTCGGGGAACGGTGCCAGCGCTTCGGCCACCAGATCGGCAATGCCGTCGCCATGCGCACCTGAAATTGCCAGCGGCTCGCCCAATCCGAGTTCGTGGAATTCCGCGGTCACCACCGCACGGTTCATGCCCTCGGCCTTGTTGACGGCAAGAAACACGGGGCAATGTGCGCGACGCAAGCGGTCGGCGATGACCCTGTCCTGCGGCGTCAGGCCGCTGCGGGCGTCGACCATGAAGATGACCGCATCGGCCTCGTCGATCGCCTGTAGCGTCTGGCGCGCCATCTCGGCGAAAATGCCGTCTTTGGCCACCGGCTCCAGGCCGCCGGTGTCGACCACGAGATAGGGCTTGCCGCCGATGCGGCCGCGCCCGTAATGGCGATCGCGCGTCAGCCCCGGCATGTCATGCACCAGCGCGTCGCGGGTACCGGTCAGCCGGTTGAAGAGCGTCGATTTGCCGACGTTGGGACGGCCGACCAGGACCAGAGTGGGTAGCATTTATTTCAGGCGGAAGGCGACGACCGTACCCTTGGTCGTCTGTACCGCGAACCCCGGGCCAATGTCGATCGGTGCCGAGCGCACCGCACTGTCCACGCGGGTGCGCGCAACGAAGCCGCCGTCGTCAGCCGACAGCACATGCACGTAGCCTTCACCGTCGGCAACCGCGACCCAGTTGCCCAGCGCCAACGGCGCGGTGACCTGACGGCGCGCCAGCTTGTCCTGGCGCCACACGGCACGGCCGGAGGTCTTGTCGTAGGCGGTCACGGCATCCTTGTCGTCGGTCACGTAGACGCTGCGCTCGTCCATCGCCAGCCCGCTGTTGCTTGAGGTGTCCCGCGCCCACATCGGTCCGCCACTACGGCGGTCGAAACAGGCGACCCGTCCCTGGTACGCCACCGCGCAGACCTGTTGCGTGTCGACCGCGGGATTGCCCATCACGTCGGCCACGCGTTCGAGTTCGGTGGCGCCGCGCGGCAGCGCCACGGTAGCCTCCCACAACTGCGCACCGTTGCGTGCATCGAGCGCAACCAGCTTGCCGCCGGGGAAACCCGCATAGATCACGCCCTCGAAGGCCGCCAGGCCGCCGGAGCCGCGCAGACTCAACGGCGGCAGATTGCGGCTGTACAACCATTTGCGGCTGCCGTCGGCAAGCGCAAGACCGTGTACGCGGCCGTCTCCGGTGCGCACGATCACGGTGTCGGCGACCGCCAGCAATTGCCCGGTCACTTCACTCGACAGCGTGACTTTCCAGCGCAGCTGGCCGTTGACCATGTCGAGCGCCACGAGCTCGCCCTTGGCGCCTCCGGCCAGAGTCAGTCCATGGCCGGCGCCTGCGCCAGCGGAAAGCCTGACGCCAGTGTCCTGCCGCCAGACAAGGCTGCCGTTGTCGACGGCAACGCGTACCACGCGACCGTCCCCCGCCGCGAACACGCTCTCGCCATCGGCCTGCGGACGCAGCAGATACCCTTCAGTATCGCCGGTGCCTGCTTTCCAGGCCTCGCTCAGAGCGACGGCCGGCTTGAAATCGACCAGCTCGGCCGGTTTGGCCCGGGCCGGGCCGGCACCGAACCAGCCGCCGACGGTACCGGTCACCGACGAGACCGTGCTGCACCCGGCGAGCATCAGCGCGATGCCGGCGAAGAGTACACGCCGGATCACTTGAGTGCCCCTCCCACGCTGTCGAGCTTGAGCTCGACGATGTTGCGATAGGGGTTGTCCTCACCCAACTTGTCGAAGGCCGCCTGATAGGCGGCACGCGCCTCGTCCGCCTTGCCCTGGGCGAACAGAACGTCGCCGCGCAAATCGTCGAAGCGTGCGGCGAAAGCGTCGCTGTGACTGCCGGCAAGCGTTTTCAGCGCCGCGTCGTAGGCTTTCTGGTCGAGCTGTACGCCGGCGAGACGCAGGCGCGCGAGATCCTTCAGTGCCGGCTCCTTCGTCTGGGCAAGCGCCCATTCCAGCTGCGCCTGCGCGCTCTTCAGGTCACCACTACCCGCATTGATGCGGGCCAGTACCAGTGCCGCGCGCGGCGCATACGCCGTGCCGCGATACTGGTCGATCAACAGCCCCCCCGCCTCGCGCGCAGCTTTCACGTCGTTGGCGGCAAGCGACTGCGTCAGCCGTTCGTACACGGTGCCGGCTTCCACGCTCTGCGTCAGCATCCGCTGTTGCCAGTAGCGCCAGCCGCCCGCGACGGCCACGACCAGCGCCACGGCAATCAGCGTCAGGTTGCCCCAGCGCTTCCACCAGGCTTTCAGTTCGTCCAGCCGTTCCTGCTCGTCGAGGTCATAGGTTGCCATTACACGTAGCCTTTTTCAGATTGATGCGTTGTTCAGATAGTCGATCGCCAGCGCCAGCTCGACGCGGGTCTGCTCGCCGGTGCCGCGCAGCGGCTTCAGCGTTACCTGTTGCGCGGCGGCCTCGTCGTCGCCGATGATGGCCGCGTAACGCGCACGGCTGGCATCGGCCTTCTTCATCTGCGACTTGAAGCTGCCTCCGCCGCAATGCAGGATGGCCGCGAGTCCCGCGCCGCGCAGCGCGGCGGCGACCTGCCAGGCGTAGGCCTCGGCTGCCACGCCGGCGTGGACGACATAGACGTCGGGCAACGGCGTCTGCAACGCGCGACCGCCCGCGTCGACGAGTGCGAGCAAACGCTCGATGCCCATGGCGAAGCCGGCCGCCGGCGCCGGTTTGCCGCCTAGCTGAGCGATCAGCCCGTCGTAGCGTCCACCGGCGCACACCGTGCCCTGCGCGCCGAGCCGGTCGGTCACCCATTCGAACACGGTGCGGTTGTAATAATCGAGGCCGCGCACCAGGCGCGGGTTGATCTCGAAGGCAATGTCGCTGGCGTGCAGCAGCTTCTGCACGGCATCGAAATGCGCCAATGCCTCGTCCTCCAGTTCGTCCATCAGTCGCGGTGCGGCATCGTTGATCGCCTGCATCGCGGGATTCTTGCTGTCGAGGATGCGCAGCGGATTGCTGTGCAGGCGCCGCTGCGCGTCGGCATCGAGCGCATCGCGGTGCGCTTCGTAGTGGGCGACGAGTCGGGCGCGGTGCCGCTGCCGCGCGGCGTGGTCGCCCAGCGTGTTGAGCTGCAGCGTCGGCGCGATGCCGAGTTCGCGCCACAGGTCCGCGCACATGATGATCAGTTCGGCGTCGACGTCGGGGCCGGCGAATCCCAGCGCCTCGACACCGACCTGGTGGAACTGCCGGTAGCGGCCCTTCTGCGGGCGCTCGTGGCGGAACATCGGTCCCGTATACCACAGGCGCTTGCCACCGTCGTACAGGAGATTGTGCTCGATCACGGCGCGCACCGAGGAAGCTGTGCCTTCGGGGCGCAGCGTCAGCGATTCACCGTTCAGTTCGTCGACGAAGGTATACATCTCCTTCTCGACGATATCGGTGACTTCGCCGATGGCACGCTTGAAGAGTCCCGTGTGTTCGAGAATCGGCGTGCGGATTTCCCGATACCCATAGCGCCGCAACCAGTCACGCACGATTGCCTCGAACGCCTGCCATGTGTCGGCGGCGTCGGGCAGACAGTCGTTCATGCCGCGCACGGATTGAATG
>JANJXF010000119.1 GCA_024709165.1 Thiobacillus sp. | reverse complement strand
TTCTTCCGGCTGATCCTCGAAACCGACCGAGAAGGTCATCAGGTCCGCTACGCCCTGCTCGGCGAGCAAGGCGACCAGCAGGCTGGAATCAAGACCGCCGGAGAGCAGCACGCCGACCTTGACGTCGGCGATCTCGATGCGCTTCTTCACCGCCTGCCTGAGGCCTTCGTGGATCGCCTCGGTCCACTCGGCCGCGGTCTTCGGCGTCGCGGGGCGCTGCGCCTTGAGCGACCAGTACGTGCGCTGCGTGATCGCGCCGCGTGCGTTCACCGTCATGGTGGCGCCGGGTGCGAGCTTGCGCACGCCCTCGTAGATCGTGCGCGGTGCCGGCACCACGGCGTGCAGGGTGAAGAGATGATGCAGGGCGACGGGGTCGATGCCGGTGTCGACGCCGCCGGCGGCAAGCAGCGCCTGCGGCGTCGAGGCGAAGCGGAACGCCTGCGGCGTTGCGCTGAAGTAGAGCGGCTTGATGCCGAGACGGTCGCGCGCGAGAAAGAGCGTGTCGCGATTCCAGATAGCGAAGGCGAACATGCCGTGCAGGCGCTCGACGCAGGCCTCGCCCCACTCCAGCCAGGCGCGCAAAATGACTTCGGTGTCGCCGTCGGAGTGGAAGGTGTGACCGCGCGAGATCAGCACGGCGCGCAGCTCCGGGTAGTTGTAGATGGTGCCATTGAACACCAGCGCGGTGCCGCTTGCGGCGTCGACCATCGGCTGCGCCGAGCGCGGCGACAGGTCGATGATCGCCAGGCGCCGGTGCCCCAGGCGCACCGGACCGTCGACGTGCTGGCCCTCGGCGTCGGGCCCGCGCCGCGCCAGCCGGGCAAGCATACGCGCCATGGTGTCCGCAGCGGGCACCTGGCCGTCGAAACGAAACTCACCTGCTATGCCGCACATGTCTCTGCAAAATCGGTTCTATCCGCGAAGGACGCGAAGGGGCGCGAAGCAAAGCATTTGGAGTTCCCTTCGCGTTTCTTCGCGTCCTTCGCGGACAAAAATTGCATTTCAAACCACCAGCGGCGGCTCGTCCATCAGCGCGATCTGCTCGCGCAGTTCGAGGATGCGCGCCTGCCAGTACTGCTGCGTATTGAACCACGGAAACGCCGCGGGGAAGGCGGGGTCGTCCCAGCGCCGCGCGAGCCAGGCAGCGTAATGCAGCAGGCGCAGGGTGCGCAATGCCTCCACCAGATGGAGTTCGCGTGGATCGAACGCCATGAAATCCTCGTAGCCCACGAGGATCTCGGTAATCTGCGCCTGCTGCTGTTCGCGCTCGCCGGACAGCAGCATCCACAGGTCCTGTACCGCAGGCCCCATGCGGGCGTCGTCGAAGTCGACGAAGTGCGGCCCGTCTTCGGTCCACAGCACGTTACCGACGTGGCAGTCGCCGTGCAGGCGGATCGCGCGCACGTCGCCGGCGCGCGCGTAACAGTGCGCGACGCTGGCGAGCGCGTGCTCGACCACGCTGTCCCAGGCGGCGGCAAGGTCGGCCGGCAGCCAGTTGCCGCGCTTGAGGAAATCGCGCGAGGCAACGCCAAAGCTTTCAAGATCGAGCGTGGGACGGTGGGTGAAGGGCGCAGTCGCACCGACAGCGTGGATGCGTCCGAGAAAACGGCCCATGCGTTCCAGCGTGCCGGCGCGGTCGAATTCCGGCATGCGTCCGCCCTGCTTCGGATACACGGCGAAGCGAAAGCCGGCGTGGGTGTGCAGCGTGGCCTGGTTCAACACGAGCGGCGGCACCGCCGGGATCTCGCGCGCCGCCAGTTCAGTGACGAAGGCGTGCTCCTCGTGGATCGCCGCATCGGACCAGCGCCCGGGGCGGTAGAACTTCACCACCACCGGCGCCGCGTCCTCGACGCCCATCTGATACACGCGGTTCTCGTAACTGTTCAGCGCCAGCAGGCGGCCGTCGGCCTTGAGGCCGGTGCTGTCGAGCGCGTCGAGCGCGACGTCCGGCGTCAGTGCGGCATAGGGATGGGGCGAGGGCGTCGTCACGGGTCAGGCAAAGCGGCTATGCGCAAAAAACGGGTGAAGCCGCATAATGCCTGAAACGCTCTCGCCCCGGCCGCGCATGACGACGAACGATCCCTTCCGCATGGAGCTTTCCCGCCACGTCTGGGAGACGCGCTACCGTGCGCCGGGCGAGGCGGACCTGCGCGCCAGCTGGCAGCGCGTGGCGCACGCGGTCGCCGCGGCGGAAACCGCCGACCGCGATGTGTGGGCGGAGCGCTTCGCCGCACTGCTGGACGGCTTTCGCTTCCTCCCCGGCGGGCGCATCCTCGCCGGCGCCGGTACCGGGCACCGCGTGACGCTGCTCAACTGCTTCGTCATGGGCAACATCGCCGACACCCTGGAATCCATCTTCGAGGCGCTGAAGGAAGGCGCGCTCACCATGCAGCACGGCGGCGGCATCGGCTACGATTTTTCCACGCTGCGCCCTGCGGGAACGGTGGCACACGCGTCCAGCACCATCGCCTCGGGGCCCGTGTCGTTCATGCACATCTGGGACGCAATGTGCGCAACCATGCTGTCGACGGGCGCGCGGCGCGGCGCGATGATGGCGACGCTGCGCTGCGACCATCCGGACATCGAAACCTTCGTCGATGCCAAGCGTGACCCGGCGGCGCTGCGTCACTTCAATCTTTCGGTGCAGGTGAGCGATACCTTCATGGCGGCCGTGGCCGCCGACGCCGACTGGCCACTGGTGTTTCCACTGCGCGGTGACACACCCGCCGGCGGCGTGGTGATCGAGCGCCGCTGGAGTGGCAGTGCGGCACCCGTGCCGTGCGCCGTGGTACGCACCCTCAAGGCACGCGAACTGTGGCAGCGCATCCTGCGCGCCGCCTATGACACCGCCGAGCCGGGCGTGCTGTTCGTCGACACCATCAATCGCGACAACACCCTGGCGCACGAGGAGCATCTTACCGCCACCAATCCATGTGGCGAGATCCCGCTACCGCCCTATGGCGCCTGCGATCTCGGCTCCCTCAATCTTGCCGCCTTCGTCGCCGCGCCCTTCGACGCCGACGCGCGGTTCGACCTTGCCGCACTCGCCGACGCGGCCGTACAGGCGGTGCGCTTTCTCGACAACGTCATCGACGTGTCGCGCTATCCGCTGCCGGCGCAGGCCGGCGAGGCACGGCGCAAGCGCCGCATCGGCCTCGGCATCACCGGGCTCGCCGACGCGCTCATCCTCCTTGGCCTCGCTTACGACAGCGACGCCGCGCGCGCCCTTGCCGCCGAGGCACTGCGCACCGTGCGCGACGCGGCGTACCGCGCCTCGGTCGCCCTGGCGCAGGAGAAAGGCGCGTTTCCCGCATTCGAGCGTGACGCCCATCTCGCCAGCGGTTTCGCCACGCGCCTGCCCGCCGACATCCGCGACGCCATCGCCAGGCACGGTATCCGCAACAGTCATCTGCTGGCGATCGCGCCGGCGGGCACCATCAGCCTGCTCGCCAACAACCTGTCGAGCGGCATCGAACCGGTGTTCGCGGCGGAGGCCGAACGCCGCGTGCTGCATGGGGACGGCGGCTACCGCACCCATCGCGTCGTCGATCACGCCTGGCAGTGCTGGCAGGCGCGCGGCGGCACGAGCGCGCCGCCCGCCTTCGTCGAAGCGCGCCAGCTCGACCCGCGCGCGCATCTCGCCATGCAGGCGGCGCTGCAGCCTTTCGTCGACAACGCCATTTCGAAGACCATCAACGTCGCCGCCGACACGCCGTTCGAACGCTTCGCCGATCTCTACCGCGAGGCACACGCGCTGGGGCTGAAGGGCTGCACCGTGTTCCGTCCCAACCCGGTGACCGGCGCCATCCTCAGCGCACCGGACCCCGCCGAGCGCGTGCAGTGCTGCGGCATCGAGCGTGAGGCCGACTGACCCCATGAACGCACGCCCCGTCATCGGCCTCGCCCTCGGCAGCGGTTCGGCACGCGGCTGGGCGCACATCGGCGTCATCCGCGCGCTGGCCGATGCCGGTATCGAGCCCGACCTGGTATGCGGCACCTCGATCGGCGCGCTGGTCGGCGCCGCCTACGTCGCCGGTGAACTCGACCGGCTGGAAACCTGGGTACGCGGCCTGCGTCCGCAGACGGTGATGGGTTTCCTCGACGTGTCGTTCAACGGCGGTCTCATCAAGGGCGAAAAACTCATCACCTTCTTCCGCGAACATTTTGTCGACCGCGACATCCGCGAGCTGGAGCGACCGTTCGCGGCGGTCGCCACCGACCTCGCACACGGCCGCGAAGTGTGGCTGCGCGAGGGTGGCGTGTCGGACGCGGTGCACGCATCGATCGCGCTGCCGGGGCTGTTCACCCCGGCGCGGCGCGACGGCGCGTGGCTGGTCGATGGCGGCCTGGTCAATCCGGTGCCGGTGTCGCTGGCGCGGGCGATGGGTGCGGACGTGGTGATCGGAGTCGATCTCAACTCCGACCTGCTGGGACGCCACCTCAAACCGAAGCCTGCGGCGCGGGCGAAGAAGCCCGCTCGCGCATCGGCCGTCGACAACGTGCTCGCGCGCATCCAGTCGGGCATGTCGCAGCTCGGCCTCAACGGCGGCGATCCGGCGGACGAGCCGCCGGCCATGCTCGACGTGGTGGCGAGCGGCATCAACATCATGCAGGTGTTCATCACGCGCAGCCGGCTCGCCGGCGAGCCGGCCGACGTGCTGGTGACGCCGCGGCTCGCCGCACTCGGCCTGATGGAGTTCCACCGCGCCGCCAGTGCGATCGACGCCGGACGGCGCGCCGCCGAGGCAGTGCTGGCAGACGTGCGGACACGGATCGACGACAGCGGAGCAGCTACGGAGCGCTGAGCGCCTGCAGGCTCTCTGCCGCGATCTCGCGGACGTCGGGGTTCTCGTCCTGCACGCGTGCATCGAGCCACGACTGCGCCGCAGCGTCGCCGGTCAGGCCCAGGTAATGGCAGGCATCCGCACGCACCCGGGCGTCCGCATGCTGCGACAGCTCGCCCAGGCGCGGCAGCAGCGCGCGCAGGGCCTCGCTGCCGGCGAAATCCTCCAGCAACGCGCCGGCGCCCAGGCGCACGTTGAGACTTGCGTCGCTGTTGCCGACGATGGGCAGCACCGCCGCGAGCAGCGCGGGATCGGCCTCGATCGCCGCGCGCGCGTGTTCCATCCGGCCTTCCTTCAGCAGCAGGTGGAACCAGTCAGCGAGTCCCGCTTCGCTGTCGGCCTTGGCGGCCCACGCCGCGAGCTCGGCCTTGCCGTGTGCACCCGCGAGCTCGATGCGGCCGATGCGGATCCACGGCACCGAACGCACGCCGAGCGTCTGGCCCACTTCCGGGTGCCGTTCGAGGTTGACCGCTTCCAGCCGGCCGATCGCGCCCTGTTTCACCAGGTCGGCGAGTGCGGCGAGCACGGCGGGGCAATGGGGACAATGCGTGGAGAGCAACAGCAGGGCGTCGGGTGCGGACATGGGGCGAGTTAATGGATAATGAATCGATGGACTTTATCATTCTCCCTGTGACCCCCTACCAGCAGAATTGTTCTCTGGTATGGGACACCGCCGGCCGCGCCGCACTGATCGACCCCGGTGGCGAGCCCGGGCGCCTGCGCGATGAAGTGGCGCGGCGCGGGCTCACCGTGGAAAAACTGCTGCTCACCCACGGCCATCTCGACCACGTCGGCGCAGCCGCTGCGCTGCGCGACGCGCTCGGCGTGCCCATCGTCGGGCCGCATCGCGAGGAGGCGTTCTGGCTCGACAGTCTGCCGCAGCAGGCCGAGCTGTTCGGTTTTCCGCCGACGCCGCCGCTCGTTCCCGACCAGTGGCTGGACGACGGCGATACGGTCGACGTCGGCGCGATCCGCTTCGAGGTGCTGCACTGCCCCGGTCACACCCCCGGGCACCTGGTGTTCTACCAGCGCACGGCGCATCTCGCCTTCGTCGGCGACGTGCTGTTCAAGGGCTCGATCGGCCGCACCGACTTTCCACGCGGCGACCACGCGGCTCTGCTGGCCGCCATCCGGGAAAAACTTTTCCCGCTGGGTGACGAAGTGCGTTTCGTGCCGGGCCACGGCGCCATGTCGACCTTCGGCCACGAGCGGCGCGACAATCCCTTCGTCGGCCTCGACGCGGGTTGAGGTTCACGCTTCCGGCGCCTGCGGGGCGATGGCATCGACCAGTGCACCCGCCACGCCGGCGGTGCGCCGGTCATGGTCGCGGCGCGGGTTGTACTCGACGATCTCCATCGCCACAAAGGCGGGATCGTCGCGCAGCCGCGTCAGCGCCGTCGCCAGCTCCGCGCAGCCGAGCCCGCCGGGAACCGGCGAACCGGTGCCGGGCGCCTCGGCAGGATCGAGCGCATCGAGGTCGATGCTGACGCCGAAAGCGGCCGTGCCGCGCCGCACGATCGCCAGTGCCTCGTCGAATACGGCCACAAGCCCGCGTTCCCGGATCTGCGCCATGTCGAACACGCGCACGCCCAGCCGGCGCAGCAGCGCCGCCTCACGCGCCTCGAAGCTGCGCACGCCAATGAGACAGACGTGCTCCGGGCGCAGCGTCGGCGCCGTGCCGGCGAGCGCGGCATCGCCCTCGCCGAGCAGCGCAGCAAGCGGCATGCCGTGAATCTGCCCGCTCGGCGTAGTGGCGAAGGTGTGACTGTCCATGTGCGCGTCGATCCACATGAGACCGAGTGGCCCGTGTTCCGCCAGCGCGCGGCGCACGCCGTTCCAGGTGCCGATCGCGCAGGAGTGGTCGCCGCCCACCACCAGCGGAAAATGCCCCGCGCGCAGCACGCGCTCGACTTCCCGAGCCAGGCGCGCACCCAGGGCGACGACCGCCTCCAGCGGCAGGTCGCGCCGCGGCACACGCAGGATGGCATCCCATTCGACCCGCTGCAGCGGGGAATCCTGAAACGCACGCGAGCGGCGCAGCGCCGTGGGACCCGCCGCGGTGCCCGGATCGGCCGCGCCCGCGCCGCTGGCCGCACCGATGACGACGAGGGTGCGGGCTGCGCTCAGCGCGCTTCGCCGGTCAGTCGCTCGAGCGCCCGCATGATCGCCGACGAATCCAGCTCGCTGTCGCCGGCGCCCATCAGCGCGTTCATCTGCTGCGCGATCAGCGCTGCGCCCGGCAGCGGCGTGGCGGTCTCCTGCGCGTTGTCCATGACGATGGCCATGTCCTTGTGGTGCAGCTTCACCTTGAAGCCGGGCTTGTAGTTGGCGTCGAGCATGCGCTGTCCGTGCACGTCGAGGATGCGGCTGCCGGCAAAACCGCCCATCAGTGCCTCGCGCATCTTCAGCGGATCGACACCGTTGCGGCGCGCCAGCAGGATGGCCTCGGCGACGCCCTCGAAGGTCAGCCCGACGACGATCTGGTTGCAGCATTTCACCACCTGGCCGGCGCCGTGGCCGCCGACGTGAACGACGCTCTTGCCGAGGATCTCGAACAGCGGGCGCACTTTCTCGAAGATCGGCACTTCGCCGCCCACCATGATCGACAGCGTGCCTTCGCGCGCACCCGTCTCGCCGCCGGACACCGGCGCGTCGAGCATGTGCACGCCGCGTTCGGCGAGCGCCGCGGCGATGCGCCGGGTGGCCGCGGGCGACACCGTGCTCATGTCGACGATGGTGTGGCCCGGCCGTGCGCCGTGGACGAGGCCACGGCTGCCGAGAATGATCTCCTCGACGTCGGTGGTGTCGGACACGACGGTAAAGGTGACGTCCGTCTCGGCGGCGACTTCCATCGGCGTACCCTTGCCGAGCGCGCCCATCACCAGGATGGGTTCGATGCGGTCGAAACGGCGACCGTACACGGTCAGCTGGTGTCCGGCGCGCAGCAGGTTCTCCGCCATGGGGCGGCCCATGATGCCGCTGCCGATGAATCCGATCTTCATGCCGTGAATCCTTTCAACGCCCATAGCCAGAATGGCAGCGTAAACAATCCGGCGAGCGTTGACCAGCCCATGATGAGGCCGGCCAGGCGCACGTCGAGGCCGAAGCGGTCGGCCAGGGCGATCACCATCACCATGGTCGGCATCGCCGCCTCGAGGATCGCCGCCTCGGCGGGCTCGGACAGCGGGCCGGGCCACGCCAGCGCGAGGCCAAGGCCGAACAGCGGCATCAGCGCAAGCTTGATCGCCAGCGCGACCATCACCGCCCTTTGCGGCCGCAGGTCGTGCCAGGGAATCGTCAGTCCCAGCACGAACAGCATCAGGGGGATGGTCGGGCTGCCCGCCCAGTGTGCCGCCTCGACCAGCGGCTCGAGCCCGCTGCCGGACAGGTTGACCGCGATGCCCGCGACGAAGCCCCACACCGGCGGCAGACGCAGCCACATCGACAGGAAGGAAGCGTGCTCGCTGTGATTGCCGTAGCGGAACGCGATCCACACCCCGAGCGACCACACCAGCGGCGTGGTCGCAAGCATGTCGGCAAAGAACGGATAGCGTGTGCCCGCCTCACCGAACACCGTAGTGAGAAAGGGATAGCCGAAGAACAGCACGTTGCCGAATCCCGAAGCCAGCAGCACCGCACCGCGCGCGGGGTCTGACAGACCGCGCCCCAGCGGCGTGACGAACAGCGCCAGCGCAGCCAGACCAAGACCGAACAGGGTCGCGGCGCCGAGGATCAGCGGCAGCTTGAGCAGGCTCAGGTCGACCGTGGCGGTCGCGCCGGCGGCGAAGAACAGCATGGGCGCGAAGAAGTTCAGCACCAGGCGGTTGATCTCGCCGCGCAGGCCTGTGATCGAAATGCCACTCTGCCAGCGCGGCCAGATGCCGCCGGCGGCGATCAGCAGCGACAGCGGCAGCAGGGTTTTCAGCAGCAGTTGCTGCGCGAGTTCGGGCGACATGCAAGGGCGTGGGCGGAGGCGGCCGTTCATCATACCGTCGCGTCGCCCGTCGCCGTACACGCGGCATCGCGGCCGTGCCCGAAAGGCCATCCGGGTCGAAAAAAAACATTTCCGGGGCATTGCCGGGGGGATTGCGCTGCAATAAAATGGCTCCCCCTTTTTTTCCAATTCTTGTGCGACCTGCCCGACGGACCGGCCGCTCTCTCCCGAGCACAACGGAACCATGGAACGACAACGCTGGCTGGACGGAACCCTGTATTCGCCCGATTTCGAACAGGACAGCTGCGGTTTCGGCCTCATCGCACACATCGACAACCAGCCCAGCCACACGCTGGTGCAGCACGCGATCGGCTCGCTGGCGCGCATGACGCATCGCGGCGCCATCGCAGCAGACGGTCTGTCTGGCGACGGCTGCGGCCTGCTGTTCAGAAAGCCGGACGCCTTCCTCCGCGCGGTCGCCGCAGAATCCGGTTTCACGCTGGGCGACGTCTACGCCGCCGGCCTGGTGTTCCTGTCGCGCGACGCCACGCCGCAGGCGCATGCGCGCGCCACCCTGCAAGCGTGTCTTAAGGCCGAGGGCCTCGTCGTCGCCGGCTTCCGCCCGGTGCCGACCGATCCCTCCGTGTGCGGCGAATCGGCGCTGGAATCGCTGCCGCACATCGAAATGGTGTTCGTCAACGCGCCCGCCGAGCTTCCCGAAGCCGACTTCGAGCGCCGCCTGTACATTGCGCGGCGCCGGGCGGAAAAGGCGCTGGAGCCGGCCGATCCGGTATTCTACGTGCCGACGCTGTCGTGCCGCGTCATCAGCTACAAGGGCCTGGTGATGCCGGACAAGTTGCCGGTGTTCTATCCGGATCTCAACGACGCGCGCTTCGCCACCAGCCTGGTGGTGTTCCACCAGCGCTTCTCGACCAACACCTGGCCGCAGTGGCGCCTGGCGCAACCCTTCCGCTATCTCGCACACAACGGCGAAATCAACACGGTGCAGGGCAACCGCAACTGGAGCCGCGCGCGCGAGCAGAAATTCTTCAGCCCGCTGATCCCCGACATGGGCGCGGTGCGCCCGATCGTCGGCACCCGGGGCTCCGACTCGATGAGTCTGGACAACATGGTCGAGGGGCTGGTGATGGGCGGTGCGGGCCTGTTCCGCGCCCTGCGCCTGGTGATTCCGCCGGCCTGGCAGAACGTCGAGACCATGGACCCCGACATTCGCGCCTTCTATCAGTACAACTCGATGCACATGGAGCCGTGGGACGGTCCGGCCGGGGTGGTACTGACCGACGGCCGCTATGCCGTGTGCACGCTGGACCGCAACGGTCTCAGACCCGCACGCTGGGTGCTGACCAAGGACCGCATCCTCACCATCGCGTCCGAAGTCGGCGTGTGGCCGATCGACCCCGCGAACGTCGAGCGCAAGGGTCGCGTGAAACCCGGCCAGATGGTCGCTGCCGACCTCGAAACCGGCCGCCTGCTGATGTCGGAAGACATCGACAACGAACTGAAAGGCCGCAATCCCTACCGCGAGTGGCTGAAGTCCAGCGCAATCCGGCTGGATCTCCCGTCGAGCCAGGACACCGACCTCGCGCCGATGGATGCGGCAAGCCTCCTCGTCCACCAGAAGCTCTTCAACGTCAGCTTCGAGGAACGCGACCAGCTCCTCCGCGTGCTCGCCGAGGACGGCGCCGAGGCGATCGGCTCGATGGGCGACGACACGCCGATGGCGGTGCTCTCGCAAAAAGTCCGTTCGCCGTTCGATTACCTGCGCCAGCAGTTCGCCCAGGTGACCAACCCGCCGATCGATCCGATCCGCGAGGCGATCGTCATGTCGCTCAACACCTCGTTTGGTCCCGAACGCAACCTGTTCGAGGAAACCTCGGCGCACGCGCACCGGGTCGAGGTGCACAGCCCGATGTTGTCGAAGGACGCCTTCGACAGGCTGCTGAACCTCGACGATGCGGACTTCGCCTCATGCACGCTGGACCTCCACTACGACCCGGTGGCCACCGTGCTGGAAGGCGCGCTGCGTGCCCTGACCGCGCGCGCGGTCGACGCGGTGAAGGCGGGCAAGGTGATCCTCGTGCTCTCCGACCGCAATGTCGCCCGCGACCGCATGCCGATCCACGCGCTTCTCGCCACCGGCGCGGTGCACCACGCGCTGATTGCCGCAGGCTTGCGTTGCAGCGCGAACATCGTCGTCGAGACCGGCACGGTGCGCGATCCGCACCATTACGCCTGCCTGATCGGCTACGGCGCCACGGCGGTCTACCCCTATCTTGCCTATCAGGTGATCGGTGAATTCGTAAGGACCGGCGAGATCAAGCCCGCCCTCGACAAGGCGCTGGCCAACTTCCGCAAGGGCATGGACAAGGGTCTGTACAAGGTGCTCTCCAAGATGGGCATCTCGCTCGTCGCGAGCTACCGCGGCGCCCAGCTGTTCGAGGCGGTCGGCCTGCACGAGGATGTCGTCGACCTGTGTCTGAAAGGCACGGTGTCGCGGATATCCGGCGCCAATTTCGGCGATCTGGAAATCGACCAGATGGCCCTGCATCGCGCCGCGTTCAACCCGCGCACGCCGCTGTCGGCCGGCGGCCTGCTGAAATTCATGTTCGGCGAGGAATTCCACGCCTACAACCCGGACGTGGTGCAACAGCTGCAGAAGGCGGTGAAGACCGGCGACTACGCCGAGTACAAGAAATATTCCGCACTGGTGAACGACCGTCCGGTGGCGATGATCCGCGACCTGATGAAGCTGAAGCCCGCCACGCCCATTCCGCTCGACGAGGTCGAGCCGCTGGAGGTCATTCTCAAGCGTTTCGACTCCGCCGGGATGTCGCTCGGCGCGCTGTCGCCGGAGGCGCACGAGGCGCTGGCCGAGGGCATGAACCGCATCGGCGGCCGCTCCAACTCGGGCGAAGGCGGCGAGGACCCCAAACGCTACGGCACCGCCAAGATGTCCAAGATCAAGCAGGTGGCCTCCGGCCGCTTCGGCGTGACGCCCGCCTACCTGATCAACGCCGAGGTGCTGCAGATCAAGATCGCCCAGGGCGCCAAGCCCGGCGAGGGCGGCCAGCTGCCCAGCAACAAGGTGACGCCGCTCATCGCCAGCTTGCGCCACTGCAAGCCGGGCACGCTGCTGATTTCGCCGCCGCCGCACCACGACATCTATTCCATCGAAGATCTGGCGCAGCTGATTTTCGACTTGAAGCAGATCAACCCCGCCGCGCAGGTGTCGGTGAAGCTGGTAGCCGAACCCGGCGTGGGCACGGTCGCCGCCGGCGTGGCCAAGGCCTATGCCGACCTCATCACCATTTCCGGCTATGACGGCGGCACCGGCGCCTCCCCGCTCTCCTCGGTGAAATATGCCGGCACGCCCTGGGAGCTGGGGCTGTCCGAAGCCCAGCAGGTGCTGCGCGCCAACGGGCTGCGCGGGCGGGTCAGGGTGCAGACCGACGGCGGCTTGAAGACCGGGCTGGACGTGGTCAAGGCCGCGATCCTCGGCGCCGAGTCCTTCGGCTTTGGCACCGGGCCCATGGTGGCGCTGGGCTGCAAGTATCTGCGCATCTGCCATCTCAACAACTGCGCCACCGGCGTCGCCACTCAGAACGACAAGCTGCGCAAGGAGCACTTCATCGGCCTGCCCGACATGGTGGTGAACTACTTCACCTTCATGGCCATGGAAACCCGCGAACTGATGGCGCAGCTGGGCATTCGCAAGCTCACCGACCTCATCGGCCGCACCGATCTGATCGAGCTGCAGCCCGGCCAGACGGCCAGGCAGCAGAAGCTCAAGCTCGACGCGCTGCTGAGCCAGGGCGGCATCCCCGCCGATGCGCCGCGCTTCGCGCAGCAGGAGCGCAACCCCTCGTTCGACAAGGGCGAGCTGGCGGAAAAAATGGTGGCCGACTGCGCGCCCTACATCAAGAGCGGCAGGAAGAAGGCCTTCACCTACGCCATCCGCAACGTGAACCGCTCCATCGGCGCGCGCCTCTCGGGCGAGATCGCGCGCGCGCGCGGCAATGCCGGCCTGCCCGACGACACCCTGCACCTCAAGCTCTTGGGCTCGGCCGGCCAGAGCTTCGGCGTATGGAACGCCAACGGCCTCACCCTGGAACTGGAAGGCGACGCCAACGACTACGTCGGCAAGGGCATGAACGGCGGCCGCCTGGTGATCTATCCGCCCAAGGTGTCGAGCTTCGAGCCGCACCGCAGCAGCATCATCGGCAACACCTGTTTGTACGGCGCCACCGGCGGCGAGCTGTTCGCCGCCGGCCAGGCCGGCGAGCGCTTCGGCGTGCGCAACTCCGGCGCCTTTGCCGTGATCGAAGGCGCGGGCGACCACTGCTGCGAATACATGACCGGCGGCGCCGTCATCGTGCTGGGCGATACCGGCCCCAACTTCGGCGCCGGCATGTCCGGCGGCATGGCCTTCGTCTACGACGAGTCGGGGAAATTCCCCACCCGCATCAACCACGAGCTGGTGGACGCCAGCAAGCTGGTGGGCGAGGGCAGCGAACCCTACCGCGTGTTCCTGAAAACCGGCATCGCGCGCCACCTGGCGCTCACCGGCAGCCCGCGCGCGAAGTGGCTGCTCGACAACCTCGACACCGAAATCGACAAGTTCTGGCTGGTGAAGCCCAAGCGCATGTCGCTGGAGGCCCTGCTCGACGACCTGCCCGGCGTCCACCAAGAGGCGGCCGCCGCCTGATGAACGCAACGCCTGCAAACACCTTGAACAGGGAGGACTTGAGGACAGGAGGACGACGAAATCGTATCCCCTCATGTCCTCCTTGTTCGTTTTTTCAGGCCGCCCCTCCCACCCTGGGCGGCCTGCCGATACTGGTATGAACAACCATGTCTGACATATTTCAGTTTCTCGACAAACCCCGCCGCGACGGCGAAAAAACCGCGGCGGTGATCCGCATCCACGAGTTCAAGGAAATCTACGCCAAGATGGACGCGGCGCACGCCCAGGAGCAGGCCGGGCGCTGCCTGGGCTGCGGCAATCCCTACTGCGAGTGGAAGTGCCCGGTGCACAACTACATCCCCAACTGGCTGAAGCTCATCGACGAAGGCCGCCTGTTCGAGGCGGCGGAACTCTCGCACCAGACCAACTCGCTGCCCGAGGTGTGCGGCCGCGTGTGCCCGCAGGACCGACTGTGCGAAGGCGCCTGCACGTTGAACAGCGACGGCGTCGACGGCAAGGGCGGCTTCGGCGCGGTGACCATCGGCCAGATCGAGAAATACATTTCCGAGGAAGCCTTCAAGGCCGGCTGGCGCCCCGACATGAGCCAGGTGAAGCCCACCGGCAAGAAGGTCGCCATCATTGGCGCCGGGCCAGCCGGATTGGGTTGCGCCGACGTGCTGGCGCGCAATGGCGTGCAGGCCGTGGTGTTCGACCGCTATCCGGAAATCGGTGGCCTGCTCACCTACGGCATCCCCGAATTCA
>JANJXF010000191.1 GCA_024709165.1 Thiobacillus sp. | reverse complement strand
GCGCCGCGCCGGCGCAGCTCCTCTTCGGCTTCGGCGAGGAGTTCGTCGCGGTCCTTGCTGGTGGTCTTCAGGTTGATAGGATACACGCTGCGGAACAACGTGACTTTTCTACGGGTTTCGACCTGGGGTGTCAAGGCGTAGATCGGAACCTGCGTCGACAGGCGGCTCATCCACAGACAGGTGTTGCCCGACTCGGTGAGCGCGGCGATGGCCTTGATGTTGAGGTGCACCGAGGTGAACACCGCGGACATGGCGATCGCCTCGTCGGCGCGCAGAAAACTGTGGTCGAGACGTTCCCTGGTGAACACCGGCTCGGCTTCCTTTTCCGCCTCCCGGCACACGCGGTCCATCGCGCGCACCGCCTCGACCGGGTATTCGCCGGCAGCGGTTTCGGCGGAGAGCATGACCGCATCGGTGCCGTCGAGCACCGCGTTGGCGACGTCGGAGACTTCGGCGCGCGTGGGGATGGGGCTGGTGATCATCGACTCCATCATCTGCGTGGCGGTGATGACGAGCTTGTTGCGCTCCAGCGCCAGGCGGATCATGCGCTTCTGCAGCGCAGGCACGGCGGCGTCGCCGACTTCCACGCCAAGGTCGCCGCGCGCCACCATGATGGCGTCGGACGCTTCGAGGATTTCATCGAGGTGCGCGATCGCCTCGCTGCGCTCGATCTTGGCGACGAGCTGGCTTCTGCCGCCCGCGGCGCGCAGGAGCTCACGCGCCTGGCGCATGTCGGCACCCGAGCGCGGGAACGACACCGCGAGATAGTCGGCCTTGAGCGCGGCAGCGGTCTTGATGTCCTCGATGTCCTTCTCGGTCAGCGCGGCGGCGGACAGTCCGCCGCCCTTGCGGTTGATGCCCTTGTTGTTGGACAGCACGCCGCCCTGCACGACCTTGCAGTGCACTTCCGTGCCCTTGACCTCCTCGACCCACAGCTCGATGCGGCCGTCGTCGAGCAGCAGCGTCACGCCGCGGCTGACGTCGTTGGGCAGCTCCTTGTAGTCGAGACCGACGCGGGTCTGGTCGCCGAGCGTGCACGCGGCGTCGAGAATGAAGCGTTCGCCGGCACCCAGGACGATCTTGCCGTCCTTGAACTTGCCGATGCGGATCTTCGGCCCCTGCAGGTCGACCAGCACGCCGATGGCCCGGCCGCGCGTCTTGGCCAGCGAACGCACCAGCGCGGCGCGATCGATGTGGTCCTGCGCGGTACCGTGGGAAAAATTCAGGCGGACGACATCGATGCCGGCCTCCATCATGCGGTCCAGCACCTTGGGATCGGAACAGGCGGGGCCGAGGGTGGCGACGATCTTGGTTCTGCGGATCATTGTATGGGTGAGCGGTGAGCAGTGAGCTGTAAGCGGTACGAAAGCAAAAACGGTGAGCGAATTCCGCTCACCGTTTACCGTTTCCTGCTTACCCCTGCGCGCGTTCCTCCAGAATCGCCACGGCCGGGAGCACCTTGCCTTCCAGGTATTCGAGGAAGGCGCCACCGGCGGTGGAAATGTAGCTCACCTTGTCGTAGATGTCGTATTTCTGGATCGCCGCGTTGGTGTCGCCGCCACCGGCGAGGCTGAAGCCGTCTGCATTGGCGATCGCCATCGACACGGTCTTGGTGCCTTCGCCGAACTGGTCGAACTCGAACACGCCCACCGGGCCGTTCCACACAATGGTGCCGGCCTTGGCAATGATGTCGGCAAGCTGCTGCGCGCTCTG
>JANJXF010000051.1 GCA_024709165.1 Thiobacillus sp. | reverse complement strand
CATTTGCAGCGCTGCGGCGAAGCAGGAGATGTGACTGCAGGGGCGAGCTTCAATTTCTTCGACGTGCGCTACCCGCTGGTGCCGGGCCTGAAGGTGGCCATCGTCATCCCGACCCGGAATCATCACGAACTGGTACGCGCGTGCATCGAGAGCATTGAGCGCACCACCGGCGGCGTCGCGCACGACATCGTGCTGGTCGACCATGAGTCGGATGATCCTGCCGCGCTCGCCTATCTCGACAGTCTGCGTGCACGCGTGACGCTGCTGCGCTACCGTGGGCCATTCAATTTCGCGGCGATCAACAACTGGGCGGTGTCGCAACTCGACGGCAGTCACACTCACTATCTGTTCTGCAACAACGACGTCGAGGCCATTGCTCCGGGCTGGCTCGAGCGCATGCTGGAACTGGGTCAGAAGGCCGATGTCGGGGTGGTCGGCGCGAAGCTGTACTACCCCGACCGCAAGACGATCCAGCATGCCGGCGTGGTGGTGGCCTGCTGCGGCGTGGCAGAAAACCTCGGGCGCTTCCGCGAAACCACCGATGCGCCGCCGGATCTGGGCTACCTGGGTTCGCTGGTGTGCAATCGCGAGGTATCGGCGGTAACGGGTGCCTGCATGCTGGTGCGCCGGAACGTGTTCGTGGAGATCGGCGGTTTCGATGAAAGTATCGCCGTCGGCTACGGCGACGTGGACCTGTGCCTGCGGGCGGGGCGGCGCGGCTACCGCACCCTGTTCTGCGCGCACGCGGCGCTGCTGCACCACGAGTCGTACACGCGCGGGCGCATGTCGGAAGACCCGCATCCTGAGGACAGTGCGCGCTTTCTGGCGAAATGGCAGGCGGCGTTCGCTGCCGGCGACCCGTATTTCAACCCCAACCTGTCGTCGCACAGCCCGAACTGGCAGGTGGCCGAGCCGCTGGAATTCAGGCTCGACATCCAGCGCAGGCTGTTTGTCCGCGGGCAGCCGCTGGCGCATCTCGCGTAGCGTGCCCGCTTGCGGGCTTGGAACCTATCCGCAAATAGTAAACGGCTGCACCACGGCGAGGGATTGAGAAGCGTACCCGTTTCGGGTATGGTTCGAAGGTCAAGATGAAGCGCATCCTCGAGTGGAAGGACTTTGCCAAGTGGCAGGCAGGCGAGAAGTTACCTGATGTCGCCTTGTGCAAAGCAGTCAAGGAAATGGAGGACGGTCGGATCGACGCGGACTTGGGCGGCTTTCTTTACAAGAAGCGGATGGCTCGTCCCGGTGGCGGCAAGAGCGGTGGCTATCGTACGCTGCTTTCAGCCAGGATCGGTAGCCGTTATGTGTTCCTGCATGGGTTCCCCAAGAGTGATAAGGCGAACATCACGCAGGGCGAGAAGAAGGCGCAGCAATTCGCCGGCAAGGTGTTCCTGGAACTGTCCGCCGAAACCTTGTCCAACGCATTGAAATCGGGCGTTTTAGTGGAGGTGCATTGTGAGCAAGATCATTGAATCGCTGCGCGGCGACCTGGCGGCGCTCGTCGAGGCTGGCGCGATCAACAAGGTGACGATGCGCGAGTTCGACGCGATCTGCCCGCCGCCAGTGCGGGAGTTCGGCGCTGCGGACATCAAGCGTCTGCGCGAAGGCTTGAAGTTCAGCCAGCCGATCTTTGCGCTTCACCTGCATACCTCGGCGTCCACCGTGCGCAAGTGGGAGCAAGGCGAAACCCATCCCACCGGTCCGGCGCTCAAGCTGCTGAACATCATCGCCGACAAAGGCTTGCAGGCCATCATCTGATGCCTGCTTTACGCCATCCAAGTGTGGCCTGCGATCAATCTATTCGTGCGTGATAGCCACGTCTGTCGGTGGATCTTGAACCCGTCTTTCCAGACCACGCGCTGGCGCGTGACCAGGCTTTGGCACGCATCAACGGTGCTATTCGACAGGCGGCCGAGCGCTTGAACAAGCGTGGGCTCCAGACGTACCTGATGGCAGGTGATGCCGGAGAAACCAAATTGCTTGCCCTGAATTTTCTCAAGGATCCGAGGCTCTTGGCCGATCGCTTGGTGCTTTGATCGGAGAGTTGGGGAGAGGGCGAGGAGAGGGCGGGAGAACAAACGTTCATGGCGAGCATCGTTGCATATTCTGGAGCGGCAGCGCCATGAACGTTGGCGCCTCGCCCCAAGAAGGTAAAATCTCGGCGTCATGGCCGCTTCTGCCGCGCCCCCTCTCGTCAGCGTGCTGATGCCCGCCTACAACCACGCGCCCTACGTCGGCGCGGCGGTGGAAAGCGTGCTGGGACAGTCGTACGCCCATCTCGAACTCATCGTCATCGACGACGCCTCCACCGACGCAACGTGGACGGTGTTGCAGGCGTATGCGGATGCACGCCTGCGCCTGTCGCGGCATGAATCCAACCGCGGTGCGCATGCGACACTGAACGAAGCGCTGAACCTCGCGCAAGGAAAATACGTCGCCATCCTCAACTCGGACGACGTCTATCATCCGGACCGCCTGCGGAGTCTGGTCGACGCCGCCGAAGCAGCGGGGGCGGGGGCGTACTTTGCGTTCACCGATCTCGCTTTCGTCGACCAGGCCGATCGCTTCGTTCCCGAAGACGAACGGGCACGCGCCTACTGGCGCCTGTGCCGGGACTGCCGGGATCGGCCGGCCCGGTTGTGGTTCGTGGTGGGCAACCCCGCGGTCAGCACCTCTAATTTTTTCTTTTCCCGATCGCTGCTCGACCGTGTCGGCGCCTTTTCGCCCCTGCGCTACACGCATGACTGGGATTGGGCCGTGCGCGCCGCGTCGGTGCAGGCGCCGGTGTGGGTCCGGAGACAATTGCTGCGCTATCGGGTGCATCCCGGCAGTACCCTGGGCGAGGGGGACGTGTGGCGGCACGTCCACGAGAATTCGTACATTCAGACGCGTGCGCTTCTCGCCCAGGCCGAACACGGCATGCCGGATGTGGTCGCTGCCTTGCTCCGCAACGAGAGCCTGCACCCGGTTTCGCTGATGTGCTTTCTGGCGTTCGCCATGGGTGGTGCCGGCGCGGCCGAACTCCTGCGCATGGCGCAAGGGACGAACGGCGAGTGGGTGCTGCCGCGCATTGCCGAGGCTGGAAAGTGTCCGAGCGACTGGTTCATGTCCTTGCCGCGCCTTCTGGAGAAGGATCGGGCGATCGCTGCGCAGGCCGCGCTGATCGACGAGCGTTGGCGCGCGATGCGGCACATGGACCGGGAAATCGAGGATCGCGACCGGATGATCGCGGAACGCGACAGGGATATCGAAGAGCGTAACAGGGATATCGAAGAGCGTGACAGGTTCATCGAGGAACAGCAGACGTGTGTCGCGGCGCAGAAGGAAATGATCGAAGCGCGCTGGCAAACCATGCAGAAAATGGGCGAGGAAATCGCCAACCGTGACGCCAGGGTCAGTGAGCTGGAAAAAGCGCTGTCGAAACCGCTGGCCCGCCTCGCCACGCGTATCGACGGGACGCTCGGCACGTAGCATCCAGCTGCGCCGGGTTGGAACGCCTTCGACATGGATTACAGGAACCAACGCTGGAGTGAGGATGAGCGAACGGGTGACAAGGGAACAATTCGAGCAGGCGGCGTTCGATGCGCTGTTCTCGACCTGGGATCCGGATTTCGTCGGCACGCCAGAGGGTGCCGACGCGATCGACGAGGTGCTCTACAGGCGGCAGCAACGCGCGGAAGCGCACGCAGTGAAGTGGCTGTCGAGATTCCTCGATCTGCCGAATTCGAACGTGATCGAGATCGGCTGCGGTACCGGGGCGGCCTCCATCCCGCTGGCGCGGGTGTGCAGGAAACTCACGGGCCTGGACATCGATGCGCATTCCATCGAGCTGGCCAGGTTGCGCGCCGTCTATCACGGCGTCCATGACAACGTCGAATTCATGGCGGTAACTCCCGAGCGACTGCTCGATGCGGCGCTCGAATGCGCCCGGGAGGTCGATGTCTTCGTGCTGTACGCGGTGCTGGAACATCTGACGCCTGCGGAGCGAGTGCACTATCTGCGAGCCATGTGGGACAGCCTGCCCGCAGGCGGGGCCCTTGTCGTGATCGACACGCCCAACCGGCTGACCTGGGAAGACAAGCACACCGCCTGGATGGACTTTTTCCACATGCTTCCGGATGAGTACGTGTGCGATTACGCGGGCCGCTCGCCGCGGCCGTTCTTCGAAAAGACCATGCGCGGTCTGGACCAGGCGAATTTCCGCGAACAGCGTTATCGCTGGGGGCTGGGCGCCTCGTTCCACGAATTCGAACTGGCACTGTCCGAAAAACTGGACGAGATCGTGGTGGCCGACGGGCTCGAACAGGAGATGATCGACCTGTTCCCGGTGGGCGAAGACGAAGTCGCGCTGAGGAAATATTTCCTCAGCCGAGGCATCGCGCAGCCCAACGGCTTCTCGCGGGCCGTGCTGAACCTGATCCTGCGGAAAGCCGCGTCGCCATCCGAGCGCCAGGCCAATGCGACCTACAATGCTCGCTCTTGGGAGCGCGAGCGGATACGGCATTTTCCGTCGGTGAGCCCGCTCGGCCGCCTGTGGCGGCGGTTTGCCGCGACGCCCGAGACGGAGGGTTTGCGGCGGGATCTCCGGCACGCCCGGAAACTGGCCAACGAGCGCTATGCGGCCATTCAGAAAATGGAGCGGATGATCCGCGAGCGGGACCTGCAAATCCAGGCGCTCGACGAACGGCTGCACAAGCCGACGGGGCCGGGTGGCTCGTGAGCGTGCTGACGGCGAGTGGGCTTGGCGACCCTCCGGCCGTTGCTCGCAGGTCCTGACGGACGCCCCATCCGGGTTAAAATAACAGGTTCGATCAAGCACCAAGCAGACCATGGCCACAGTCGCCTGGCTGGTCCCCAATCTACTCGAAGGGTCCGGCGGCCACCGCACCATCCTTCAGCATGCGCACGACTTGCAGCAGCGTGGTCACTGCTGCGTGCTGTATATGGAGGACAGCGAGGCGCGCTCGGATGCGTCCCTGAAAAAAAAGATCCGGGAGTTGTTCGGTTTCGATTTCGAGCACGTGCGCGCCAGCTGGTCGAACGTCCAGCCGGCCGACATGGTGATCGCGACCATCTGGTATTCGGCGCGCGTGGTGCGTGATCTGCCGTTTCCATGCATGCGCGGCTATTTCGTGCAGGACTACGAAGCACAGTTCAACCCGATGGGAAATGCCTATCTGATGGCGGAGAACTCGTATCGCTATGGCCTCCATCCAATCACGATCGGACGCTGGCTGCCGGCCGTGCTGCAAAGGAATTTCGACGTGCCGGCCCTGCATTTCGATTTCTGTGCCGACCTCGACATGTATCGCCGTCTGCCGGGGATAACGCGCGAGCGGGCGGTCTGCTTCATCCATCAGCCAGAAAAACCCCGGCGCTGCGCAGAGCTGGGCATCGAGGCGCTGGGCATCGTCAAGCACCACATGCCTGACGTGAAGATTTATCTCTACGGCTCACGCGCTGCAGAACGGGTCTGGTTCGAGCACGAGAATCTGGGGCTGATCAGCCTCGATGCGTGCAACGACCTGTACAACCGCTGCCAGGTCGGGCTGTGCATCAGCACGACCAATCCGTCGCGCATTCCCTTCGAGATGATGGCAGCCGGCTTGCCGGTGGTGGAGGTGCACCGGGACAACACGCTGTACGACTTTCCCGAAGAGGCCATGCTGTTGTGCGAGCCGACGCCGGAGTCGCTGGCACAGGGATTGATGAAGCGCCTGAACGATCCGGCACACGCCGAAGCCGCTGGCGGGGCCGGGGTGCGTTTCATGCAGGCACGTCCCATCGAGCACGGCCTCGACCAGTTCGCGGCTGCAGTGGAAATGCTGCTGGCGGGCGGCAAGCCGGTTCCCGCCGTCACCGAGCCTCTGTACCGCAAGCCGCCCCTGGCCGCCGGGATGGGGGACATCTGGACGGGGGGTGCCGCGGCAGGCGGGATGCCGGGTGCGGATCGGGGACGCCTGGCTTTCCTGCCGTCGCCGTTGCGCCGTGCGGCACGCTCCGTCCATCGCGGTTTCAGGCGCTTGCTGACATGAGTCCAAAAAATCTGTTGGAATATCCGTACGTGACAAATCAACGGGATACATGTCGGGTTTTAACCCGATTATGTCGAGCTGAAACCCGACCTACGGTCCATTGGGTAATCCGGGATGAGCGCAAGCTACGCCCAGGCCGGTAGCGAGCGGGACTCGCGTGTTTCCGGGTGCGCTGCGGGCGGACAATCGGTTCGTCCCGAATTGCTCACCGTCGATGTCTGGGACACGCTGTTGCGCCGGCGCTGTCACCCGGATGGCGTAAAGCTGCACGTGTGTCGCCATCTGTTGCTGCGTTGGGGTGAAGATCTCGACCCGGTATGCCGCGATCCCTGGATTCTGCTGCGTCTTCGCCAGGAGGCGGAAAAGCAAATCGGCGAGGCGCGGCGCGAGCAGGGCTTCGATGACGAGTACGGGCATCTGGAAGTCTATCGCCGCTGGCTCGAACTCGCCGGTTTCCCGGACGGGCCGGCGTCGCCGCGGCTGGAGGGACTTCTGGGCGAACTGGAGCGTACGGAAATCGAGCAGGAGAAGCATGTCTCCTACGCTGACCCTGTCATTGGCGCAACCCTGCGCCAGTTGGCGGCGAGGCGCGTTTTGTTCCTGTCGGATTTTTACCTGCCGGCGAGTGCGGTGCGGGAACTGCTCGGCCACCATGGCCTCGACGAGATCGTCAGCGAGGGCCTGGTGTCCTGCGACGTCGGCTACAACAAGCGTTCCGGCCGGCTGTTCCGTCACCTGCGCGAACGCGCCGGCGTGTCCGGAGACGCTCATTGGCACATCGGCGACAACCCGTGGTCGGACATCCAGGCCGCGCGCGATGCCGGCATCCGCGCCCTGCACTTCCAGCCGGACGATGAACACCGGTGGCGCCTGGCGCGTGAGGCCGACTTCCTCAATCGTCAGGACGCGCTGCGCCGTGCCATCGCCACCCTCGTGGACCAGTCAGCCCCCGCCGGCGTGGCGCGGCAGGATTTCTACCGGCTGGGCCGTCAGTGCTCGCTGCTGCTGGTCGGGTTCGTGCTCATGGCGATGGAGCGCGCGGTGTCGGAGCGGGTCGACGCGCTGTATTTCTTTACCCGCGAGGGCGAGTTCTTCCTCGACATCTACCGGTGCCTGGCCGCAGCGGACGTGCTCGGTTTCGCGCCGCCGCCGGCGGAACTGCTGAAAGTGAGCCGGCTGGCGACCTTCGCCGGTTCGTTGCGGGCGCTCTCGACCGACGAACTGATGCGCCTGTGGAATCAGTACAGCGTACAGCCCCTGCAGGCGCTGCTGAAGTCTCTCGCGATGGATCCGGCGGAATGGGCCGAGGCGGCGGCGCGGCATGGGCTCGATCTCGCCACGCCCATCCAGTATCCGTGGCAGGATCCGCGCATCCGGGCCTTCCTCGACGACCCCGAGGTCCGTGTGCGCATCGAGTCCCACTTGTCGGCCAGGCGTGACGAGTTGCGTGCCTACCTGGCCTCGGTCGGCCTGGGCGACGATGGCGGGCCGATCGGCATCGTGGACATCGGCTGGCGCGGTACGATCCAGGACAACCTGGCGTATGCATTGCCGCAGCGGCGCATCCTCGGCTGCTATCTCGGTCTCAACCGCTTCCTCAATGCGCAGCCGGACAACGTGAAGAAGACCGCCTACGGCCCGAACGTCAACGAGTCAGACGCCTTGGGCACGCTACTGGACTTCGTGGCGCCCATCGAGATGCTGTGCAATTCGCCCCACGGCAGCGTGGAAGGCTACACTGCCGTCGACGGTGCAATAGAGGCGGTGCGCCGCGTCGACGCCGATGAGAATCGGGTTCACGTGGACTACGTCCGACACTTCCAGGCCGGTGTCCTGGACGCGGTGCCGTACTGGGCCGACTTCCTGCGCGCCCACGCGTTTTCCAGCGCGGAGTTGCGGTCCGTGGCGATGGAAACCTGGCACGCGATCGTGCGCAAACCACCACCGTTCCTGGCTGAGGCATTTTTTCGTCTCAATCACAACGAGGTGTTTGGTGTTGGCGGCTTTTCCGATAAGAAATCGAGAATCGGTCTTGGCGAGGTGCTGCATGCCTTCGTCTCGCGAGTCGGACGAATCAGGCTGCAAGCCTGTCTGTCCGAATCGGGCTGGGCACCCGGCTTGGTGAGATGTCCGGACGTGCATTGGCCATTACGGGCATCCCTGCGACTGTTTCTGCTCGTGCAGCAGATCAAGCGCAGGCTTGTCAATCGATGAAGTGTTCCGGCTTCGATACCATGTGCATGTTTGAGGGCAGGAGCCGGCAACCATGAATCAGGCATGCGTCGCGATCGTCACGCGCACGAAGAACCGCCCACTCCTGCTGGAACGGGCGTTGAGCAGCGTGCTCAACCAGACCTTTCAGGACTGGGTACATGTGATCGTCAATGACGGCGGCGATGCGGCCGAAGTGCAGAGGACTGTTGCGGCGTATCGGGAACGCTATCGTGGGCGCCTTGTCGTCATCGACAACCTCGACTCGAAGGGTATCGAGGCTGCGTCCAACATCGGTATCCGTGAGAGCCACAGTGAATTTGTGGTGATTCACGACGACGACGACAGTTGGGAACTAAATTTTCTCGCACGCTGCGTAGAATTCATGTTCGCGAGGGACAAACCGCGGCTTGATTGCGAGTATGGCGGTGTCATTACGCACAGTCTGCGCGTGGATGAGGAAATCATTGGGCAGAATGTGCGGCGTATTGGCGAGGAGCCGTTCAACACCTGGCTGGCCAACGTGTCGCTGTATCGCCTGGCGGCCGGTAACGTCTTTCCGCCGATATCCTTCATGTTTCGAAGGGATGTCTGGGAACAGGTCGGCGGCTTTCGCGAGAGTCTTCCCGTACTCGGTGACTGGGATTTCCACCTGCGCGTGTGTGCGTGCTACGAGATCGGTGTGGTTCCCGAATTGCTCGCAAATTACCACCGCCGCTCCTCGATACAGGCGGGGGAGTACGGCAACACGATCGTCGTTTCCGATCTCAAGCATCGCGCCTATGAGAATCTTTATCGCAACGAACTGCTGCGGCGCGATCTCGAAGTGGGCAAGGCTGGCCTGGGCTTCATGGTCAATGTGGCGCATAGCTTCGAACATCTGAACGATGTATTGCGGCCGATGGAGCGGGTCAAACGCAGGTTCCAGAGTAATTCCCTGTGGCGCCAGCTGTCACGCCTGTTCCCCCGGTAGCTTCCTGATGCAACGGCAACCAGCGCAAGACGGCGTTGAGACCGGCATGTTTTGTTCGGTTGTCGATCGTCTGGTCGATGCCAGGCAGGGTGCAGGTTCCGCGGATTTCTGGATAGACTTGGGTTATCGAGGGGTTGGGCCGCTGCTTGCGGGCTTCGGCAGCTGGCTGCTGCATGCGATTGAGCAGTGCGGTTACCGTGACGTGTATTTCCTGTCCCGCGATGGTTATCTCACCAAGCTGGCACTCGATCGCGTGTTTGCCCACCGGGCACTCGTCGGGTTCATGCCGTGCACGCGCTATCTGTATGCCTCGCGGCGGGTGTTCAATCTCGCTGCGATCGAGCGCCTCGACGACGAGGCGCTCGAATTTCTGACCGGCGGTGCGAGCCGCATGTCGGTCGGACAATTCCTGGCACGCATCGAGATCGACGCCGAGGCACATCTGGATGCGGTTGCGCAGATTGGTTTTTCTTCGCCGGATGAGATCGTCGAAGGCGGCCTGGGCTATGGACGCCTGCGCGCGCTGCTGCGTGAACTGGGTGACGTCGTGTTGGCGCGGGCGGGAGGCGAGTTTGATCTGCTCGCGCGCTACTTCCGGGATGAGGACCTGCTGGATGGCGGCCAGGTGGCGATCGTCGACCTCGGATGGCACGGCAGCCTGCAGGACGCCATGGCGCGGCTGATCGCGCGGATGGGCGCGACCACCACGCTGACCGGCTACTACCTGGGGACCTTTCCGCCGGCTGGCCGTTATACCGAGCGCGGTCAGGTGATGCATGGCTATCTCTGCGAGGAGGGGAAGCCCGACGCGCCGCATGCTGCGATCAAGACCGCGGTCGAGTTGTTCGAGTGGGTGTTTTCGGCGCCGCACGGCAGCGTCTGCAATTTCCGCATGGGCGAGGGCGGGGTCGAGCCGGTGTTCGCCGAGTTTGGGTTCGAAGTCGGGCAGTGGCGCGCGGCCTCGGCCATGCAGGCCGGCGCATTAAGCTTTGTCGACGACTATCTGGGGCTCTGGCAGGGGCAGGCGCTTCCGCACGTTCCGCCCGAAGAGGCGGTGAGAAACTTTCATGCCGTGCTCACGCGGCCAACTGCGGAGGAAGCCTGGCACTTGGGCAGGCTACAGCACGCCGAAGGGTTCGGAAAGATCGCGGTGGCGCGTCCGATCGGCATGCCGCAGGGCAGTCTGTGGAATCCGTTCAGCTACGCACGGCTCGTGCGCGGCTATCGCCGGGCGTTCTGGCAACCCGGTTATTTGCGCAACCTGTTCACGATAAGAAAAACCTGACTGGAATTTGCTGCCCCAGGCGGGACTTCGGGCAATACACGCCAGCGTGTTGCGCCAGACGTTTCATTCGGCAAGATGGCAACCACTCTGCATGGCCTATGCCTTCTTCACGAATTCGGATTTCAGCCCCATCGAACCGATGCCGTCGATCCTGCAGTCAATGTCGTGATCGCCCTCGACCAGACGGATGTTCTTGATCTTGGTCCCTACCTTCACCACCAGCGATGAACCCTTCACCTTCAGGTCCTTGATCACCGTGACGGTGTCGCCGTCGTGAAGTTCGTTGCCGTGCGCGTCACGTACCGTGCGTGGCTGCTCTGTGCTTCCGGTGGCCGCGCTCTGGGACCACTCATGCGCGCATTCCGGGCAGACGTACTGAGTGCCGTCCTCGTAGGTGAATTCGGAACCACATTGCGGACAGGGGGGCAGGGTGTTCATGTGGCTTTCGTGAAGATGATGAGCGGTCAACTGTGGTTAGGTTGAATCCTTGGGCGGCTTGTTGCGCACGCGGGACAGATCGTCATCCTGGTGCATGCAGCCCCAATCTTAAACCGCAGTCGTGATGTTCAGGACCGGGTGAAAGTCGCGCAGAATGCTGATGCCGTTTCGTTGTTGCGTCTTTCGCTCCGTTACCGGACAGGCCGGTTGTGCGACGCCTTTGGGTACGGAGCGGGCGTCAGGGACGTGAGGGAGACCGTCGGAGTAGAATAAGCGGTTATGCTTGATCCGTCGACGCCCCCGCTCGTCAGCGTGCTGCTGCCTGCATTCAACCATGCGGACTACGTGCATGCGGCGGTGGAAAGCGTGCTGGTCCAGACCTGTCGCGACATCGAGCTGGTGGTCATCGACGACGCCTCTACGGACGAGACATGGGCCGTGCTGCAGTCCTTTTCCGACCCGCGTCTGCGTGTGCTGCGCCATGACGCCAACCTTGGCTCGCACGCCACCCTGAACGAGTTGCTTGGGCTTGCAAGGGGCACCTTCATCGCCATCATCAATTCGGATGACGTGTTCCATCCCGGACGGCTCGCCGCATGCATCGAGGTGTTGAAGGCAACGCAGGCCGACCTGGTCGGGACGGACATCACGCTGATCGACGAGACGGGGCGGCCGATGACTGGGCACTGGTGGATCACCGCGTTTGTCGAGCTCAAGCAGGCCTGGGTCGATACGCAGGACTGGGCGGCAACGCTGATGGAGGGCAATGTCTTCATGACGACCGCCAATTTCTGTTTCCGGCGATCGTGGCTGGATGCCGTGGGTGAGTTTGCGAACCTGCGCTACGTCCTGGATTACGAATGGCTGCTGCGCGGGCTCGCCATGGGGAAGAAGCTGGCGTGGCTGGATGCGCCCCTGCTGAGCTATCGTCTGCATGCGCAGAACACGATTGCGGAAAAGCCGCTGGCCGCCAATCTGGAATGCGCGGCGATGCTGCGGAAAACATTTCCTGCGCTGCTTGCGGCGGATGGCATTGGCCGGGCGCGTCTCGAGCATCTGGCTTCGCAGTGGGCGCGCATCGAGAGATATCTCGGCGAGATCGAGGCGGCCCGGCGGCACGAAGCCCTGGTAGCAAGGGAAGCCGAGTTGTTTCGACTGGTTCATGACCGTGATCGCTGGCTCGCGGAGCGGGATGGCTGGATTGCCGAGCGCGATCAGCAGATTATCGATAGGGATGGCTGGATCGCCGAGCGTGATTGCCAAATCGCAGACCGGGATGGCTGGATCGCCGAGCGGGATGGCTGGATCGCCGAGCGCGATGCGCGTATCGCAGCGTGCGCGGCTGAAACGGCGGCGATTCTCAACAGCCGTAGCTTCCGTCTCGGCCGCCGGCTCACCGCGCCAGCGCGATGGCTGCGCAGGATGATTGCAGGAAAATCCGGTTCCGCATGAGCAGGGCTGTCCGCATTGGCGACTTCGCCGCCTTGCAGCGCTGGATCGAGGCAAGACGGCAGTCGATACGGTGTGTTTCCTTCGATATTTTCGACACGCTTCTCGCGCGGTGCATCGAACCGCCCGAGGCGGTACATGTGCGTGTCGCGACGCTGCTTGCGGAAAAGATCGGCCATGACGCTGTCGAGACGGTGCTGCACGCCCGCCGCGCGGTTGAGACGGAGCTGCGCAGCCTGGCTCTGTCCAACGGTGCGGATCACGAGTGTCACTTCGATTCTTTGGTGGAGGGATGGATCGCGCGCCTCGTTGGCCATGCCGCCCCGGACCTGGTGGATTTCGTGCATGCCACGGAGCGTGAACTGGAAGCGTTGGCGCTGAGCGCGAAGCCGGGTGCGACGGATCTGCTCCACTGGCTGCGCGCGCAGGGAATCCGGGTGGTCGCGGTCTCGGACATGTATCTGAGCCACGATCATGTGGCGGCGCTGCTCGATGCTTGCGGGCTCGCTGCACTGATCGACCGGGTGTACGTGTCGTCCGAGTTCGGGCTCGGCAAGTATTCCGGGCGCCTGCACGGCAAGGTGCTCGAACTGGAAGGGTTTGCAGCGGAGCAGGTGGTACACGTCGGCGACAATCTGGTTTCCGACATGCGGGCGCCGTTGCGGCTGGGGCTGCAGGGGATCTTTCTCGATGAGCGTGCCCAGCGTCTGCGCCGGCGCCGGCAGAAGCTTTCCGCTGAAATGGCGGCAAAGGGCGGTATCTGGCCCGGACGCCACTTTTTCGAGATCATCGATTACCGACAGGCCCAGGACGAAGCGTGCCAGGCTGCATGCAACGATTTCTTTCATCATTACGGCGCGCATGTTCTGGGCCCGGCATTCAGCGTTTTCATGCTCGGCCTGGTGGAAAAGATCGAGTCGGTCCAGCCCGGCAAGGTGTTTTTCCTGGCGCGTGACGGCTACCTGTTCGAGCGGATGTTTGCGCGCTGGCGCGCCCTGGAACCGCCGGGCAGGCATTGGCCTGAGGCGGCCTACATTCATGCGTCGCGCCGTGTCGTCGCCGCCGCCTCGGTGGCGGACGGACTGCGCCACGACCAGGCGGTGGTTGCGCTCTACAATCCCAAGCAGCAGGGCCTGTATTCCGTGCTCCGGACCTTCGGGCTGCCGCCGGAAAAATTTGCGGATCTGGCGCGCGAACATGGGTTCCAGACACTGACCGAACGGCTTGATGACTGGAATGACTCGCGCCTTTTCGCGTTTCTGGATGACGAGCGGGTGCAGTCTCGTGTCCGGCCCCTGGGCGACGTTGCACGTGACAGGCTGCGGCGCTATTTCGCGGAGCAGGGCTTCTTCGCCTGCGGGCGCGCTGCGTTGGTGGACATTGGCTGGAACGGGACCATCCAGAAATTCCTGCATGAGACCTTCGGCGACCGGCCGGATTATCCGGAAGTTCACGGCTGGTATTTTGCCTTTGTCGCCGCCATGCACGGCGATTTCGGTATGGGTGAGCGCATCGAAGGATTGGTACAGGACGTGCGCCGCAATGACCCCTACGAACGCATGCCGATGGATTTCGAGGAAATTTTCGAGCAGGGCGCACGCTCGGGCGAAGGAACTACCTTGGGGTACGACGAAGCCGAGGGGCGGATCGTGCCCGTGCTCAAGGATGACGCGGCATCCGATCGTCAGGAAGAAATCGGCTGTAATGTCCTCATTGGGCGCTTTCAGGATGGCGTGCTCGACCACCTTGACCGCTTCCATGCCGCATGGCGACTCACTGGTTATAACGCGGCAGCCCTCAAGCCTTACGTCCTGGCCCTGCTCGAACGCGCGGTGGTTTACCCGACACGCGAGGAAGTGCAGGAGATCGGCCGCCTCGTGCACACCGAAGACTTCGGCCATGACCACACCCTGGAGATTGGCATGGCACCGCTGCGCGTGCGCGATTTTCTGCGCCCCGGCGCGTTGTTTCGGAAACTGCGGCATCATCCGTGGAAGTTTGCGGTCTTCGCGCGGTTCGGCAGCATGCTGCCGGCCATGGTGTTTCGTCTGATGCACTTGCGTCGCCTGCGGAACAGAACATGAGCAAACGACGACCGAACCTCTTGTTGCCCGTCGGCAGGCTCTGGCTGATGAGTCTGCCGTTCCGGCTCGGAGCGGACCGTCCGGCAGCGGGGTTTCAGCCTGGCGTAAGAAATACGATGGCATATGAACTCAGACGGATCTGGCACCGCCTGTATGAACGTGAACGGCTCAATTACTACATTGGCGTGGCCCGATCGCTGGTCGGGAAAAAGGATTTCAGGTACCCGGGAGGTGCTTGACTTGTTCGGTACGCCGGCAAACGCCGGGGCCCATATGCTCGATTTCACTGCATTCCGGCGTCCGCCGGGACGACAAGACCAGAATTGTTGAGCGTTCCCTTTGGCAAGATAAGCCATCGAATGAAAATGCAAAGATGCGGGTTTCGGGCGCGCTGGCGGTCCGGCCAACGTTCTGCCGTTGTTGCGGCAAGACATGACTGGATTGCTGGATAATCGCGGCGAGGACGCCGCCCCACAGGGAACGTGCTGTTGTGGAGGGTTGCCCCCGGTCCGATGGGGTGGTGGTTCGACCGCCCATTTTCGTACCGCAAGTGGTGCTCCTGCCAGGCACACAGACGCCAATGGACCATTTGGGATGATTTTTCTCGCGTCAATGAAAACCGAAAGCCTTCGTCGCCTTTCAGCCGCAACATCCGGGCTGCCGCGTATGCTGCTCGCCGGTTCCATCTTCCTTGCCCTGTTTGCAACTGCGGCCTGTTCTTCATCTCCTGCTGCTGTGCCGGCAACAGCGAGGATCCTGATCGAGTTCAAAAACCCGGTTGACGGGGCGGCGTCCGACCTGCTGTCGAGGTTGGAGGGCGTGTCTGATGCCGCAATCCGTTATGTGACGTCCGTGTCGCCGACACGCCATGCGTATGCGCTTGCCTGCCCGGAAGATGACGCCTCCTGCGATGCGGCGCTGCGCGCGCTGCGCAAGGATTCCGCTGTGCTGAATGTTTCTCCTGACCTATTGCGCAACCCGCTTCAAGCCCGACCATGATGTCAAGATACCTGCTCCCCATCCTTGCCCTGCTTCTGATGTCCGGTGCCCATGCGGACAGCGGCCCGGTCGAGGACGCGCGCGTCATCGTGAAATACAGGCAGACGCCCGATGCACTCAGGCAGGCGCTGTCGACCGAGCGGACGTCGAGGCTGTCGGCACGCCTCGGCCTGAACTTGCGTGCCGGGCGGGATATCGGCGCGCGAGCCCACGTGGTCAGCGCCACGGGCATGTCCTCCGAAACGCTGGCCGCGCACCTTGCCCAGGATGCAGACGTCGAGTACGCGACCCCCGATCGCCTGCGCACCATCCGCGCGCTGCCCAACGACCCGCTGTTTGCAGGCCAATGGTATCTGCAGGCCGCCGAGGCGGCGTCGACTCGCGCCACCGAGGCATGGAACCGGACCACGGGTTCGTCGAATGTTGTCGTGGCAGTGATCGATACAGGCGTGCGTTTCGATCATCCGGATCTCGCTGGCAAATTGTTGCCCGGACATGACTTCATATCCGACGCGGCGAACGCGGGAGACGACGGCGGTCGCGACGCGGATGCAAGCGATCCCGGAGATTTCATTTCGCTTGCCGACACGTTGAATCCAATCCTGCGGGCAATGTGCGGCAGCGACCTCACGCCGAATAACAGCAGTTGGCATGGCACCCGGGTTGCCGGCATTGCCGGTGCGGCGGTGAACAACTCGATCGGCGTTGCGGGGATGAGTTGGGGGGCGAAGATTCTTCCGGTGCGCGTGCTCGGCAAGTGCGGCGGGTACGACTCGGACATCATGGCGGGCATGCGCTGGGCAGCGGGGCTGTCGGTGCCTGGTGTCCCGGACAATCCCGATCCGGCGAGGGTCATCAATCTGAGTCTGGGCGGCAGCGGCAGTTGCACGCCAGCCTATGCGGACACCATCGCAGAACTGGCAGCCAGGCGTGTGCTCGTAGTGGCGGCGGCCGGCAACGAAACAGGGCCAGTGGGCGTGCCCGGCAACTGTGCGGGCGTACTGGCGGTTGCCGGTGTGCGCCATGTGGGCAGCAAAGTCGGCTACAGCAGTTACGGGCCGGAAGTCTCTGTCAGTGCCCCGGCAGGCAACTGTGTGAATGCCTACGGCCCCTGCCTTTACAGCATCGATACGACAACCAATCTCGGCACGACCGCTCCGGCCGCGAACGGCTACACCGACGGCTACAACTACAATGTCGGGACCAGCTTTGCCGTACCCCAGGTGGCTGGCGTGGCTGCGCTGATGTTCTCGCTGGACCCGACGCTGACCCCGACGGATATCATTACACGCATCAAGCAAACCGCCCGCGCCTTCCCCATCGACAACACCCTGCCTGCTTGTCCGGATGCTGCAATGTCGGGCGACACCGTGGGCCAGTGCAACTGCACCACCGCCACCTGCGGGGCGGGAATCCTGGATGCTGCGGCAGCCGTGGCAGCGGCCTTGCCGGCGACCCAGGCTGGCACCATGACCCTGCGCGATGCCATCTATCTTTATAATCAACCCCTTGATGCCAAAGGCAGCAAAATTCTTGCGGGCGTGGATTGTGATGTGTTCCAGCTGGTCATGGACGTGACCTCGGGCTACACCAACCTTGCCATGGGCCAGAGCAATTTACTGGCCAACGCCATCGGAACGCAGACCGCGTACCCCGACACCATTCTGAACGCCCACGCCATGTTCGCCTATGCGCTCTATCAGGATCAAGCGGTGAAGACCTTCACTTTCAACGACAGGAATGATCCATCCGCATCGGCCCAGATTGGCAGTGCAACCATCTTCGGTTACTGCTATTCGACCAAACCAACGGCCCACGTCTATTTCCAACAGAGGGACAGCTGCACCAACACCTATTCGGATGGCCGCACGACCTCGTGTACCGTCGCGGACAATGGCAGCGGCGCCGGGTCTGGCGGTGAAGGCAACATGGCCTTGCGCGACGCCATCTATCTGTATGACCAGCCCTTGAACGCGAAAGGCGACAAGATCCTGGCGGGAGAGAATTGCGACGTGTTCCAGCTCGTTCTGGACGTCAACGCGGGTTATACGGACCTGGCTATGGCCGAGGCCACCAGTCTCGACAACGCAATCGCCACCAAGGTTGCCTATCGCGATCGTATCCAGGATTCAGCGGCGATGTTCTCCTATGCCTTGTACGGGGATCGGTCAGTGAAGACCTTCATGTTCAACGACAAAGCCAATCCGATGTCTTCGGCGCAGACAGGCACGGCCACAGTCTTCGGTTATTGTTACTCAACCAGGCCGAACGCGCGCGTATATATCCGGGAGAATGACCAATGCACGGATGGATATTCAAACGGACAGACCCGTTACATCGCGGGGTGCGTCCAGTAAAACCACGGATCGCGGCGGCGTGGCCGAGTGTGCTACCGTCTCCCCACCCCTCCCGGCACCACCTGTGGAAGTGCAGACGCCAGATTTGACCGGGTTCCGGCGTGCGCCGGAACGATAAACCCAAATTGCCCATTGGGCATCAAACGTGGTGCATGGACTGGTTTTCTCCCTCTCCGGCAAGCGGGAGGGCCGGGGTGAGGGCGTATCCACTGGCAACCCGGTTGGCCCAGTGCGTTTCCCCCACCCCAACCCCCGCCTGCGGGAGGGGCTAATGGACAATCCGGGATAAAATCGAATTGTCCAGCACTTCCCCGAATGTCCGATAAACCGTAGGTCGGGCTTCAGCCCGACATGCCTGGATTTCAACTGATGGACAGTCCGGGCAAATAGTTGCCCCTGTTTTTTTGTCCAAACCTATACGATTACCTGTCTATCTTCTCGGCATCACTCGTCCATGTCCCTTGCCCCCGAACACCTTGCGGCCGCACAACGCGCGTTCGCCTTGCACCAGCAGGGCCACTCCGAGCAGGCGCTTGCGCTGATCGAGCCGCTGCTGACGCTTTCGCCGCCGCAGCCCGCCTTGCTGAATCTCGCCGCGGTGTGCGCGCGTTCGCTTGGACTGCTGGATCGGGCAGAGACGTATCTGCGTTCCGCTATTGAGATCAAGCCCGATCATGCCGCTGCGCTGTGCAACCTGGGCCTGGTTCTGAGCGATGCCGGCCGGCTCGGCGAAGCGGAGGCCGCGTTCCTGGAAGCGCTTGAACTGACGCCGGACGACGCGAACACCACGGTCAACCTGGGCAACCTGTACCGGGCCACGAAGCGGCCCGTGGAGGCTGAACGGCTCTACAGGGATGCTCTGGGAGCTGCGCCGGACCATGTCAATGCGCTTTACAACCTCGGTTTGCTGCTCGCGGAGCAGGATCGTCATGATGAAGCCGAGGCAGCCTACCGTCAATCGCTGAAAATCCAGCCGCGCCAGGCCGACGTCCATAACGACCTGGGCAATGTGCTCATGGACAGGCTGCGCTTCGGCGAGGCAGAAGATGCCTATCGCAAGGCCATTGCTCTGTCGCCGGAGTTTGCCGACGCCCATTTCAACCTTGCCACCCTGCTTCTGGAACGTCGGCGGCTGGAGGAAGCCTGGCGTCAGTTGCAGCACTGCCTGCGCCTTCAGCCAGACCATGCAAACGCACTCAATGCGATGGGCAATCTGCTGAGCCAGACTGGAAAGTGGGAAGAGGCGGAAAACGCGTATCGCCATGCCCTGAAACTCCGGCCCGACTCCGCCAATATCCATGGCAATCTTGGCAACCTGCTGCTGGAGCTCAGCCGCTTCCCGGAGGCAGAAGCCGAGTTTCGGCAGGCCGTCGCGCTCGAACCCACTTACGGATATGCCCTCGGGCATGCCGCAAGCTGCGCCCGCCAGCTACTGTCCTGGTCACAGGCGGCATCGGATGAGGCGAACATCATCGCCAGTGTCGAACGAGGCGTTCCGGGCATTCCTTCCCGAATACTCATGTCCTTGCCTTCGGCAGGTCCACGAGTTCAATTGCAGGCCGCCCTGCTCGCATGCCGAGACAAGATACAGCCTTTTCTCGACAAACCGTCCTTGTTCAACCCCGCCAGTCACCCGCGTGGCCAACGCTTGCGGATTGGCTATCTTTCAGCCGATTTTCGCGAACATGCTGTGATGCATTTGCTGGGTGGGGTCTTCGAGCTTCATGACAGGACGCGATTCAAAATTCATGCGTACTCCATTGGCCCGAGCACACGGGATCTCTACCGCGAAAGAGTCGAGAAAAATGTCGAAGTTTTTCGCGATGTCCGGCTGATGTCGGACGAGGAGGCTGCAAGCCTCATTGCGGGTGATGGCATCGACATTCTGGTCGATCTGACCGGGAACACGAAGGATTCCCGTCTGGGCATCACAGCCTCTCGTCCCGCGCCCATCATCGTCAATTGGCTGGGCTATCCGGGCACCCTGGGGCATGCAAGACTGGCCGATTACATCATTGGCGACCCCGTTGCAACGCCTGCCAGTCAGGCTGAATTCTTCAGCGAAACCCTGGCGCAGATGCCCTATTGCTGCCTGCCCAATGACGGAAAGCGGCCTATTGGCCGCGTGCCGACGCGCGATGAGGAAGGGCTACCCGCAGGCGCATTGGTTTTCTCAAGCTTCAATCAAAGCTTCAAGCTCATTCCGGAAACCTTTGACGTCTGGTGCCGCTTGCTGCGCGATGTTCCAGAAAGCATCCTCTGGATGGCGGATCTCCCGGCTTCGGCGGCCGAGAACCTGAAAAGGGAAGCCGATGTACGAGGCGTCGAACCCGATCGAATCATCTTCGCGCACAAAAAACGGGACATTGCCGACCACCTCGCACGCTTGAGCCTGGCTGATCTGGCTCTGGACAGTTTTCCATACACTTCGCACTCCACGGGATGCGACGTGCTGTGGGCCGGCGTGCCGCTCATCACAAAAACGGGCGAGACATTCGCCAGCCGAATCGCCGCCAGTCTGTTGCACGCTGTTGGCCTGTCGGAATTGGTCACTGCGACCTGGGACGAGTACTTCGATCTTGCGTATACCTTGGCAACCCATCCGGAAAAGTTGAAGGGCGTACGGGAAAGGCTGGCGCATGGCCGGCTTTCGTCGCCGTTGTTTGATACCGTTCAATTCACCCGCGACCTTGAGGCCTTGTATTCAAAAATATGGGGGCAGTACCAAAGCGGGAACCGGACGCCCATACTTGCCGCTCCGGGAAGCGCTCATAGAGACGCATTCCGGTGTGGTCAGTGAGTTCTTGCGTTGGTCGCGTCCTTGAGCCGCCGGTGCGCCAACGCGTTCCTCCTTCATGGAGATGAGCTTGGCGATCATGACGGGTGCGACGACGACTTCGTCGGGTTCCATGTTCTTCAGGAGATAGCCGTTTCGAATCGCTGATGTTCCGCGTGATACATGCGGATATGGATGCCGAAGATGGATGCCGAAGAAAAAGGAAATGATCGGCGCACCCTACCGTCCCTCTCGCCCCCCCGGTGCGACCTTGTGCTCCACCGCAAACACCGCCGCTTCCACGCGCGACGACAGGTTGAGCTTGGCGAGGATGTGGCGGACGTGCAGTTTGACGGTGTCGTGGCTGATGTCGAGAGTGCGGGCGATGGCCTTGTTGGATTCGCCGCGCGAGAGGTGGGAAAGGATTTCGCGTTCGCGTGGGGTCAGTGCGTCGAGCAGGGAGCTGGTGTCCTGGTCTTTCTTGTCGTAGAGGCTGACGAGCTTGGCGGTCATGGCGGGTGCGACGACGGTTTCGCCGCGCTGCGCGCGCTGGATGGCATCGACGACTTCGTCGGGTTCCATGCTTTTCAACAAATAGCCGTTGGCGCCGGCGCGCAGTGCACGGGCGAGGTCGTCCTCGGCCTCGGACAGGGTGAGGATGAGGACGGGTAGGGTGAAGCCGTCGGCACGCAGTTGCTGCATGAGGGTGATGCCGTCGGTGTCGGGCATGTTGAGGTCGAGGATCAGCACGTCGGGGCGATGCGCGCGCAACAGCATGGCGACTTCGTCGGGTTTGCCGGTGAAGGCGGTGACCTCGATGCTGCCGCTTTGTTCGAGGAGTTCGGCCAGACCCTTGCGGAACAGGGTGTGGTCGTCGACGAGGATGATGCGGGTGAGGCTCATGCGACGGGTTCCGGCTTGCGTTTGGGGAAGACGAGGCGGATGACGGTACCGCCGGCGGGGCGGGACTCGATGGTCAGCTTGCCGTTCAGTCGGGCGGCACGCTCACGCATGATGGTGAGGCCAAAGCTCTTGCCCAGGGTGGACGATTCGTCGTGCTTTTTCTGTACGCCGACGCCGTCGTCGGCGACGTTGATGATGTACTGGCCGTCCTCGAGGTCGAGGGTGATGACGACGTGGCGCGCGCGGGCGTGCTTGGCGATGTTGTAGAGCGATTCCTGGATGATGTGGAAGACCTGGATTTCCTCGTCGGGAGTGAGGGCGACGTCCTGCACCAGGTTGAGGAAGTCGACGTCGGCATTGGCCTTCTTGCGGAAGCTCTTGGCGAGTTCCTGGATCGCGGGCACGAGGCCGCGCGGGTTGATGCGGTCGCGGTACTGCGTGATGAGGTTGCGCAGGTCGGCATAGGCAAGGTCGACGGCTTCCTCGACGTCGCCCAGATAGCGGTTGGCCTTGGGATAGTCTTCGCGGCGCATGGCGTCGCTCAATACGGTGAGCCGCATCTTGGCGTAGGCGAGGGTCTGCGCGAGCGAGTCGTGGATCTGGTTGGCCAGCATCTGGCGTTCGTTCATCAGCGAGATGCGCATGTTCTCGCGCGTGAGCCGTGCGTTCTCGAGGGCGATGCCGAGGTGTTCGCTGATGGAGCGGAACAGGAGGCGCACGTCTTCCGGCACGTCCTTGCCGGCTTCCATGAACAGGTTGTAGACCCCCATGACCTGGTTCCTGTGCATCAGCGGCACGGCGACCACGCTGTTGCACGTGTCGGTGAAATAGGGGTCGTTGGCCTGACGGTGGCAAAAGGCGACGTTGTTCCAGCTGCTTACGGTAACCTCGCGCGCTGCCTTGCCGCATACGCCGCAATCGACGCTGACGATGGCCTCGTGTTCGACGAGTTCGGGCGGCAGGCCAACCGAGCCGATGAGGCGCAGGTGCGAGCGATCGTCGGTGATGACGCGCACCGCGCCGGCCTGCGCGCCGGCGAGGCGCACCATGGTCGCCAGAAAGCGCCCCAGCAGCTGTTCGACGTTGGCGTCGGTGGACAGGCTGGTGGTGATTTCCGACAACACCTTCAGGGCCGGCACGCTGATGTTGCCGGAGCCCGCAGACGTGTGCTGGATCAACGGATGAATGTCCTGCATGGCGAAACCGAGTGAAGCCGATTTACAAGGATAGCGGATTGCGGCCCGGGATAGGGCGCTCAGTTGCCGGCCGGGGGTGCGCCGGCGGGTGCCGCCGGTTCGACGCCGGGCTCGAGCTCTTCCGGGAATCCGCCGGTCGTCGGCTGCTTGACCTGCGGGTCGGCCTGGCTGGTCGAGCCGTCCGGTTTTTCCTTGGGGATGGGGCGCGGTGCGGGCGGCGCCGGCTGCGCTTCTGCGGCGGGGGCTTCGGCAGGCGGCGCGGCGGGTGTCGTCGGCGCCGGCGGCTCCGGATAGAGATGCGGCTGCAAAGCTGGCAGCAGGGTTTTCAGGATCTGGGCAGTGAGCGAACTGGTGAAACCGAAGCGCCCGGCCTGTTCTCCGGGTACCAGCGCGGTCAGGGTGCCGAAGTAGCGATCGCCGAGATAGAAGGCGAAGGTGGCGGTGCGGTTGACGACGCGCGATTCGAGCAGTTGCCCGCCGCGGCCGTAGCGCTCGAAGCGGTGGTCGCCGGTGCCGGTCTTGCCGCCGATGGCAAGGCGGTTGCCGGCGGAGTCTTTGAGCGCGCCGGCCAGACGCACGGCGGTGCCCGAGTCGACCACCGCCGCGAGCGCACGGCGCACGGTCTGCGCCACTTCCGTGGGCATCAGCCGTTCGCCACCCGCCGTCTTCATCGACAGGCGTGTCTCGTAGGGCGTGGCGGCGGCGAAGCGCATGCCGGTGAGGCTCGCCAGCGGCCGGCGTACGCCGTCGTTGACGAGAATGCCCATCAGCTCGGCAAGCGCTGCCGGACGGTCGCCGGAACTGCCGATCGCGGTGGCGTAGGAGGGTGTGATGGTGTCGAAGGGATAGCCCAGGCGCTGCCAGTCGGCGAGCAGGCGGTCGAACGCCTCTACCTCGAGCAGCGACTGGATGCGGATGTCCTGCGCGTTCTTGCGGCTGGTGCGGAACAGCCAGTCGTAGACTTCGAGGCGTACGCCGGCGCCGCTCTCGTAGAGGGTCTTGAGGTCGGTCTGCGGCGCGGTGCGCAGCGTCTTCACCACCCACAGTTCGAGTGGATGCAGTTGGGCGATGTAGCCGCGGTCGGCGAGGCTGTAGGCATCCGGCGCGTGCTCGCGGTACAGCGCTTCGAGCGCCCTCTGGCCGAGCGTGGTGCTCGCGGGGACGTGCGCGTGAAGGGCCGCAGTCCAGGTGGCGAAATCCGCGTTGGGCTCGAGGTAGCGGTACACCGCGGTGAAGCGGCGGGCGCTGGGTCCGGTGCGGGTGTAGAGGTCCTTCGCCATGTTCGCCGGCGTCAGGGTCTTGTGGCGCTGGTAGAAGCGGTTGATGTAGACGCGGCCTTCCTGATCGACGAAACGGGCGAGGTAGGTTTCGCGCAGCGGGTTGCCCGCGTCTTCGAGAACGCGCGCCGCGGCGCCGGGCGTGCTGCTGGCATAGTGGCGCACGATGTCGCGCATGATGCGGATGTAGACGAGGTTGACCGAGTTGCGCGTGGCTTCCCACACGTCCATGACGCGGCCGTTGTCCTTGGCGTCGAAGTTGGCGAAGTTGTGCAGGCCGCCGCCGGTGAAGAAGGGTTCCGGCGTTGCGGAATACATGCGCCCCATCGCCGCGTCGAGCGTGGCGGCGAGCGGCTCGTCGCGCTCGGCGAGGAGTCGTGCCGCGACCCACTGCGCCAGCACGTCGCGCTGCGGCAGCGATTTCAGCGTCAGCGCCTTGGGGTCGAGCGTGCGGTATTCGCCGTGCAGGCGCGCGACGATTTCCAGATAGGTGACGAGCGTGCGCAGCTTGGCGGTCGAACCGAGATCGAGGCGCGCCTGACTGTTGATGTCGAAGGGCTGGTTGAGATTGTCGGCCTGGATGCGCAACAGGTTGCCCTGTGGCGTCTTCTCGTACAGGGTGAAGCTGTAGATGACGGCGGCGAGCGGATTGTCCGGACTCAGCAGACGATGGCCGAGCAGGCCGGACGCCGCCGCGGCCTCGGGTCTGGCGAGGCTTTGCAGGTAGCGGCTGACGATCTGCTGCGCATCCTGCCGGACGCTGGTGTCGACTTCGAGATCGAGGCGGTCCAGATCGTACAGGCGCGGCACGCCGAGCAGTGCGGCAACGCGGATGCGCTGCGCGTTGGCGGCCTTCTGCTCGACAAAATGCGGCGGTGGTGGATCGACACGCAGGCTGGAAGCGCGCAGCTTGATGGTTTTGGCCTGCTTGGCGAGTTCGATCGAAATCACGCCGGCGCCGGCGAGCAGGTCGAGGTGGTCGTCGGTGAGCGCGTCCAGCGCCTTGCGGTTGGACGCCAGATAATAAGAGGGGCGGCGTTCGGCGACGATCAGCGAGAGCGCGTGCTTGAAGGCGCTGGCATAGCGTGCATCCTTACCCGGAGGCGGCTTGGCGAGGGTGCGGTTGACGTCGCCGAAATCGAGGCCATACCAGGCCCACAGGCCGTCGCCGACCCCATGCACCTCACCATAGCGCGGTGCCGCCGCCAGCGGCACGGTATTGAGGTACGCGGTGACGGTTTCGCGACGCATCGCCAGCGTGTTGGGGCCGTCGAGATAGGCGCGCAGACTGGCGGTGGCCATCTGGCGCAGTTTCTCGCTCATGCCGGCGGTGAGGCCCTCGGGCGAGTGGCGATATTTCTCGATCTGCGTCGGCAGCGTGCTGCCGCCGGGCACGTTGCGGTTGCGGTCGACCAGGCTGATGCCTTTTTCCAGCAGCGCCTGTGCCAGGCGGTCCCATTCTACCGCCGGGTTGCGCGTGGGGAATTCCTCGGTCAGCAGTTCGCGGTTCTCGATGTAGAGGAGGGCGCTTACCAGTACCGGTGGGATGGCGGCGAAGTTCTCGTACGCACGCGTGGGATGGCGACTGGCGTAGAGCGGCTGGCCGATGCTGTCGTACAGCGTGATGCCGGCCTGGTCTTTCTCGTGATACGGCAGGAACAGTCCGAGATCCGCCACGCGCGCCATCTGGATGCTCAGCTTCGCCTGTTCGTCGATCTTCCAGCCGGTCTGCTGCAGGCGCTGCAGGAATTCCGGCAGGCGGGTGTAGCCGAGGCGCACATCGTATGGCCCACCGCCCGGATAGCGAATGCGCTCGGATGGCCCCGGCTTCAGCTGCCAGGTCATTTTCTGCGCGGTCTTCGCGAGATATCGGGCTTCCAGCGCCGAAGACAGCAGTTCCCAGGCGACGAGGCCGACCACGCCCAGCGTCAGCAGCACGAGGACAAAACCGATGAGGAGACGCCGCGAGAGTTTCGACATGCTCACACCCAGTCGCGTGCAACCAGAAAGTGAGTGGTGAGTGCCGCTTCCGGCGTGCCGGCTGCCGGTTGCCAGTCATAGCGCCACTTCACCAGCGGCGGCAGTGACATCAGGATCGACTCGGTGCGGCCGCCCGATTGCAGCCCGAACAGCGTGCCGCGATCGTGCACCAGGTTGAACTCCACATAACGCCCACGGCGATACGCCTGGAAGTCGCGCTCGCGCTCGCCGTAGGACATGTCGCGGCGGCGCGCGAGAATGGGCAGATAGGCGTCGAGGAAAGCGTCGCCCACGCTGCGCGTCATGGCGAATGCGCGGTCGAAACCGCCTTCGGCGAAGTCGTCGAAGAAGATGCCGCCGATGCCGCGCGCCTCGTTGCGGTGTTTGAGGAAGAAGTAACGGTCGCACCAGGCCTTGAAGCGTGGATGCAAGTCGGTGCCGAACGGGTCGAGCGCGGCCTTGCATGTGGCGTGGAAATGGCGCGCGTCGTCCTCGAAGCCGTAGCAGGGCGTGAGATCCATGCCGCCGCCGAACCACCACACCGGCGCTTCGCCGTCGCACAACGCGACGAAGGCGCGCACGTTCATATGCACCGTCGGTGCGTAGGGGTTGCGCGGGTGCAGCACCAGCGAGACGCCCATCGCTTCCCAACGCCGCCCGGCGAGTTCCGGCCGATGCGCGCTCGCCGAGGGTGGCAGCTGGCTGCCTGCGACGTGAGAGAAGTTGACGCCGGCACGCTCGAACACGCGGCCGTCCTCGATCACGCGCGTCACGCCGCCGCCGGTGGTCTCGGCATCGGCCGGGCGTGTCCACGCGTCGGTGCGGAACGCTGCGCCGTCGACTTCTTCGAGCGCGACGACGATGCGCGCCTGCAGGTCGGAGAACCAGGCCCTTACGGCCGTACTGTCGAAAATCTCGGCGGTCATCAGGGTCGCAACACGGTGCTGCTGGCCAGATCGATGAGAGTGGAAGGGCGTTTGCGCGTGCCGATGCGGCCACCGATCACATGCACCCGCGCGCCGAACCTTCTGCGGCATTGTGCGGCGGTCCGGGCGGGTTTCTGCCCGCTGCGGTTGGCGCTGGTCGACACCAGTGCCATGCCGAGCATGCGGCACAGACGCGCGGCAACGGGGTGCGCGGTGACGCGCACGGCGACCGTCGGACGGCCGCCAGTGAGCAGTACCGGGCAGGCGGACGACGCTGGCGCCACCCAGGTGACCGCGCCGGGCCAGGTTTTCGTCATGCGCGCCAGGTCGGCCGGCGGCAAAGGGGCGACGAACCGGCGCAGATGATGAAAGCGGTCGGCGATCAGCAGCAGCCCCTTGCCGGCATCGCGCCCCTTGAGCGCGATGAGGCGCTTGAGCGCGCGCTCATTGCGCGGATCGCAGCCGAGCCCATAACAGGATTCCGTTGGATACGCGATCAGTCCTCCGCGCGTGAGATATGCGCGCAATTCGGCCGCCTCACCCCTCACGGCTCACGCCTCACTTCTTCCGTTCCAGCGCCCGCCAGCCAATGTCGCGGCGATACTGCATGCCGTCGAAATGGATCGCCGCCACGGCGTCGTAGGCGCGCTTCTGCGCCATGCGCACACTGTCGCCGAGTGCGGTCACCGCCAGCACGCGGCCGCCGCTCACTACGGTGCGGCCGTCTACCACGTGGGTGCCGGCATGGAACACATGGAGATCGTCGGCGGCGCCCGGCAGCGGGCCGATGGCCGCGCCTTGTTGCGGCGCGTCGGGATAGCCGGCGGCGGCGAGCACGACGGCGAGCGCGGTGCGGCGGTCCCATTCCGCCTCGACCTGGTCGAGACGGCCGTCGATGGCGGCCTCGAACAGCGCGACAAGGTCGGACTTCAGCCGCATCATGATTGGCTGCGTTTCCGGGTCGCCCATGCGGCAGTTGAATTCGAGTACCTTGGGCACGCCGTCGTTGCCCAGCATGACGCCGGCGTAGAGGAATCCCGTGTAGCGGATGCCCTCCAGCGCCATGCCTTCGATGACGGGGTGAATCACCTCGCGCATGATGCGTGCGTGCAGTTCGGGCGTCACCACCGGCGCCGGGGAATACGCACCCATGCCGCCGGTGTTGGGGCCCATGTCTCCATCCAGCAGACGCTTGTGGTCCTGGCTGGAGGCGAGCGCGAGCACGTGCTCGCCGTCGACCATGACGATGAAGCTCGCTTCCTCACCCGTGAGACATTCCTCGATCACCACGCGGTTACCGGCCTCGCCCAGGCTGTTGCCGGCGAGCATGGCATCGACCGCGGCGTGTGCTTCGTCGGCAGTCGTTGCCACGACGACACCCTTGCCGGCGGCCAGACCATCGGCCTTGACCACGATCGGCGCGCCCTTTTCGTCAATGTAGGCGTGTGCCGCGGCGGCGTCGGTGAACGTGCCGAACGCCGCGGTCGGAATGCCGTGGCGCGCCATGAACTGCTTGGCGAAATCCTTGGAGCTCTCCAGCTGCGCCGCCGCCTGCGTCGGGCCGAAGATCTTCAGACCCGCGGCGCGGAACGCATCGACCACCCCCGCGGCGAGCGGCGCCTCGGGGCCGACCACGGTGAAGGCGATGTCCGGATCGCGGCGGACGAACTCGATCAACGCCGGAATCGCTGTGAGCGGCACGTTGACGAGAGCGTCGTCCGCCGCCGTGCCGCCGTTGCCGGGTGCGACGTAGACCTGGGAAACCTTCGGCGATTGCGCGAGCCTCCAGGCCAGCGCGTGTTCGCGGCCGCCGGAGCCGATGACGAGGAGTTTCATGGTGGTGAGCAGTAAGTAGTAAACGGTGAGCGGTGAGCGGCAAGCGGTGAGCGGTGAGCGGTGAGCGGTGGAGTTGGCGTGCGTTCGGTTGTCTCGCTCTCTGCTCACCGCTTGCCGCTCACCGGAAATCAGTGACGGAAATGCCGCGTTCCCGTGAACACCATCGCGATGCCATGCTCGTTGGCGGCGGCGATGACTTCCTCGTCGCGCATCGAGCCGCCGGGCTGGATCACCGCCTTGATGCCCGCCGCCGCGGCCTGGTCGATACCGTCGCGGAAAGGGAAAAAGGCGTCTGAGGCCATCACCGAGCCGGGCACGGCGAGGCCGGCGTGTTCGGCCTTGATCGCGGCGATGCGCGCGGAGTTGACCCGGCTCATCTGACCGGCGCCGACGCCGACGGTCATGCGGTCACGCGCGTAGACGATGGCGTTGGATTTGACGAACTTGGCGACACGCCAGGCGAACAGCAGGTCGTCCATTTCTTTTTCAGTGGGCGCGCGCTGCGTGACGATCTTCAGGTCGGCATTGAGCAGCACGTCGGCGTTCTGCACCAGCAGACCACCGGCCACGCGTTTCATGTCGAGCTGGACGGTGCCTGATTGGGTCGGATTCCCCGACGGCGCCCCCGCCCACCTCCCGCATTCGAGCAAGCGCACGTTCTTTTTCGCGGCGACGGCTTCGCTGGCTTCCGGACTCACCTCGGGAGCGACGATGACCTCGACGAACTGGCGTTCGACGATGGCGGCGGCGGTCGCGCCGTCGAGCCGGCCATTGAAGGCAATGATGCCGCCGAAGGCCGACTCGGGATCGGTCTTGTAGGCACGGTCGTAGGCGTCCAGGAGATTCGCGCCGTAGGCGACGCCGCAGGGGTTGGCGTGCTTGACGACGACGCAGGCCGGCGCGGCGTCGAACTGCTTGATGCATTCCAGTGCCGCGTCGGTGTCGGCGATGTTGTTGTAGGACAACTCCTTGCCCTGAATCTGGCGCGCGGTGGCGATGGTGCCGGCGGGAGCGTTCGCCTCCACATAGAAGGCCCCTGCCTGGTGCGGGTTCTCGCCGTAGCGGCAGGTCTGCGCGCGGGTGAACTGCAGGTTCAGCTTCTCGCCGAAGGTTTCGCGCTCGTTGTTGTCGTTGAGCGCGGTGAGATAGTTGCTGATTGCGCCGTCGTATTCGGCGGTGTGGGAAAAGGCTTTCTTCGCCAGTGCGAAGCGGGTGGCGTCGGTGAGTGCGCCGCCGTTGGCCTGCATTTCGCCGACCAGCGCCGGGTAGTCGGCAGGGTCGGTGACGATGGCGACGAAGCGGTAGTTCTTGGCCGACGAGCGCACCATCGCCGGCCCGCCGATGTCGATGTTCTCGATGGCGTCGTCGAGCGTGTGCGGCCGGGCGACGGTGGCGACGAAGGGATAGAGGTTCACGCACACCAGGTCGATGTTGGGGATGCCGTGCTGCTGCATGGTTGCCACATGCTCGGGCAGGTCGCGCCGGCCGAGGATGCCGCCGTGCACCTTGGGGTGCAGCGTCTTCACCCGTCCGTCGAGCATTTCCGGGAAGCCGGTGTATTCGCTGACGTCGATCACCGCGAGGCCGGCGTCGCGAAGCGCCTTGGCGGTGCCGCCGGTGGAGAGCAGTTCGACGCCGGCGGCGGCGAGCGTGCGGGCGAAGTCGATGAGGCCGGTCTTGTCGGAAACGGAAAGGAGCGCGCGCTGGATGATCATGATGGGGTCAATCGGAAAGGCCGTGGTCGCGCATTTTCTTGCGCAGGGTGTTGCGGTTGATGCCGAGCATTTCGGCGGCGCGCGTCTGGTTGCCTTCGGCGCGGTCAAGAATGTAGGTGAGCAACGGTTTCTCCACTGCGCTCAGCACCATGCTGTAGACGCTCCCCGCCGGTTCGCCGTCGAGGTCCTTGAAGTAGCGATTCAGCGAACGCCGCATGCATGCGGAGATTTCGGTTTCTTCGATCATTATTGGACTCCCCTGTTCATGCCGCGAGTCGCACGTTTGGCGATACGCCTGGCGTGGACGGCGTGACGTAGCGCAACCGGCTGTCGGCACGCGCCGCCTGTGCAAAATACGCGTCGACCACGGCAAGCTGTTCGGCCACCGTGTCGAACTGATTCATGGCGTGGCGGAAGGCGCTGCTGCCGGCCAGGCCTCTCGTGTACCAGGAAATGTGCTTGCGCGCCACGCGCACGCCGGTGAGTTCGCCGTAGAAGGCGTACAGGTCGTGCAGATGGCCGAGCAGCAGGCTGTGGATCTCGGCGATTTCCGGCTCGGGCAGATGCTCGCCGGTGGCGAGGAAATGCTCGATCTCGCGGAAGATCCACGGCCGGCCCTGTGCCGCGCGGCCGATCATGATGGCGTCGGCGCCGGTGTAATCGAGCACGCGCTGCGCCTTTTCCGGCGTGGTGATGTCGCCGTTGGCGATCACCGGAATCTTTGCCTCGGCCTTGACCGCCTTGATCGTGTCGTATTCGGCCTCGCCCGTATAGCCGCAGGCGCGGGTACGGCCGTGGATCGCCAGCGCCTGCACACCGGCGTTCTCACCGATCTTCAGGATGTTGCGCGCGTTGCGGTGTTCGCGGTCCCAGCCGGTGCGGATTTTCAGCGTCACCGGCACCTCGGGCACTGCTTTCACCACGGCGTCGAGGATGCGCCCGACCAGCGTTTCGTCCTGCAGCAGGGCCGAACCCGCCATCACGTTGCACACCTTCTTCGCCGGACAGCCCATGTTGATGTCGATGATCTGCGCGCCGCGGTCGGCGTTGTGGCGCGCCGCCTGCGCCAGCATCGCCGGGTCGGCGCCGGCGATCTGCACGCTGATCGGGTCGACCTCGCCGTCATGGTTGGCGCGCCGCGCGGTTTTCGCCGAACCGTACAGCAGCGAGTTCGAGGTCACCATTTCCGACACGGCCATGCCCGCGCCCAGCCGCTTGCACAGCTGGCGGAACGGCCGGTCGGTCACCCCCGCCATGGGAGCGACGATCAGGCGGTTTTTGAGGCGATGGGGACCGATATGCATAAGGGGCTGGATTTTACCCTTCCCGGCGCGCCCGACCAAGCCGCGGGAATATTTACGGCCGCAGGAATATTTACAATCCGTGACTGGAACAGGTCGTGATCCATGCCTATGATGGAAAGCTTGATCAATACCGGGGAGGAACGCACGCATGAGCTTCATGTCCGAGTTCAGGGAATTCGCGGTCAAGGGCAACGCCATGGACCTGGCAGTGGGCGTCATCATCGGCGCCGCATTCGGCAAGATCGTCGAATCCATCGTCAACGATCTCATCATGCCGGTCGTCGGTGCGATTTTTGGCGGCTTCGACTTCACCAATCTGTTTTTGCCGCTGGGCGTCGTTCCGGGAGGCGTCGCCAATACGCTCGCCGCAGTGAAAGAGGCTGGCGTGCCGGTGTTCGCCTACGGCAGCTTCCTTACCATCCTGCTCAATTTCATCATTCTGGCGTTCATCGTCTTTGTTCTGGTCAAGCAGTTGAATCGCCTGAAGAAAACTCCGCCGTCCGCAGCCCCCGCCGCGCCGCCGGAGGACATCGTGCTGCTGCGTGAGATTCGCGACAGCCTGAAAAAATAGTTTCGGCGGCGGGATGCCGTGTCAAGCCCTCTGTTGTGCCGCTGCAACCGCAGTGCTGCCGTGGTGCCGCACATCGGGCCTCGGCGCCGTGCCGCTTGATAGAATCGGGTCATTCGAGCGGCGGGCGCCGCGTAATCTTTTCCGATTTGTCGAAATCAAGGGAGTCGAAACATGAAACACGCATGTCGCATGAGCGTGCTCGTCGCGCTCTTCGCCGCGGCGGGTAGCGCAGGGGCCGCAGAAATGCCCGAGCGCAGCCTGGGGCTGCTGCTGGGCGGCGGCTGGGCCGACGGAGACCTGGTCGGCAGCAAGGACGGCGAGGTCAATCCGCTGTTCGGCCTGCGCTATGGCCAGCGTCTGCGCGAGGATGTCAATTTCTTTGGCGACCTCGTCTATGGGCCGTATGACGGCAACGCGGCCGGTGTCGGCGATGCCGATGCGACCACGCTGCGCGGTGGCCTGGAGTGGCTGATCTCCCGCCAGCAGCGCTACAACTGGTTCCTTTCGGGCGGCCTTGGGCTGATGAACGTCAACACCGACAGCGGCCCCGATTTCACGCGCCCCCTGGCCTCGCTCGGTGTCGGCCAGGACTGGGCGGTCGGTGTGAACGACGCGTTCCGCTGGGAGTTGCGCGCCGACCAGTCGTTCGGCAACAGCAGCCTGCCCGGTGGCGGCTTGAGCAATGTGCAGGCACTGCTGGGCTATTCCTGGGGCCTTGGCGCGCCCGCCGATACCGACGGCGACGGCGTGTCCAACCGCCTCGACCAGTGTCCCAACACGCCCAAGGGGGCCAAGGTCGACAGCAAGGGGTGTCCGCTGGACAGCGACAATGATGGCGTGTTCGACGGCCTCGACCAGTGCCCCGACACCCCCGCCGGCGTGAAAGTCGACGCCAGGGGCTGCCCGCCGGACAGCGACGGCGACGGCATCCCGGATTACAAGGACAAGTGCCCCACGGTGCCGGCGCCGGGTACTGCGGACGGCTGCCCGCCGGATGGCGATGGCGACGGTATTCCCGATGCGGCAGACAAGTGCCCGACGGTGCCCGCCCCCGGCACCGCCGATGGTTGCCCGCCGAAGGTCGAGGAGCCCGCGCCCCTGCCGAAAAAGCTCGTTCTCGAAGGCGTCAATTTCGACAATGACAGCGCCGAGCTGCGTGCGGACGCGACCGCGGTTCTCGATCAGGCCGCCGCCACCCTCAAGGAATGGGGTGAGGTCAAGGTCGAGGTGGCCGGGCACACCGACTCGGTCAATTCCGACGCCTACAACGAGAAGCTGTCGCAGCGCCGTGCCGAGGCCGTGCGTGCCTATCTCGTCGGCAAGGGCGTCGCCGCGGAACGTCTCAGCGCCAAGGGCTACGGCGAATCCCGTCCGATCGCCGACAATGACAGCGCGGAAAGCCGCGCGAAGAACCGCCGCGTCGAGCTGGTCCCGCAGCAGTAAGCGGGTCGACGCAGCGACGAAACGGGCGCCTCGGCGCCCGTTTCCTTTTGGGTGCGAGCGGATGCGCGCTTCGCGGTGGAGCGCCCGTCAGTGCGCCGCTTCCCAGTTGCGCCCGGCGCCGATGCCGACACGAAGCGGCACCTTCAGGGTGGCGACCTCGCACATCAACGCCGGCAGTTCGGCACGCACGCGGCCGAGCTCGCCTTCCGGCACTTCGAGCACGAGTTCGTCGTGTACCTGCAGCAACAGGCGGCTGCCGAGCCGTTCCGTGTCGATCCGGCGCTGTACCGCGATCATCGCGAGCTTGATGAGATCCGCCGCAGTGCCCTGCATCGGCGCGTTGATCGCGGCGCGCTCGGCGCCCTGGCGGCGCTGCGGATTTTTTGCGTTGATCTCGGGCAGGTACAGGCGGCGGCCGAACACGGTCTCGACGTAGCCCTGGCTGCGTGCGGCTTCGCGCGTGCGCTGCATGTAATCGGCAACCCCCGGATAGCGCGTGAAATAGCGGTCGATATACGCCTGCGCCGCGGCGCGTTCGAGATTGAGCTGCGCGGCGAGGCCGAACGCCGACATGCCGTAGATGAGGCCGAAATTGATCACCTTGGCCATGCGCCGCTGCTCGGTGCTGACTGCGTCGAGCGGCACGCCGAACACTTCGGCGGCGGTGGCGGCATGGATGTCCCGGTCCTCGGCGAAGGCGGTCAAAAGACCCGCGTCGTCCGACAGGTGCGCCATGATGCGCAGCTCGATCTGCGAATAGTCGGCGGACACCAGCAGATGGCCGGGCGGCGCGATGAATGCCTCGCGGATGCGGCGCCCCTCGGCGGTGCGCGCGGGAATGTTCTGCAGGTTGGGCTCCGAGCTCGCCAGGCGGCCGGTGACCGCGGTCGCCTGCGAGTAACTGGTGTGCACGCGCCCGGTCGTGGGATCGATCATCTGCGGCAGCTTGTCGGTGTAGGTCGACTTCAGCTTGGCCAGTGCGCGGTAGTCGAGGATGGCGCGTGCGATCGGGTGGTCGAGGGCGAGCTGTTCCAGCGTCTCCTCGTCGGTGGACGGGGCGCCGCCGGGCGTCTTCTTGATGACCGGCAGACCCTTTTGCACGAACAGGATGTCGCCGATCTGCCTGGGTGAGCCGAGGTTGAACGGCTGCCCCGCTTCCTGGAAGGCGCGCTGTTCCAGCGCCAGCATCTTCATGCCGAGTTCGCCGCTCTGCACCGCGAGCAACGTGCGGTCGAGCAGCACACCGGCACGTTCCATGCGGAAGAGGATGTCCGCCACCGGCAGCTCGATCTGCCGATACACGAATTCCAGCCTGTCGGACGCGGCGATGCGCGGCGCCAGCGCGTCGCGCACGCGCAGGGTGACGTCGGCGTCCTCCGCCGCGTACTCGGTGGCGCGCGCAATCTCGACCTGCTCGAAGCCGATGCGCGCGGCACCCTTGCCGGTGACGTCGTCGTAGCTGAGTGTCGCAAGATCCAGGTGGCGCGTGGCCAGGCTGCCGAGCTCGTGCGGCTGGTGTGCCTCCAGCACGTAGGACTGCAACAGGGTGTCGTCGGCGACGCCGCCGAGCGTGATGCCGTAGTGCGCGAGGATGTGGCGATCGTACTTGAGGTGCTGGCCGACGATTTTCGCGTCGCGCGCTTCCAGCAGCGGTTTGAGCCTTGCCAGCACCGCGTCGCGGCCAAGCTGCGTCGGCGCGCCGGCGTAATGATGGGCGAGCGGCACGTAGGCGGCCGCACCCGGCGCGACGGCGAAGGACAGGCCGACCAGTTGCGCCTGCATCGGGTTGAGTGCGGTCGTTTCGGTGTCGAAGGCGAAAGCCGGCGCAGCTTCGAGCCGGGCGATCCAGACGTCCAGGCTGGCGGTGTCGAGGAGGGTTTCGTAGTGCGCGCGGTGCAACCCGCTGCGGTCCTGCTCGGGCGTTGCGGGTGTGGCGGTGTCGAGCTCGCGCAACCAGGTGCGGAATTCGTAGCGCTCGAACAGCGCGCGCAGCGCCTCGGTGTCGCGCGGCTTCTGCACCAGATCGTCGAAATCGAAGGGCAGTTCGACGTCGGTCTTGATGGTGACGAGCACGCGCGCCTGCGGTAGCCAGCCGCGTGCACTGCGCAGGTTCTCGCCGACCACGCCCTTGACCGTATCCGCGTGCGCCAGCAGCGCGTCGAGCGTGCCGTATTCGCCCAGCCATTTCGCCGCCGTCTTGGGGCCGCACTTGGCGACGCCGGGCACGTTGTCGACGCTGTCGCCCACCAGCGTGAGATAGTCGACGATGCGCGCCGGCGGCACACCGAATTTGGCGGCGACGCCGGATGCGTCGAGCGTCTCCTCATTCATGGTGTTGACCAGGGTGACGTGATCGTCGACCAGCTGCGCCATGTCCTTGTCGCCGGTGGAGACGATGCTGCGCACCCCGCGCGCCGTGGCGTGGCGCACCAGCGTGCCGATGACGTCGTCCGCCTCGACGCCCTCGACGACCACCAGCGGCCAGCCGTCGGCGCGGATCATGTCGTAGAGCGGGGCGATCTGCTGCGCCAGGTCGTCGGGCATCGGCGGACGATGCGCCTTGTAGTCGGGATAGAGCGCGTCGCGGAAGGTTTTGCCCTTCGCGTCGAACACGCAGGCGATATAATCGGCGGCGTAGTCCTTCTGCAGCCGGCGCAGCATCGCCAGCACGCCCTTCATCGCGTTGGTTGGTTCGCCCGCCGCGTTGCGCAGGTCAGGCAGGGCGTGAAAGGCGCGGTAGAGATAGGACGAGCCGTCCACCAGCAACAGCGTTTTTGCAGAATCGTTCACGAGGCGTTCAAGCATGCACCTGGATAAATTGCCCCCCCTGTCAGACCCGGGGCGCATCGCCGAGATCGGCTACTCCGCACGCGAGTCGTGGCGGATGCTGGAGATTATGGCAGAGTTCGTCGAGGCGACGGAACGCCTGGCGCCGATCCGTCCCGCGGTGTCGATTTTCGGCAGCGCGCGCACGCCGCCCGATCATGCCTACTACATGCTGACCGAAGACATCGCGCGCAAACTGTCCGATGCGGGTTTCTCGGTGATTTCCGGCGGCGGCCCGGGCATCATGGAAGCCGCCAACAAGGGCGCATACTTCGGCAAGTCTCCCAGCGTCGGACTCAACATCCAGTTGCCGCATGAACAGAGCGCCAACCCCTACCAGGACATCAGCCAGACTTTCCGCCACTTCTTCGCGCGCAAGGTCATGTTCGTCAAGTTCACCGCCGCCTATGTCGTCATGCCCGGCGGGTTCGGCACGATGGACGAACTGTTCGAGGCGCTCACCCTGGTGCAGACCGGCAAGATCGCGCCCATCCCCATCATCCTGGTCGGGTCGGGCTTCTGGGCCGGGCTCGCGGAGTGGGTGAAGGACCGCCTGGTGAGCGAGGGCATGATCTCGCCGGAGGATGTCGACCTCATGCGCATCATCGACCGCCCGGAAGAAGTGGCCGACGTCATCTTCAGCCATTATGAAAAACGCGGCTTCATGCCGTCGATGGCCGAGCGCGAAATCCAGCTCAATCTTTGAACCTGCAAGTGGAGTTTCTCATGCGCAATGTTGCCTTGCTGCTGGCCCTGTTGCTGAGCGCTGCGGTGGTCGCCGCAGCGCCTTCCGACCGTCCGCCCGATCTCAAGCCGGTACCCGACGGCCCGCCGGGGCCGGAGGATGCGCCGGCAGTGACGATCAAGCCGAGTCCGCAGGGACGGGTGATCGAGTATCGCGCCAACGGCAAACTTTACATGCTGAAGGTCATCCCGCGCGCCGGCAAGCCGTACTACCTCATCGATAACCGCGGCGATGGGCAGTTCGCGCGCCAGGAGAGCCTCGATTCCGGGATGCGCCCGCCGATGTGGGTGATCAAGGAATTCTGATGCCGGCGCCGCAGGACGTCCCGCGCAAGGTGGCCGCCGGCGAGGGTTGGCAATGGGTGCGCAGCGGATTCGCGCTGTATCGCAAGAACCCCCTGTTGCTCTCGGCCGCGTTTGCGATGCTGTTCGGCATGGTAATGGCGCTGGGCCTCGTGCCGCAGCTCGGCGGCGCGTTGTCCGAGCTTGCCTCGCCGTTGATGGTGGCAGGATTCATGGCCGCCTACCGCGCGCTCGACGAAGGTCGGGACCTCGAACTGCCGCATTTTCTTGCCGGCGTGCGTGGCCCGGCGATCCCGCTGATGACCATCGGCGCGGTGCAGCTCATGGGCGCGTTGCTGATCGGCACGGTGATGGAAAACATGGGGTTCGATGCCGAAGCCTTCGTCACCGCGGCGCGCACACAGCAGGATCCCACGCAGATACAGGCGATGCTGAACGCGGCGGCACCCGCGGTGCTGACCGGCCTGCTGCTGTTCACCCCGCTCATGATGGCGACCTGGTTCGCGCCGGCGCTAATCCTGTTCGGTGGCGCGCGTCCTGCCACCGCGCTCGGCGTGAGCATGAAGGCGGTGCTGCGCAACTGGGCGGCGCTGCTGGTCAATGGCCTGGCGCTGGGCCTGGTGCTGTTCCTCGCGGCGCTGGTGCCGCTGATGTTGGGCCTGCTGGTGGCGATGCCGGTGCTGTTCGGCTCGCTGTATGCCTCCTACCAGGCGATTTTTGCGGTGTGGTCGGACGAGACGAAGCCGGCGCCTCAGGCCGGCGACAACTTCGCGTAAGCGAGCGCCAGCCACTTGGTGCCGGCGTTGCCGAACTTCACCTGCACCCGCGCGTCGGGGCCGCGTCCCTCGAAATCGATGATGATGCCGGTGCCGAATTTGGCGTGCGCGACGCTCTGCCCGACGCGATAGCCGGTGCCGTGGCCAACCGGCGCTGCACGGGGGGCCGGCGGCGCAGGAGTGTCGCGGGTGGCGCTGCGGCGGTTCAGCGGCAGCAGCACGGCAGCGGGCAGTTCGGCGAGAAAGCGCGATGCGAAGCCGTAGCGCACCTGGCCGTGCAGCATGCGCGACTGCGCGTGGCTGAGATACAGACGCCGCCGCGC
>JANJXF010000190.1 GCA_024709165.1 Thiobacillus sp. | reverse complement strand
ACCACCGGATCACGCTGACGGGCGATTCTCTCCGTCAGTCGCGCCCGAAAACGAGAAAGGAGGCCACCGGAAACGACCCATCGTGACCGACAAGGTTACAATTCAGGCGCGCAACACCCGCCGCTGCGCGGCGGTCACGATGCGCCGAAACGACCGGTCACGTTCGAGCGAAACCGCCGGTCACGTTCGCCGAAATGCGCAAAAATGCGGACAAAACAAAAAATGGGGTCAGACACGATTTCGGCGTACCCTGTGTGAACTGTTCTCAACTTCACAACTTCAAGGTGAATATTCATGGCGCGCCTTCCACGCTACGTTATTCCCGGACAACCGCAGCACATTATCCAGCGCGGCAACAACCGCCAGGCGATTTTTGCGGCCGTGGCGGACTACCAGTTTTTTCGGGATGCGCTCGTTGAAGCCGCGGCGGAGCATGGGCTCGCGATCCACGCCTATGTGTGGATGACGAATCACGTGCATCTGCTTGCAACGCCTGGGTTCGAACACAGCATTGGCAAAGTCCTGCAATCGGTCGGGCGCCGTTATGTCCAGTATTTCAACCGTACTTACCAACGCAGCGGGACGCTGTGGGAGGGGCGTTACCGGGCCACGGTGGTGGATAGCGAGCCTTATCTGCTGACCCTGATGCGCTATATCGAACTGAACCCTGTGCGAGCCGGAATGGTCGCCACGCCTCAGGACTATCCATGGTCGAGCTACCGCCGCAATGCGATGGGGCGTGGCGGTCCGAATGGGGACTGGCTGGTTTCTCACGAGCAATATCTTCGTCTGGGACTCGACGAAGCATCCCGCCGGAAGGCTTACCGGGGGGCGTTTGCCGCGTCGATCGAGCAAGGTGATCTGGCGGCGATCCGTGAGTGTACGCACAAGGGATGGGCCTTGGGTGGCGCCAGTTTCAGGGCGGAAATCGAGGCATTGGGACAAAGGCGGACGGTATCCAAAGGGGTGGGGCGTCCACGGAAGGTGTCGGGTGACTGAGTGGGAAATGGAGTCTGACCCCATATTGAGCATGACCCCATATTGAGCATTGAGTGATAACTGACAAAAAACGGCACTTGCTGACTGGTCCTGACAGCAGGGCGGTTCCTGTTTTTGCGACATCGCCGGATCGGGTTCGGGAGGGCGCGCGCACCGGGGCACGTAGTTTCGGCGTCTCCGGGCAGGTACACGCATTTTTACATTGCCCGCCTAAAGTTGGCACGCCCCCTGCACGTAATTGCACCAGACACGGCGAACACGTGTTCAAACTGCCCAACTTCAAGGAGATATGACATGCGTAAAGTCCAACAAGGTTTCACCCTGATCGAACTGATGATCGTCGTGGCGATCATCGGCATTCTGGCGGCGATCGC